>NZ_JAAKOE010000015.1:0-127005 GCF_049171255.1 Aeromonas sp. 603757 | reverse complement strand
GAAGGATTCGAACCTTCGAAGGCAGAGCCGTCAGATTTACAGTCTGATCCCTTTGGCCGCTCGGGAACCCCTCCACAAGTGCGAGGCGCATACTAACAGATCTTCCGGATTTGTGAACCCCCAAGCAGGATTTTTCCATTAAAAGAATTGGATTTGTGGCCGATAACCAGTGAAATTGCCATTTTAGAGAGTTATCTCATGCTGCCCAGTTCAATCCGTAATCACCTGCTCGTTGATGAGGGTCAGTTGGGGCAGCGCCTCAACCGTGACCTGCAGCATGGGGATCGGGCGGATTTCCGGTTGCATCTGGCCCTGCTGACCGACGCGGTGGAGGAGCAGCCCTGGTTTGATGCCAAACCGGCGGCCACTCCCCAGAGCCGTGACTGGCGTATGCACTTTGCGCTGAGACCGGCAGAGGTGCTGGTGGCTGAAGGGGCGGGGAGTGACTGCAGTGCCATCAATGAGCGGCTGCAGCAGGGGGGAAGCATGGTGGATGTGCGGCTCTGGCTGGCGCTGCAAACACCGCCGCTGGCGGTCAAACAGCCACTGCTGGATGAGGCTGTCTACGACAACCTGTCACCGCTGGCGCGGGAGCGGTTGCAAGGAAAGCTGGCCGATATGCCACGCCAGGAGGATCCGCTGGTATTGCTGCCGATCCTCGATCGTTTGCAAGAGGGGGTGGATACCCGGTTGCACTGGCTCAGTTGATGGCGCCTGTTCACTGACGTAACGCGATGCTTGTCGGCAAATCACAGGCAACAAAAAGGCGGGTGACCCCGCCTTTATGCTCTTTGGAATTATTAGCCTTGCGGCATGCTATCAAGCGTCAGCTTCATCCGGTTGCGGCTGCTCTTTGAGCGCTGCATTGGCACGACGGGCAATCGGCTTTTCGGTGTGACGGTTGAGTTGGCGCTCCAGTTTTTGCCCCAGTTCGTTGATGGCGGCGTAGAGATCCTCATGCTCTGCTTGGGCAAACAGTTTGCCGTTGGGGATGCCAGCACTGGCTTCGACAGTGAACATCAGACGCTCTTTGGAAACAATCACATGGGGTGTGATGAGAGGCACCTGAAGACGTTCGAGCTTTTCAAAACGGGATTCGATGCGCTCGCGGATAGCCGGGGTGATGTCGATGATTTTGCTGGTAATTTCGATTTTCATATTGGCCCCCTTCGGGTCGTCTTGCTTGTGTCTTCACCTTCAGATTACTCATTGGTAAAGATTGAAATGTGATCCATGTCACATAACCTTCCCTTGGCTATTCAGCAACTTATAAATTGTGATCTTTTCCGGTTTCGTGCCAAAAACAGCTTGAGCTCCATGAAACTGGCAGGCAGTATGACGGGAATAGGATCGTTTCTGTCCCTTCTTGGCAGCACTTCGTGTCGACCTCATGTCCGGTTTCCACTGCTTGATATCGCATGTTTGTACTCTTCCCTCGCAACCTCTGATCTGATGAGCGGATGCAGGGGGCGTTGCTATGCCTGATTGGACATCAAACGTGGTTGGTTGTTGTGTTGGAGTGGTAAATGAAGCAGCAGGCCACGCAAGTCATGTGGTTTTTCGATCGGCAACATGATCAGTGGAGTCTCTCTGATCAGGGGGCCTACCAGCAGTGGCAAGGGGAGGGCAATCATCCCTGGGCCGCTCGCCTGTTACCGGAAGATGAGGCAGGCTTTGCCGACTTTCTCGTCCGGCTTCATGAATCACATCTGCCTGAACAGTTCATCGGTCATCTGAAAGATGATCAGGGGCAGCTCAACCATGTGCTCTGGAGCGGCCAGTTTGTGCCTACCCAGCAGATCTGCTGTGGCTGGCTGGCCCCTCTTGATACCGCCAACAGTGCGGTCTCCTCTCTCAACCTTTCTTTGCCATTGCTGCAAACCACCCTGCTCACCCAGTTGGCGCAGGCGCTCTCTGCCCGCACCGGACTCGATTTCTTCAATACCCTGGTCAGCCAGCTGGCCCATATCCTCAAGGTGGATGCGGTCTGGGTGGGGGAGTTGTGCGGTGCCGACCGGGTCAAAGTGCTGGCCGCCGACGGGCTGTCGCTTAAAGACTACCCGCTGGCGGGTTCCCCCTGTCAGGAGCTCTACAAGCAAGGGGCCATCTGTTTCGAGGTGATCGACGAGTCGCAGGAGTATCAACCCTGGCTGGCGGCCGGGCAGACTTATTATGGTCAGCCGCTGTTTGATGCCAGAGGCCAACTTCTGGGCCATCTAGCGCTGCTCTATTCGGCCCCGGCAGATACCAGCAACCTCACCTCGGTGCTCAATACCTTCTCGGTACGGATGGTGGCCGAGCTGGAGCGTCTGCAATCCGATGCCCAGATGCGCCTCTCTGCCGTTGCATTCGAGACCCACGAAGGGATCATCATTACGGATCCGGGGTTCAAGATCCTGCGGGTCAACAACGCCTTCAGCCAGATCACCGGCTTTGACAGCCAGTCGGTGCTGGGTCTGCATCTGGAAGAGGATCTCTGGCCCAATCTGGGCGGGCTCGGCTACGAGCTCAATACCCTCAGCCGCTGGCAGGGGGAGACCCAGCGTCGCCATGCCGATGGTCACACCTATCCCCAGTGGGAGATAGTGACGCCGGTGCAGGACGAGAAGGGGGTGATCAGCCACTTTGTCATCTGCTTCGAGGATATCTCCGAGCGCAAGGCGGCCGAGCGACGCATTCAGGATCTCGCCTATTACGACGAGCTGACCGGATTGCCCAATCGCCGTCAGCTCCACGAGACTCTGGTGCATACCTTCAACGAGGCGACCCGCGATGGCTTGATTGGCGCGCTGCTCTTTATCGATCTCGATCACTTCAAGACCATCAACGACTCCCTCGGCCACGCCACCGGTGACTGGCTGCTCAAGGAGGTCGCCGCCCGTCTCAAACGGCTGGTGCGACAGGGGGATTGCCTGGCCCGCCTCGGCGGTGACGAGTTTGTGTTGCTGCTGCCATCGCTCTCGGCCAGCCCGCCCCAGGCGGAGATGCAGGCCGATATCATTGCCGAA
Organism: Aeromonas sp. 603757; assembly: GCF_049171255.1. NCBI lineage: Bacteria > Pseudomonadati > Pseudomonadota > Gammaproteobacteria > Aeromonadales > Aeromonadaceae > Aeromonas > Aeromonas sp. 603757. The sequence continues at coordinate 123,997 of NZ_JAAKOE010000015.1, read as the reverse complement.
CGGCTTATCACCGAGATTGCCGCTCCTTATACCTATGTGGGGCAAGTGCTGCACATCGGCGCCAGTGTCGGCATTACCCTGTTTCCGGATCGGGAGCAGGGGGTCGATGATCTGCTCAAGCAGGCGGATACCGCCATGTATCAGGCTAAGTCCGCTGGCCGCAAGACCCGTCGCTTCTTCGATGCCTCGATGCAGCAGCAGGCGGATCGCCGTCTGCTCATTCACAACGAATTGCGCAACGCCCTCAGCCAGCAAGAGCTGACCCTCTACTATCAGCCCCAGCATATGGTCGATGGCGGCGATATCATTGGTGTCGAGGCGCTCATTCGCTGGCAGCCGGCCGGTCGCTCGCTGGTCTCGCCGGCCGAATTTATTCCCATTGCCGAGGAGACGGACCTGATTGTCGATATCGGCAACTGGGTGCTGCACGAGGCGTGCGCCCAGTATGTGCTGTGGGAGGAGAACGGCATCCATATTCCGCAGATCTCGGTCAACGTCAGTGCCAAGCAGTTCCATGCCACCGACTTTGTCGAGCGGATCCACGATGTGTTGGCGCAAACCGGCATGGATCCGGCCTGCCTCAATCTGGAGATCACCGAATCCGTGGTGCTGGGTCATGCCGAGGACACCATCAGCAAGATGACCGAGCTCAAGGAGCTCGGCATCAGCTTTGCCATCGACGATTTTGGCGCCGGTTACTCCTCCCTGAGCTACCTCAAGCGGCTGCCTGCCGATGAGCTCAAGATCGACCGCTCCTTCATCCAGGACATCCCGAAAGATGGCGACAACATGGCCATCGTCGAGGCGGTGATCGCCATGGCGCGCCATATGGGCTTTAACGTCACGGCGGAAGGGGTGGAATCCCGTCAGCAACTGGAGTTTCTCAAGGCGCAGGGGTGCAGTTTTTATCAGGGCTATCTCGCCTCCAAGCCGCTGCCGGTGCCCTATCTGGAGAAATATGTACAGCGGCTGACCAGACCGGAGCAACTGCGTGAAATGCAGCTGAGCGAGGCAGAAAAATAGTCCCTGCTCCCCGCTGTAGCGCTGCCCGGCAACGGGTAGAATGAGAGGCAGTAGACCCACCGCCACCGGGCGGTGTATTGCCCTCAATGGAGATGTTCAGTGAAAGCTGTATGGGGAATTGTTTTGTCGGCGCTGTTTGTGCCGACCCTGATGGCGCAGACTGCCGACCAGACGCTCTACCGTCAGGCGTATGACGCCGTACGGGCCAATGATCAGGCCCGTTTCCAGCAAATTCGTGCCCGTTTGACCCATTACCCCCTGCTCCCTTACCTCGATTACTATCAGCTCGCCTTTCGTCCGGGGGCGGCGGATTACAACGATGTGACCCGCTTTATCCGCCAGCATGGAGATACCCCCCAGTCCAACAGGCTGGAGCGCAGTTATCTGACCTATCTGGCCCAGAGCCAGCAGTGGTCGCAGTTCCTGCGCTTCTATCCGGCCAAGCCGAGCTCCACCGATCTGCTCTGCATGCACTATCAGGCGCTCTATTACACCGGCAAGCCGAAAGAGGCGTTGCAGGGGGCGGGCAAGATCTGGATGAGCGGCCAATCGCGCCCCGATGCCTGCTCACCGCTGTTCCAGCTGTGGCAGGCATCCGGTCAGCGAACCCAGGAGAAGATCTGGCAGCGGATGACGCTGGCGTTCGAGGCGGAAAACCCCAATCTGATCCGCCACCTTGGCGCGACCCTGGGTAGCGGCTTGCAGAGCTATGGCGATCAGATGGTGACCCTGTTCGAGCAGCCAGCCAAGGCGATGAACCCGGCCTATTTCAGCAGCAATCCCTATTCCCGCAAGCTGCTCTCCCTCGGTTTGACCCGCTATGCTAATCAGGAGCCGGAGTCGGTGCTGCGCCAGCTTGCGCTGTTTCGCAGCCGTTTCGGCCTGACCCAGGCCGAGGTGAAACCGGTAGAGCGTGCCATTGCCCGCCGCCTGCTGCTGGATCGCTCCATTGCCCAGCGCAGCTGGGTCGACAGCACGGTGAAAAAGCTGGCGGATCCCGACATCACCGAGCTTCGGGCGCGACTGGCCATCTGGGAGCAGGATTGGCGTGGCCTCTCCGGCTGGGTGAAGATGATGCCGATGGCCCGTCAGAAAGAGGATCGCTGGCGCTACTGGATGGCGCGCTCCCTTGAGGTGCAGGGGCAGCAAAAACCGGCGCGGGATCTCTATCTGGAGACTGCCAACCTGCGCGGTTTCTACGGTTTCATGGCCGCCCAGCGCACCGGGGTGCCTTATCGCATCAAGAACCAGAGCGTCAAGCATGTACCGGACTGGCGCACGGCCAGTCAGCGCTGGCCCTTCCTGTTGCGGGTACGCGAGCTGCTGTCGATGAACGAGATTGCGGCGGCCCGCTCGGAGTGGATCCACAACATGGATCGCAATCCGGTGGCCCAGCGCATCGAGTTTGGTCATATCGCCCTCAATCAGGGCTGGCACGAGTTGGCCATTCTCGCCAGCATTCGCGCCGAAGCGTGGGATGCCCTGGACCTGCGCTTCCCGCTGCCGCTCAAGCGCACCTTCTCCCAGATGGCGCAAGAGCGCACCATGAACACCAGCCTGCTCTATGCCATCTCCCGTCAGGAGAGTGCCCTCTATCCGCTGGCCCAGTCGCCGGTGGGGGCGCGCGGTCTGATGCAGTTGATGCCTGCTACTGCCAAAGAGACTGCCGGCAAGCTGGGGGTGCCCTATCGCAACGAGCAGCAACTGTTTGATCCGACGATGAATATTCGTCTGGGGAGCGCCTATCTCAAGCGCTTGCTGGATGTCTATGACGGCAACCGGATCCTGGCGGCGGCCGCCTACAACGCCGGGCCGGGACGGGTAAAACGCTGGCGAGAGCAGAGTGACAACAAGCCGATGGACGTGTGGGTCGAGAGTATTCCCTACAAGGAGACCCGCAACTACGTGCAAAACGTGTTGTCGTTCGATCTCATTTATCAGCACAAGCTGCAGCAGCCGCTGCGCTTCATGTCAGAGCGGGAGCTCAATCACGCCTATTGAGTCGGGGGCCGCCAGCCGGCCCCTGTTTTCAAATTTCCCTGCTGCCGGGTATCATCGGGTAAGGTTTTGTTACCAAAGGAAACATGCCTGGTGACCTGGCTCCGGGAATTGCATCAGGCCGCAGGGTATACTCGGGCGTCGGCACCGACAGGTTCCCCCACAATAAAGGAATGGATAGTGGCAACGATTAAAGACGTTTCTCAGCTGGCAAATGTGTCTATCTCCACCGTGTCGCGTGTTATCAACAACACGGCACAGGTAGCACCGGAAAAGCGTGAGGCCGTACTGGCGGCCATGAAGGAACTGAATTTTCGACCCAACAGTTTTGCCCAGGCACTGGTCAGCAAGCGTTCCAACTGCATTGGCGTGCTGGTTGGCGACCTCTGCGGCGGCCCCTTCTTTGCCCAGATGATGCGTGGCATCGAAACCATGGTCGATCAGGCCAACAAGTTCACCATCGTCATGTCTGGCAACCACGATATCGCGCGCGAGCGTCACGCCATTCAGGCGCTGCTGCAGCGCCAGTGCGATGCGCTGATCCTCCACAGCAAGGCGCTCCCGGACGAGGAGCTGAGCGAGCTGGCGGCAGGCTCTACCCCCATCGTGTTTATCAACCGTCAGGTGCCGGGCTTTGAGGATCGCTGCGTCTGGCTCGATAACCAGGCGGGGATCACCACCGCGTGCCAGCACTTGCTGGATGCCGGTCATCGTAACATCGCCTTTATCACCTCCGATGATGAAGAGTTTGTCGATGGTCAGCAGCGGATGGCCGGTTACACCCAGACCCTGGCCAGAGCCGGGATCGCCTTTGATCCTGCTCTCGTCAGCCGCGCCTATGCCGACGAAAATGGCGGCTATGTGGCGATGAGCGAACTGCTGGCGCGCGGTGTCGAGTTCACCGCCGTGCTCGGTTTCAATGACGGCATGGTGGCCGGCGCCATCTCTTGCCTGCTGGAGCGGGGTTACAAGATCCCGCAGCAGGTCTCGGTGGTGGGGTTCGACGATATCCCCTACGCCCGCTACATCTATCCCAAGCTCACCACGGTGCGCTACCCCATCGAGGAGATGGGCAGCCGCGCTGCCGAGCTGGCGCTGCGTCTGCTCGATCACAAGCCGGTGGACGGCCTGGCGCTCAAATTTGAAGCCCAGCTGGTTGAGCGTGAGTCAGTCGCCTGACGAGCGTCAGATAGTGAACAACAGTGTGGCCCCATTGGGGCCACACTCTTTTCTGCGTTATCTGAATAATCCGCTATTTATCCCGCCAGGGCGACCCGCTGCTGACGGCGCGCCTCCACCCCTTCTGCCACCATATCGAGCAGTTGCCTTGTCTGTTCCCAGCCGATGCAGCTATCGGTGATCGACTGGCCGTAGCGCAGCGGTTTGCTGCCAATCTCCTGACGCCCTTCGCAAATAAAACTTTCCACCATGATGGCGGCGATGGCATGGCTACCAGCACCCAGCTGGTCGGCAATGTCACGGGCAACCAGCAGCTGGTGGGCATGTTGTTTCTGGCTGTTGCCGTGGCTGCAATCGATCATCAGCTGGGGTGAGAGATGCTGCTGGCGCAGCAAGTCGCCAGCCTCTGCCACATGACAGCTCTGATAGTTGGGCTGGCGGCCACCGCGCAGGATCAGGTGGCAGTCGGGGTTGCCATGGCTGCGCACCAGTGCCAGCTGGCCATCACCGGAAGGCTGGGTATAGAGGTGGGCCGCCCGGCTGGCGAGGATCGCCTCGACTGCGATCCGGATATTGCCATCGGTGCCGTTTTTAAAACCGATGGGGCAGGGAAGGGCCGAGGCCAGCTGGCGGTGGAGCTGGGATTCGGTGGTGCGGGCACCGATGGCGCCCCAGCTGATGAGATCCCCCAGATAGAGCATGCTGGTGAGATCGAGAAATTCGGTGGCACAGGCGAGCCCTTCCTGTCCAAGTGCCAACAGTAACTCCCGGGCCTGGGTTAGTCCCTTTTCCAGTTGATCGCTGCCATCGAGGTCGGGATCGAAGATAAATCCTTTCCAGCCGAGCGTCGTGCGCGGCTTTTCGAAATAGGTGCGCATCACCAGTTGCAGCTGCTCCCCGTATTGGCCCTGCAGTTCAGCGAGCCGGCCACCATAGTCGCGGGCGGCTGCCGGATCGTGAATGGAGCAGGGGCCGATCACCAGCAGCAGGCGATCATCCTCTCCCTGCAGAATATGGCAGGCTTGCTGGCGGCTGCGAGCGATCTGGCGAGCGAGCCGTGCCGGACAGGGTCTTGCCTTTAACATCTCGTCAGGGGTGGGCAGGGTGGCAAGGGGTGAAGCATTCAGAAGTGAGGTGAACATGAGCGATCCTGATGACAAATGGAAATCTGCATGCTCTTTGCTGTCCAGTGGGGATCTTCCCCTTATTCTCTTGGTTAACAGAGCGCGGGCATGGGCCCGCGCTCTGTTATATCGGCCTTGGCTACCTTAGAAGCGGGCTGAGCCGCTGACGTAGTAGCTGCGACCCGGTTCGACGTTCTGGAAGACGGTGTCTTTCTCTTGCAGGCGCACGTCGGTCAGGTTGTTGATCCCCAGTCGCAGGTCAAAGTTCTCGGTGACCTTGAAGCCGGTGCCGAGATCGAAGGTCTGATAGCTGGGCAGCTTGTGCAGTACGACAACCTTGTTGACGGTCTGCTCGGCAAACTGGGTGCCTGTGTAGGTGGTGCCGACAAAGGCATTTACCCGCTCGGTGGCCTGCCAGGTGATCTTGGCATTGGCCTTGTGCTCAGGCCGCTCGGGCAGTGCCTGACCCTGATCGCCTTCAGCCTTGAGGTAGGTGTAGTTGGCGCCGAGGTTGATATCGTCGGTCAGATCGAGCTTGCCGGTCAGTTCCAGCCCCTTGGTGGTGGCTTTCTCCAGGTTGTACCAGGTGCGGTCAGTGGAGTTCGGCAACTGCTTGAAGGTGAGCATGTCGTCGATGTCGGAGTAGAACAGGGTGGCGCTGGTCTCCCAGATCCCTTCTCCTGCGATGACTCCCAGCTCGTAGTTGGTGCTGGTTTCCGGCTTGACCTTGTCGCTGCCATAGATGCGGCAGCTGCCGCCGCAGCTCTCGATGCTGTAGCCGTTGGAGTACTGGTGTGGTGCCGGAGCCTTGAAGGCCTGGCTGACCCCGCCCTTGACGGTCACCACATCGTTCATCTCATAGACCAGATAGCCGCGCGGGGTGAAGTGGCTGCCGTAGATCTCGTGGTGATCGTAACGGCCGCCCAGCGTGAAGGTCAGGCTGTCGGTCAGGCCGATCTCGTCCTGAGCGAACAGCGCCTCCTGGGAGTGACTCTCCTTGCCGCCGATATCCTTGTAGCTCACCGCATCCACCAGCTCCCGATCCAGATATTCACCACCCAGGGTCAGGTAGTGGTTGGCCAGCGCCAGGTTGGTATAGCCCTTGAGGGTCAAGGTGTTCTCTTCCAGCTCCCGCTGCTGTGGGGCAGAGTAGCTGGTGTTGAAGTCGTCGATCTGGGAGGTCTCGTAGTTGGCCATGACGGTGGTGTCACCCCAGCTCCAGTTCCCCTTGTGGGTCAGACCAAACAGGTTGCGATCGTTTTGCTGCTGGCGGCTGTGCACCTTGTTGCCGGTTTTGCGGAAGATATCGAGAGGCCGCTCATCCTGGTTGTAGAGGTAATCCAGTTCGAAGCGCTGCTGCTCATCCACCAGCCAGCTGAGGGTAGAGGCGAAGTTGTGGGTCTGTTTGGCTTCGATAAGGGGGATGTCGTCAGCAGCTTCGGTGGGGGCCCAGGCTTGACGGTCATACACCTCGCCGTTCATCTGGATCAGCAGGTTGTCGGTCAGCGGGCCGGTAAAGCCCAGGTTGGTTCTGTGCTGATCGCCGCCATCCTTGCCTTCGATGGCCTTGAAGTCGGCATCGGCCGCCCCTTGCCAGGTTTTGCCCGGCTGTTTGGTGATGATATTGATGACACCACCGATGGCATCGGAGCCGTAAAGTGCCGACATGGGGCCACGGATCACCTCGACCCGCTGGATCATGCCAAGGGGCACGGGAGTGTTGTCGAAGTTGCCGCCGCGCCACAGGGCATTGGAGGAGGAGAGGCGTTTGCCATCCACCAGCACTAGGGTGTACTTGCCGGACATGCCGCGAATGCCGATATCGCTGCGGCCATTGGTGTCGGTCTCGGCCTGGATGCCTACTTCGTGGCGCAGCAGGTCGGCAAGGTCATTGACCGGTGCGGCCTTGATCTGCTCGGCACTGATAACCGAGATGGAGGCGGGGGCCGAGCGGGTATTGTGCGCCGTGGTGGTGACGGTGATCACCTCATCGGCTTGAGGGGTGTTGCTGGCGGCGATGGCTTGCTGGGTCAGCAGAGTGACGATGGTGGTGGCCAGCAGGCTGGGAGCAATAAAACGGGAGGTTGAGGATTTCATTATTTACATCTTCCATAACATTCAAATGATAAGCGTTATCATTATCAAGTTGAATTTGCTCCGATCGCAACTCTTTTTTATCGGCGAAGCTCAGTTTCGTTCGTCACCCTCTTTTGACTAAAAAGAAGTTAATGAAATTGATTCTCATTTGTATTGATCGTTTTTTCGCTCCTTGTTAGGATGCCGTTCACCCTGATATCTGGTGAGTCAAATGACTCACATTAAGTCGTATCAGGCAGTGATTCATTCCAAGGAGTAGCACCGTCATGTGTGACCATGCACTGGAAGGAGAGTGGCCCGCCACAGCGGTCGGGCTGGATAAAGTGTGCTGTTTTGCCAGCGGTGACAGGGTACTGGTCGCCTCCGGTATCCACGACAGTTTTACCGGCATCCCGCCGGAGAAGCTGCTCGCCCATCTGCGTCGGTTGCGCCAGCAGGGGATGGTCAATCCCATCGCCATCGGCGCCATTCCGTTTGATACCCAATCCCCCTGGCATCTGGTGATCCCGGCGCAATCGCAGTGGGTCAAACGGGATGCGTTGTTACCCGCCCGCTGTTGCCAGCTCCATGGCGAGGTGAGCGAAGTGACCGGCTCTGCCCACTATCAGGGGGCGGTACGGGCGGCGTTGCAGCAGTTCAGCGAGGGGCAACTCGAGAAAGTGGTGTTGTCGCGCGCCATCGATGTGCAAAGCGCAGAGCAGACCTCCCCCGCACACGCCTATGGCTCTCTGTTGGCCCAGAATCCGGGCGCCTATGTGTTCCAGATCCCGCTGCCGGAGGGGGAGACCCTGCTTGGTGCGAGCCCCGAGCTGCTGGTATCGCGCAGCGAGATGGCGGTGGTGAGCAATCCGCTGGCGGGCTCCCGTCCGCGCCACGCGTTTTCCGATCAACAGGCGGCCAGTGCCGAACTGCTGGGGGCGCAGAAGGATCGCTATGAACATGCGCTGGTGGCCGATGCAGTCGCTGCGGCCCTCGCTCCCTTCTGCCGCGAGCTGGACGTCCCTCTGGAGCCGCAGGTGATCGCCACTCCTACCATGTGGCACCTCTCGACCCGCATCGCCGGGCGGCTCCATGAGCCCTCTCCCGTGCTGGCTCTGGCGCTGGCACTGCACCCGACGCCAGCGGTATGCGGCACGCCGCTCTCGGCAGCACGTCAGGCCATCGCCCGGCTCGAGGGGTACGATCGCCGCTTCTACTGCGGCGCCGTCGGCTGGATGGATGCCGATGGTAATGGCGAGTGGGTAGTCACCATTCGCTGTGGCGTGCTGGCTGGCAGGCAACTGCGGCTTTATGCTGGCGCCGGGGTCGTGGTGGGCTCCTCGCCGGAAGCGGAGTGGCAGGAGACCGCCGCCAAGCTAGGCACCATGTTGCGTGCCTTCGGCCTCGAAAGCCGGGAGCCGGAGGTAACCGCATGAAGCCGCTGGTGCCCTTTACCCCCTGGCCCGCCGAGCTGGCAGCCCATTACCGGGCACAAGGGTGGTGGCGCGGACAACCGCTCACCGCCCTGCTCGATGACTCCGCCGCACGGTATCCCGAGCGCACGGCCCTGATCTGCGGCGAGCGAACCCTTAGTTATGGCCAGTTAAAGCGTGAGGTTGATGCGCTGGCGGCGCGGCTGGCGGCGCGCGGGCTGGGCCACGGCGATACAGCGCTGGTGCAGTTGCCCAACTGCGCCGAGTTCTATATCTGCTGGTTTGCCCTGATCCGCTGCGGAGTAGTGGCGGTGCATGCCCTCTACAGCCATCAGCGGCGCGAGCTGGTGGCCTTTGCCCGCCAGATTGAGCCCGCCTTGCTGGTACTCAGCCCCTCCCATCCCGGCTTTGCCGGTGAAGCGGGGAGCCTCGCGGCCCTTGATGAGTTGGTATCGCCTTCTTGCCAGATACTGCTGTTCGAGCAGGTAGAAGGCTCCGATCTTCAGTCGGGATTTGCATGGTGTCAGCCTGACCCCATAGCCCGTGCTGATGGTTCGCCGCTGACGGCCATCGCGCCAACTCCTACCCCGGCCGATCAAGTCGCTTTTTTCCAGCTCTCCGGCGGCAGCACCGGCACCCCCAAACTGATCCCCCGTACCCACGATGACTATGGCTACAGTGTGCGCCAGAGCGTAGCGGTGTGCGGTTGGGATACGCGGGTGATCTATCTCTGCGCTCTGCCGGCACCTCACAACTTTCCCCTGAGCTCCCCCGGGGCACTCGGGGTGTTTTATGCCGGTGGCTGCGTGGTGCTGGCAAAGGATCCCTCTGCTGCAACCTGTCTGCCGCTGGTGCAGCGCCATCAGGTCAACTGGGCGGCACTTGTGCCACCGGCTCTGGCGCTCTGGCTGGAGGCGGCCAGCCACTATCCGCAGACCTCCCTAGAGTGTGTGCAGGTGGGCGGTGCGCGCCTCAGCCCGGCTCATGCCGATGCGGTAGCGAGCCGCCTTGGTTGCCGCCTGCAGCAGGTGTTCGGCATGGCCGAGGGGCTGGTCAACTACACCCGCATCGAGGATGACCAGTGGCACATCGTCAATACCCAGGGCCGCCCGATGAGCCCGGGCGACGAGGTCGAGGTGCGGGGCGGCGACGGACGCCCCTTGCCAGATGGCGAGTGCGGCGAGATCTGGACGCGTGGACCCTACACCTTTCGCGGCTACTTCAAGGCTGATGCCCACAATCAGCGGGCTTTTGATCGGGACGGTTTCTACTGCACCGGCGATTTGGTCTGCCGCTTGCCCAGCGGTCATCTGATGGTGGTGGGGCGCAACAAGGATCAGATCAACCGGGGTGGGGAGAAGATCGACGCCCTCGAGATTGAAGAGCTGTTGCTGACCCACCCGGAGGTGCGGCAGGCGGCACTGGTCGCCATGCCGGATCCCATGCTCGGGGAGCGCAGCTGCGCCTTTTTGATGTGCCGCGAGCCCCTCAATCTGCCCCGTTTGCGCCGTTTCCTGCGCGAGCAGGGGGTGGCCGATTACAAACTGCCCGATCGCCTGGTGCTGGTGGAGCAACTGCCCCACACCCCGGTCGGCAAGATAGACAAACAGACGCTGCGCGAGCAGCTCGCCAAGGAGTGTGCATGACCATTCAATCCCTCGCCGCCTATCCGCTGCCTATCGCAGAGGAGCTGCCCACCGGGCGGGTGAACTGGCCCTTCGAACCGGGCCGGGCCGCCTTGCTGGTCCACGATATGCAGTACTATTTCGTCGATTTCTACGGGCCAGACAATCCGCTGATCAATCAGGTCATCGACCATATCGCCACCCTGATCCGTCAGGCGCGTGCTCTCGGCATGCCAGTGGTCTATACCGCCCAGCCCGCCGAACAGAGTCAGGCAGATCGGGCGCTGCTCAATGACATGTGGGGGCCGGGGCTGACCCGGGCGCCGGAGCGTCAACCCATCGTTCCGGCGCTGGCACCCGAGCCGCAGGATACGGTGCTGACCAAGTGGCGCTACAGCGCTTTTTGCCGCTCGCCGCTGGCAGAGCTGATGGCCGAATGGGGGCGAGATCAGCTGGTGATCTGCGGCATCTACGGCCATATCGGGGTGATGCAGACGGCGGTCGATGCTTTTATGCGCGATATCCGCCCCTTCCTGGTGGCAGATGCCATCGCCGACTTCTCCCGCGAGGATCATCTGTTGGCGCTCTCCTACGTCAGCCGCAATGCGGGTCGGGTGATTACCGTGGCCGAGGTGATGGCGGCCAGCAAACGCCCCCTGACTCGGGAGTCGCTACGTGCTCAGGTGTTGGTGCGGCTGCCCGCCGAGATGCAGCAGGAGCAGCCCACCGAGGATGACAACTTGCTCGACTACGGTCTCGACTCGCTGGCGGTGATGGGGCTGGTGGAAGAGTGGCGTCAGCAGGGGCTGGTGGTGGAGCTGGCCGAGCTGGCCCGCACGCCGACCCTGGCTCACTGGTGGGGGCTCCTCTCCCGTCAGCTTAATGTCAGTCAGGCCACGGCTTATCAGGTCAACGAAGATCACGTCAGCGAACCGGAGTGCACCCCATGAGCGAGTGGCAAGGCAGAACCGTCTGGGTAACCGGTGCGGCACAGGGAATTGGCCATGCGGTGGCACGTACCTTTGCCGAGGTGGGAGCCAGCGTGGTGGCGTTCGATTTGCAACTGGTCGAGGCGCTGCCCGGCAACGTGAAGGGAGTGGTAATCGATGTCAGCGACAGCGAGGCCGTGACCCGCTGCAGCGAACAGCTGCTGGACGAGGGGCTGGGGCCCGATGTGCTGGTCAATGTCGCGGGCGTACTGGCGACCGGCAGGATCGATGAGGTGGATGAAGCCCTCTTGCAGCGCACCTTTGCCATCAACACCTTCGCCCCCTTCTACCTGATGCGAGCCCTGACCCCGTGGTTTCAGGGACGGCGCAGGGGCGCCATCGTCAATGTCTCCTCCAATGCCGGTCGGGTGCCGCGAGTGGGGATGGGCATATATGGCGCCTCCAAGGCGGCGCTGACCAGCCTGACCCGAACTGCTGGGTTGGAGCTTGCCCCCTACGGCGTGCGCTGCAATCTGGTGTCGCCGGGCTCGACCCGAACCCCGATGCTGTACGGCATGTGGCAGGAGGGGGAACAGCGCGAAGGGGAGCTGCGCACCATCGCGGGCCTGCCTGGGCAGTTCAAGCTGGGGATCCCCCTTGGCAAACTTGGGACCCCCGACGAGGTGGCTGCCTGCGTGCTGTTTCTCGCCTCTAATGCCGCCAGCCATATCACCCTGCAGGATCTGGTGGTTGATGGCGGTGCCACTCTGGGGGTCTAGCCCGCGCGCAGCCGATCTGGCAGGTGTGACACTCTACTTTATGGAGGAGGCCTGGCCTCCTCGCTTTTCAGCCATGCGGGCAGGGGCAAGCCGCTGCCCGCTCGATGTTTGCGCAAGGACATTCCCATGGAACAGACAATGGCGATGCGCGCCACCCATCAGCGTGGGGAGCAGCCGCGCTGGTCGCTTACCACAGCTCAGGCGGGCATCTGGTTTGCCCAGCAAAAATATCCGCAGAGCCCCGCCTGCAATACCGGCGAGTACTGGCTGCTGGAGGGGGCGCTGGCACCCCATCACTTCACCCGCGCGGTGCGCCAGACTATCGACGAGATCCCCTGTCTGCACTGTGCCTTTGTGGCTACTGCCGATGGCCCGCAGATGGTGGCCAACCCCGCGTGCTGGCAGCTGAGCGAACGGGATCTGCGCAGCGAAGCCGATCCGCTTGCCGCCGCGCAGGCCGAGATGCGTGCGCAGCTGGCCGTCCCCTTCAATCTGGCCGGGGGGCCACTGTTTGCCACTACCCTCTATCGCCTTGGTGAGGAGCAGTGGGCCTGGTTTATCGCCGTGCACCATATCGCCATTGACGGCTTTGGCCTGAGCCTGCTCTGCCAGCGGGTGGCGAGCTGGTATGAGGCGCTCTGCATTGGCCAGCAGCCAGCCCCCTGTCGTTATGCGACCCAGCAGGAGTTGCTGGCCGAGGAGGTGGCCTATCAGGATTCGCCGCGCGCCGCGCGGGATCGCGATTTCTTCGTGCAGCAGCTGGCCGGGGTGGAGAGCCCTGCGTCGCTCTCCCGCCGTCCGGCGCAAGGGCCGGGCCCCACATATCGTCTTGAGCAGCGGCTTGCTGGCCGCCAGTGGCAGGCTTTGGTGGCACGGGCGAGTCGTTCGGCCTGTCACCCCTACAGCCTGCTGCTGGCGGCGGTGGCCAGCTATGTGCAGCGGATGAGCGGCGCTGGCGAGGTGGTGCTGGGTATTCCGCTGATGGGGCGGCTGGGCTCAGTGGCGGCCGATACCCCCTGCATGAAGGTCAATGTGGTGCCCCTGCGCATCGAGCTGAGCGGCACCAGCCGGGTAGGGGAGTTGCTGGCACAGGTCGAACGGCAATTTGCCGCCCTGCGCCGTCATCAGGGCTGCCGTCAGGAGTGGTTGCAACAGCGCCAGCCGGGTCAGCCGCTGTTTGGCCCTCAGGTCAACCTGATGCCCTTTGCCCGTACCCTCAGCGTTGGTGAAGGTCACAACCAGGTTCGTGGCGAGGTGCAGGTGCTGGCGGCGGGGCCGGTGGAGGAGTGCGCCTTCTATTTTGCCGAGGAGGCAGGCGCTATGACCCTGACCCTCGAAGCACATCAGGGGCGCTTCAGCCAACAGGAGAGCGAACGTCATCTGGCCCGGCTGGTAGCCTATCTGGCGGCCTGGAGTGAGGCGGATGACGAGACCCTGGCGGTGCGCTTGCCGCTGCTGCTGCCCTGCGAGCAGGCTGAGCTGGCGCGCTGGAACCAAACCGACCATCCGTTGCCGACCACCACCCTGAGCGCACTGCTGGCCGAGGGGCTGGCGGCGGCAGATCAGAGCGCCATCGCGCTGGAGTGTGGCGCCGAGCGCTGGAGTGTGGACGAGTTGCGCCAGCGTACCCGCCAGCTAACCTGCTATCTGGCGGGGAGGGGCGTGGGCCCAGGTTGCCGGGTGGCGGTGGTGATCCCGCGCTCTCCCGAGCTTATTCTCGCCCAGCAGGCCATCATGGCGGTAGGTGCCGTCTACGTGCCCGTTGACCCGGACTATCCGGCGGAGCGGATCGGCTACATTCTCGCCAGCAGCGAGCCTGCGCTTGTGCTGACCAGCCATACGCTTCAGATGCCGCTCGACGTGGTCGCGCCACTTGTCTGCCTCGATGCCCCCGGTGTGGCAGAGCAGCTGGCGGCGGTAGAGTTGGCAACGACAGCACCTTGTGAGCTGCCAGCTCCCGGGCCGGAAGATGCGGCCTATATCATCTACACCTCCGGTTCGACCGGTCGGCCCAAAGGGGTAGTGGTGAGCCATGGTGCCATCGTCAACCGGCTGCTCTGGATGCAGCACATGTATCCCATCGGCCCGGCGGATCGGGTGCTGCAAAAGACCCCAGCCGGTTTCGATGTCTCCATCTGGGAGTTCTTCTGGCCCTTTATGACAGGTGCGCGGCTTGTGCTCGCCAAACCGGGTGGCCACAAGGATCCCGCCTACCTTGCCGAGCTGATTGAGCAGGCCGGGATCACCACCTTGCACTTTGTCCCCTCCATGCTGCAGATCTTTGTCACTCAGGCCGAGCCTGCGCGTTGCCGCGCCCTGCGCCAGGTATTCTGCTCCGGCGAGGCGCTGCCCGCGGATCTGGTGCAGCGCTGGTATGGGACATTCTCAGCCCCCCTGCACAACCTCTATGGCCCGACCGAGGCGGCGGTGGATGTCACCTGGTATCCCTGCCGGGCAGACGAGGCGGTGACCAGCGTGCCCATCGGCTATCCGGTCTGGAATACCTGCATCCACATTCTCGACCCCTGGTTGCAGCCTGTGCCGCCCGGTGTAGCGGGGGAGCTCTGGATTGGCGGCGTACAGGTGGCGGATGGCTACTTTGGTCAGCCCGAGCTCACTGCCGAGCGCTTTATTGCCAATCCCTTCGGGACGGGACGGCTCTATCGCAGCGGCGATCTGGCTGCCTGGCGCGAGGATGGCGCCATCGAGTATCTGGGGCGCCTCGATTTTCAGGTGAAGATCCGTGGCCAGCGCATCGAGCTGGAGGAGATCGAGCAGGTGCTGCTGCGCCACCCCCGGGTGGTGCAGGCGGTGGTGCTGGCCCCCGAATTTGCCCCCGGCGATCGCCGTCTGGTGGCCTATGTGGTAGCCGCAGATAGCAGAGATCTGACGCTGGCCGAGCTGGTACCCACCCTTGGCGCTTCCTTGCCTGACTACATGGTGCCGGGGCTCTTGGTAAACTTGGCCGAGCTGCCGCTTACCCCCAATGGCAAGCTGGATCGCAAGGGGTTGCCGCTGCCCGATATGGCGTTGGCGGTGGGTCAGGCGCTGCCGAAAACCCTGCTGGAGGAGCGGCTCTGTCGCCTCTTCGCCGAGATACTGGGGCTGGCGCGGGTCGGCGCCGACGATAACTTCTTTGCCCTCGGTGGTCACTCCCTGCTGGCGGCGCAGCTGGTGGTGCGCATTGAAGAGTCGACCGGACAGGCGCTCACTCTGGCCAGCCTGTTCGAAGCGCCGAGCCCTGCCCAGCTGGCGCGCCGTCTTGGCGGCGAACGGGAGGCAATGCCCATGCTGTTGCCCCTGCGAGCGTCCGGTGCGCAGGCGGGTACATCGGGCCCCACCCTCTTTTGCGTCCATCCCGCCGGCGGGCTCGGCTGGTGTTATGCGCCATTGGTGCCCCATCTGCCGACCGACATGGCCGTCTATGCCCTGCAGGCACGGGCGCTCTGCCAGCCGGATGCACCGCTGCCCGCCAGCTTTGACGAGCTGGCCCTCGACTATGTGACTGAGCTGCGTCGTCAGCAGAGCGAGGGGCCCTACTGGCTGCTCGGCTGGTCGCTCGGGGGCATGCTGGTGCACCGGATGGCCGCCATGTTGCAAGAGCAGGGACAGGAGGTGGCCATGGTGCTGCTGCTCGATGCCTACCCCTGTCAGCAGTGGCAGACCCAGCCGTTGCCCGACGAGCAGCGGATGCTCGATGCGCTGCTGCGGATGGGGGGGATTGCGGTTGCGGACGAGGCGCTCGACTCCCTTACTCGGGGCGACGTGGTGGCTAGGCTGGGAGCGGAGGGGAGTGCGCTGGCCATGCTCGACGAGCAGGTGGTGAGCGCCATGATTGAGCTGGTGGGCCACAACAACCGGCTGATCCGTCAGCCGGTCGACTACTGCTACCACGGGGAGGTGATCTTTATCGAGGCGTCAGCTTCCCGCCAGCCCTGGCTGGATGGACGTGGCTGGGAGCCGCTGACAAAAGGCGAAATCCGCTATGAGCGCTTCCCCTGTCTGCATCAGGAGATGGTGCATCCCGACTGGTTGGCGAAGATCGGCGCTTTTATTTGTGAGCGGGTCGATGGGGTCGGGCAACAACCGCACATCCGGCAGGAAGGGGATGCATGACCCCGGTTGCCGCCATCCGGGAAGCCTTGCAGGCGGGCAAGCTGGTGGGGCTGGGGGAGCCGCACTGGCACCCGGATTTTATCCGGCGCCAGCACGCCTGGCTGTGTGATCCGGCGCTCTGGGGAATCATGACCGATCTGGTGCTGGAGTGCGGCAACCGCCGCCATCAAGGCTTGCTCGATGCCTGGCTGGCGGGTGAGGTGCGCTGGCAAGGGGAGCCGCTGACGCTGGCGCGGCTCTATCCGGTCTGGCTCGACTCCTGTGCCTTTCCCGCTTGGATGGCCCCCGAGTTTCCGGCTCTCTTTTCCGCTCTGCGCCAGAGCAATCTGGCGCGCCCTGCACATATGCGGCTGCGGGTGCATCTCTGCGAGCCCTTATTCGAGTGGCAGGAGATGAGCTCGGAGCGCTGGCAGCAGCACAACAGGGAGCGGGATCAGGCGCTGGCCGACTATCTTCTAACACTTCCCCCGCGCGGCGTGGTGGTGCTGGCAGGGGCGCGCCATCTGCTCAAAGCTGCAGGGGATCCCCACTTTGCTCAGCCGACGCTGGGCCAGTTGCTGGAGGCCGCACGGCCGGGTTGGCTGCAGGTGCTTCACCCCTGGCCAATGGCTGATGGAAAGGGAGATGAGGAAGAGGAGCGAGTGTGCGAGCTGGCCGGGATCGCGACTGCCGACCTCTATCCCCACTGGCCGGTGCATCCGCCGCTGGAGACTCTTATCGACAGGTTGGTGCGCGTGGCTGATGGGGGACGGGAGATGCGAATTTGCCCCACCTTGCTGGCCGAGCCCTGGTGCAGCCACTTGCTAAGCCGTGCTCACTTGCTGCCAGTTGGCATGGCCCGCCAACTGCAACAGTGGTTGGCGTAACTGCTGGTTGGCGTAACGGCTGACTGAAGTAACTCAATGGGGGAGCAAGGCTCCCCTTTTTCACATTTTGCATCCTGCATTCAGCGCTGCAAAGTTGCACCATTTACGGCATACCTTCCCACTCATCGCCGAAAATTCAGCTCCTTCGCTACTTTAAAGAAGTTTCGACTGGTCTTACCTGAGCAAATCTCTTTGCTTTTTATTTAACAAGGTATTTACATCTAGGGGTCACCAGCATCGGTGACGCTCACAACGGCAAGGAGCCAGTTATGACCCATGTCGACATCCCTTTCCTTCGTTACCTCGATGCGGAAGGGTGCCCGGTCGCCACCTTACCGACCTGGCTGGACAAGGCGATACTGCACACCTTCTACCGCAATATGGTGATGGTGCGCAGCTATGACAAAAAAGCGATTGCGCTGCAACGAACCGGCAAACTCGGTACTTTTCCCTCCCATCTCGGCGCAGAAGCCGTGGGGATTGGCATTGGTCTGGCCATGCAGCCGCAGGATGTCTACGTTCCCTACTATCGGGACATGCCCACCCTCTATGTGCGGGGCGTGCCGATGGAGAAGAACCTGCAATATTGGGGTGGTGACGAGCGGGGCAGTTATTTTCTCAAACCCGATGGGACCCCCTCTGAAGATCTCCCCATCTGCGTCCCCATCGCCACCCAGATCACCCACGCTTGCGGTATTGCGTCTGCCTTCAAACTGCGTAATCAACCGCGCGTCGCCGTAGTCACTATCGGCGACGGCGGTACCTCCAAGGGTGATTTTCTGGAGGGGCTCAACTGCGCCGGGGTCTGGCATCTGCCGATGGTCATCATCGTCAACAACAACCAGTGGGCCATCTCGGTGCCGCGCAAGCTGCAATCGAGCGCTCCTACGCTGGCCCAAAAGGGGATTGGTGCAGGGGTGCGCAGCCTGCAGGTGGATGGCAACGATGTGGTGGCGGTCTACGATGCCGCGCGCAATGCCGTCGAACGGGCCCGCAGCGGCAAGGGGCCGACCCTGATAGAAGCGGTCAGTTATCGCCTCGGCGATCACACCACGGCCGACGATGCCACTCGCTATCGCGATGGGGCCGAGGTCGAGGCCGCCTGGGCGAAAGAGCCGGTCAAGCGGCTGCGCCAGTTTATGCACAGCCAGGGCTGGTGGGATGAAGAGCAGGAGCAGAGCCTGCTGGCGGAAGCCACCCGGGAGGTAGAGCAGGCGGTCTCCCGCTATGAGGCGATGGCGCCCCAGCCGCCGGAGGCGATGCTCGATTATCACTATGCCAGCCTGCCCGCCGAACTCGTGCCCCAGCGTGAGCGAGTGATTGCCAAGGGGATGAAGCTGGAGGTTGGCCATGAGTGAGATCAGTTTGCTGGAAGCGGTCAACATGGCTCTTCACTACGAGATGGAGCACGACCCGGATGTGGTGGTACTGGGCGAGGATGTCGGGGTCAACGGCGGGGTGTTTCGCGCCACCGTAGGGCTGCGCGACAAGTTCGGTTTCAAGCGGGTGATCGACACGCCGCTGGCCGAGGGATTGATCGCCGGGGTGGCGGTCGGCATGGCCACTCAGGGGCTCAAGCCGGTGGCTGAGTTCCAGTTTCAGGGTTTCATCTTCCCTGGGATGGAGCAGATCATCTGTCAGGCGGCGCGGATGCGAAACCGCACCCGTGGCCGCCTCTCCTGTCCCCTTGTCTATCGCTCCCCGTATGGCGCGGGCATTCACTCGCCAGAACACCACAGCGAGAGTGTCGAGGCGCTGTTTGCCCATATTCCGGGGCTACGGGTGGTGATCCCCTCCAGCCCGAGACGTGCTTATGGCCTGCTGCTCTCCGCCATCCGCGATCCGGATCCCGTGATGTTTTTTGAACCTGACCGCATCTATCGCTCGATGAAATCCGAGGTGGTGGATGACGGTGTCGGCTTGCCGCTGGATGTCTGTTTCACCCTGCGCCCGGGCCGGGATATCACGGTAGTGGCCTGGGGGGCCTGCATTCAGGAGGTGATGCGGGCGGCGAACCTGCTGGCCGAGCAGGATATCCAGTGCGAGGTGCTGGATCTGGCCACCATCAAGCCGCTGGATATGGAGACCATCCTCACCTCGGTACGCAAGACCGGCCGTTTACTGGTGGTACACGAGGCGTGCGGCAGCTTCGGGGTCGGGGCCGAAATCGTGGCGCGGGTGACCGAGCAGACACTTCCCAGCCTCAAGGCGCCACCCAAACGGTTGACCGGGGTGGATGCAGCTGTTCCCTACTATCGCAACGAAGCGTATTACCTCATCACCGAGCAGGATATCGCCGATGCGGCTCACCAGCTGATGGAGAACCAGTGGCTATGAAATTTTTCAAATTACCGGATCTGGGTGAAGGGTTGGCCGAAGCCGAGATCGTCGAATGGAAGGTGAGTGCCGGTGATACCGTTGCGGTCGATCAGGTGCTCTTGTCGGTGGAAACGGCCAAGGCGCTGGTGGATGTACCCTCTCCGGTAGCCGGGGTGATTGCCCGTCTCTGCGGCGCCGAGGGGGATATCCTCCATATCGGTGCGCCGCTGGTGGAGTTCGAGGGGGGCGAAGATGATGGCACTGTGGTGGGCAAGGTGAGCGCCCATCAGCAGCATATCGAGGATCACTTCGTGGTGGGGGCCATTGCCCCGGGGGGAGCGCTGGTGCAAGCCATGCCAGCGGTGCGACTGCTGGCACAAAAACTGGGTCTGGATATCGACCGGCTCAAGGGAAGTGGCAGCGGCGGCATGGTGACCGAGCTGGATGTGCAGCAGGCATTCGAGTCACAGCAGAGCAGTGGCAACGAATTCCTCAAAGGGTCACGGCGTGCCATGGCCAAGGCGATGGAGCTCTCTCATCAGACTGTGGTGCCGGTCAGCATCACCGATGAGGTGGATTTGCGTCACTGGCGGCCTGATGAGGATGTGACGGTGCGCCTTATCAAGGCCATTGGCGTGGCGTGCCGCGCCGAGCCCTCGATGAATGCCTGGTTTGATGGCGACACCCTGTCACGGCGGCTGTTCAAAGAGGTCAATGTGGCCATCGCGGTGGATTCAAAGCATGGCCTCTATGTGCCGGTGATGGAGAACGTGGCCGAGCGGGAGGGGGCAGATATCCGGCAAGGGCTGGATCGGATGATCGCTGATGTTAAGGCGCGCGCCGTGCCGCGCGAGATGTTGCAGGGGGCGACCATTACGCTCACCAACTTCGGCGCCATCGCAGGCCGTTATGCCAGCCCCATCGTCACGCCGCCGCAGGTGGCCATCATAGGGGCAGGCAAACTGTTCGAAAAAGTGGTGTTCATCCATGGTGAAGCGCGTCCCGTCAGGGCATTGCCGCTGTCGATGACATTTGACCACAGAGCCTGTACTGGCGGGGAGGCGGCTCGTTTTCTCAGAGCGCTGGTCGAAGCGTTGGAAGCAGCCACCTTATAACGGTTTGTGCTCTGCCGTTGGCAGGGCACAAATTTGTTTGCGTAATCTACAAAGCCACGTATAATCCAAACCAGCTTGAAAGGGCGATAGTTATGTCAATGAATACGATGTTTCACATCTTGTCCTGTTGTTCATAAGTTAATCCCGTTTTTTGAGCTTTACCCGCTGAAAAGCATAAGTAATTATTTTGAATACAGGTTTAAAAGATATGTCTAACATGATCACCGGTACCGTTAAGTTTTTCAACGAAACCAAAGGTTTTGGCTTCATCCAGCAAGAAAACGGCCCGGACGTTTTCGTTCACTTCAGCGCCATTCAAGGTAACGGTTTCCGTACCCTGGCTGAAGGTCAGCGCGTACAGTTCTCTGTGACCCAAGGTCAGAAAGGCCCGCAGGCTGAGAACGTAACCGCTCTGTAATTCTTACAGAATTTAAGAAAGCCGTGGTACCTCTGGTGCCACGGCTTTTTGTTTATCTGGCTTCTGCTACTGACTCCCATGTGCTGAATCATGCTGCTATCGCTCTTGCTTGCTGCCACCTTGACTCCGACTTCAGATACGCCGGTACCGGTTCAATCCGCGATGGAAGCGCAGGTGATCTGCCAGCAATTTGTCCAGATCCGGATGGGTGCCGCACAGCAACCTGATGAGGTGAATGCGCGACTGGTCCCTGAAAGGGAGGGGGAGTGGCTGGTGGATGGTAAAGTAAAAGGACCCGAAGGTCCTTTGCTGTTTGCCTGTCATCTTCACCAAGGGGAGCGCTGGGAGCTACTCAACTTTTCACTTTGGGCACCACAGCCGATCAAAGTGGTTTGAGTGCGACCAGTAGATGTTGCAGGTGTTCAACCATGGTCATGCCAAACGGGGTGAGATAGCCGCCATCTTCTGCGCTGATGAGCCCCTGTTGATGCAGACGGGCTGCCGCCTGGCACAACTCTTCAGACATATCGCTGCGTAATTTAATCCCCAAGCTCATGTTGGCCGGATCAAAGCATGCCAGTATTTTCAAATCGTTCACGAATTCGTTAGAAACCTGGTCGATCCCAATCATGGATTTACTCCTTACGCTAAAGATGTATGCAAACTAGCATCCCCGGATCCACTTTAGTGGGGGCTGGCTCAAATTATTGATCTTTGGCTGGATGCTGCGTTTCAAATGCTGTTTTTTTCGGCGTAATCAGATGGTTGGCTGACAGCTTCGCCAAGGGCCGAGCCGGGCCAAACGTGGTAGGATAGGGGAATTCTTTATATCGGACGGTCCATTGGCGGCTGTTCGCCCAGTCCAAGGTATTGCTCATGGTCAAGATCACGCTGGTATCCCTGCTGCATTCACACACCGCCACTTTCCCTGTTTACCCAGTCTCCTTGCTGACCTCCTTGTTGGAGGGCCATGAGGGAGAGGTGTGGCTACCTGCCCGCAAGGGGGGCGACATTACCCATCTTCGCAAACATGCTAAAGGGGCTCGCGCCCGCGAGCTGGCAAATCTCGATGCCGGTTGGTGCGATTTTATATCTGGTCAGGAAGGGGCGACTGCGGAGCTGGATGCGCTGGCCAACTACGACACCGAGATGATGGACAACTTGCAGATGTACTGGCATAGCGCGGGCAAGATCAACAGCCCGATCACAGATAATTTGTTCGAACTTCGTCGCGAAGTGGTGGATGAGGCCCATGGCGAAAAGCTTGCCGCTCTCTGGGAGCAACAACAACAGCAGCGATTTGAGCAGTTGATGAAAAGTGCGGCTGACGGTCGGGATCAACTCTGTTTCGTCGAAGTAGAGTCTGCCTACTGGCTGCGACAGAAGTTGAGCGAGCAACCTGATGTAGAGCTGATCACCCCGACCTTTTAATCAGGTCTGGAAGGTGGGTGAGACGTTTTATTCGCCGCCCTGCTCTATCCTTATGAGCGTTGCTGTTTCCCCGACGGGAGTCAGGAGGCGGCAAGCTGGACAAGCTGACCACAAGATGTGAACATGGCGCCCTTTATCGAGAGAGAGACTTGGCCAATGAGCTATGAACTGAGCGACACCGAGCGCAATGCCGCGCTGCAACTGAACGCTGACTACCGTTACGATCACTTCATCAGCAAGCTGGTCGAGCATGAAGAGCTGTTCGTCCTCACTGACGAGCATGGCGTCATGATGCTGACCACCGATGATGAAGATTGCATCCCGGTATGGCCGCACCCGGAGTACGCCAAGGCGTGGGCCGAAGGCGAGTGGGCCGATTGCAAACCACAGTCCATCACCCTCAAGGTGTGGCTGGAGCGGTGGATTGACGGCATGGAGCAGGACGAGCTGTGTGTTGCCGTGTTCCCGACCCCGGATCAGGAAGGCATCGTACTGGAGCCGGCTGACGTGGCTGACGCCATTGCCGAGAAGCAGGCCAAACGCGGCTGATCACCGAGCTATTCGCAACACCGGTTGCCAACAAAGACCCCGCTATCTGGCGGGGTCTTTGTTTTAGGTCTGTTTGCCAAACGAGTTGTGGCTATCAGGGCTGGCGAT
The DNA here is from genome assembly GCF_049171255.1 of Aeromonas sp. 603757. Taxonomy (NCBI): domain Bacteria; kingdom Pseudomonadati; phylum Pseudomonadota; class Gammaproteobacteria; order Aeromonadales; family Aeromonadaceae; genus Aeromonas; species Aeromonas sp. 603757. Next base: position 100,909 of record NZ_JAAKOE010000015.1, on the reverse strand, counting down.
AGGTGGTGTCGATGATGGGCTCGGCCGGGAAAGTCTTGCCACTCTTGATGGCTGCCCTGGTCTCGGATTTTAGCTCTTCATCAATCCACAGCAGACCGCCATAGCTGTAACCGCTGTTGTCGCCACCGAGTGGCCAATAGAGCTGCTCGCTCTTGGGCGTTGCTGGTACTTTTGGCAGTTTGATCCAGCGCCATGCCCCTTCCCGGGTGTAGGGCACCTGATACGCAGGCACGAAGCTGGCCAGCTCATAGAGCCGCTGCTGGATCTGCCGTGACAGGGCCGCTTTTTTGGCAAAGTCGAACTCCTTGTCATACTGCTCCACCAAGGCTGTGATGGCGTCGTCATCGATGTTCATGATGTTGTTGGTCTGGGGCTTGTTGGCGTTGACCTTGTGGAAGAACTCCCAATAGGCGGGATAGCGGCTACCCGCCCAGGCCATCAAGGCGCTCTGGTGCTTTTTCTCCAGCATCGATTTGAAACCGGCCGATGCATCCATCAGGTTGAGCTCCAGATTAAGCCCCGCCTTTTTGGCCTCTTCCCGCAGCAGTGTGAGCCGCTGGGCGTGCTCTGCGGTGGTGTAGGTGATGGCGAGGGTCAGTGACTGCCCCTTGTCGTTTTGCAAAATCCCCTGCGGCCCCACTTTGTTAAAGCCTGCCTTGGCAAAGTATTCCCGTGCCAGTTGGGGATCGAACGGACGGGCCTTGATCTCGCTGTTGGTAAATTCACCCTGACCTGAGCCATAGCTGTTGAGGCGTTGGTAATCCCCCCGCAGTAGGGTAGCGAGCATTCTGTCGAAATTGAGGGCATGCTGGATGCCGAGGCGAACATCGAGATTGCGCAGCAGCGGATCGGCGGTGTTGAGATAGAGCCCCATCGGCGGTTGCGGGGTCTGGTTGTAGAACCAGCGCCGCTCGATATACCCCTTCTCGAACTCGGCGGTGTTGGTCTTGTCGTGCCACCAGTTGGGGATCACCAGCGGGAAGCTGTCGAGATCGCCGCGCAGGAAGTGCTGCCAGGCGATGTTCAGATCCCTGAGCACCTTGATCTCGATCCGCGCAGGATTGAAGCGATGCTGGAAGTAGCGCTCGTCATCCCCCCACCAGTTTTCAATCCGCTTGAAGGTGACCGATTTGCCCTTTTTCACCTGATCGATCTGATAGGGACCGGTGACCGGCAACACCTTCCAGTTGTACTCCTTGACCCAGTTGGCGGTGAGCTTGATGGCGTGGCTCGGCTCCGGGCTGATGGGCAGCGATTCGAGCAGATCCTGGCGGCTCTTTTCGGTGCCGCTGGTGATGGCCAGGGTGTGATCATCAAACTTGGTTATGTCTGCTATCTGGGTGCTGTAGTAGTTGTTGTACCAGGGGTCGTTGATCTCCTTGCTGCGCATCATCTTGAGGGTAAAGAGCCAGTCATCGGCGGTGACCGGTTGGCCATCTGACCAGCGTGCCTTGGGATTGATGCGAAAATAGAGGGTCTTGTTGTCGGCGCCGAAGGCCCACTCGTTTGCCAGCATCGGCATGGGGTTGCCGGTGACGGGATGAGTGCTCAGCAGTGGCAGGTTGGTTTCCCGCACGTAACCGGCAAAGCCGCCGTTGGAGTCGGGGCCATATTTGCGCAGGGTCAGGGGGAAGCTGGTCATAAAGGTGCGAAAGGTGCCGCCGCGTTTGGCGGCCGGATCGGCATAGAGAGGGTCCTGGTTGTTGCTCTCCCACTTCAAGTCAGCGGGCAGTGTGGCACTCCAGCCAAACGGGCTCCAGCACAGGGTCAGGGTGATGGCGGTGGCGCGAATGATAGGGGGGAGGCGGCGCCCCCCGGCGGTGATGGTCGATGGCATGTCCTTGCTCTCCTGAAGTCTGCTTCCTGCAGATCACACACTGGTGATGTCAGTCCCGATGGGGACTGGCTCATCATGAAAATTTTATCCTGTCAGGTCAATGAAATAGCGTAAATGGGCAGGCGCTCATCATGTCGCTCTCTGTGGTTTGAACCAGCGCAGTCGGCTACCCAGCAGATGGACCACAAAGCCGAGCAGCACCAGAGCTGAGCCCAGCCACTGCAAGGGTGTTGGATGTTCATCGAGCAGCAGCGCTGCCGTGACCATGCCGACACAGGGGATCAGCAGGGAGAGCGGTGCCACCTGCGCCACCGGATAGCGCATCAGCAGTCGTCCCCACAGGCCGTAACCCAGCCAGGTCGCGACATACGAGAGATAGAGCACGCACAGCAATCCCTGCCAGCTGAAGTCGCGCAGGCTGCTGGCCATCAGCTCCGGCCCTTCGAACAGCCAGGAGAGGGCGAAAAATGGCAGGATGGGCACCAGACCGCCCCAGGCGATCAGGCTCGGCAGCGTGGTCTGGTAGCGCAGACCAATCTGGCGATTGATGACGTTGCCAAGGCCCCAACAGGCGGCGGCACACAGCGTCAGGATAAACCCGAGCAAGGTCAGGTTGCCTTCACCGTGAGTGGCGATGAGATAGAGGCCGAATCCCGCCAAGGGCAGCGCCACCCAGTGGTGGGATTGCCAGCGCTCCCCCAGCCAGATCATTGCAAAAAGCAGGGTGAACACCACCTGGGATTGCAGCACCAGCGAGGCCATACCTGCGGGCATGCCGAATTTCATGGCACTGAACAAAAATGCGAATTGACCGAGGCTGATGGCGCCGCCATAGGCCAGCAGCCAGCGCCAGGGCATGGCGGGTTTGGGTACCAGCAAGATGGCGGGGAAGACCACGCCGATAAAGCGCAGCGCACCCAGCAGCAGTGGGGGGATCCCCTCCAGCCCCCACTTGATGGCCACGAAGTTAAGCCCCCAGCAGAGGATGACCAGAGCGGCCAGAAACTTGTCTTTGGTGTGCATGCGGTGTCCTTCGGTCTGTGGCCTCTGCCATGAGAGGCCAAAAGAGGACGAGCATACCCCCGCCAGGGTGGGCGCCGTCAAGCCGACCGGCGGGGGAGCAACCCGGCAACGGGGGCCAGGTGCGATTCAGGCAGAGACGCAGTGCACTGTGATGCCGCGTGCGGCCAGGGTGGCCCGCATGGGGGCGGGCAGGGCATCGTCGGTAACCAGCACCTTGATCTGGCCCGGCGCGCCAAGCTGGCTCGGGTGGATGGCGCCAAATTTGCTGCTGTCGGTGATCACCACATTGGTCATCCCCTTGGCCAGCACGCTGTTGACCACGTCGGCCCGCATCATGTCGCGGCCGGTAAAGCCCATCTCGGGATGAAAACCGTCGACCCCGATAAAGGCCTTGGAGAAGTGCACCTGCTCGATGCAGAGGCGCGTGAGCGGCCCCACCACGCTCTCGCTCTGATGCTGGAACAGCCCGCCGAGCAGCACCACCTGAGCCGGGGTATCTTTGAGCAGATGGGCGATATAGCTGCTGATGGTGATGATGGTGACCCGTTTGTGCAGGGCCAGATGGCGCGCCAGCATGGCGTTGGCACTGCCCCCTTCGATAAAGACCGTTTCGCCATCTTCCACCAGCTGGGCGGCCCGCTCGGCGAGGCGCTCCTTGAGCAGGTAGTTGATGTTCATCCGGGCATCGGGGTCATCGGTCTCCAGCGCCATGGCCGAGCCGTGTACCCGTCTGAGCAGTCCCTGTTTCTCCAGCGCGGTGAGGTCGTTGCGCACCGTCACCTCAGACACACCTGTGTGTCGGGAGAGTTCACTCACGCTCATCTTGCGAGCCTGATGGACCAGAGTGAGGATCAGTTGGTGGCGTGGATTCATGGTGCGCTCGCATGCAAGGTGGTGGATAGCGGCAAGCCACCCGAGGGTGGCTTGCCAATCATATGACGTCACAGGCGCCATGGGGAGCGCCCCGTCAGAGACTGTGCTCGGTGCGGGCGATGATATCATCTTGCGCATCCGGGGATAAGGCGGTGAAGAAGGCTGAATAGCCCGCCACCCGTACCACCAGATCCCGGTATTGATCCGGATTGGCCTTGGCTGCCAGCAGGGTTTCCCGCGAGACGATGTTGTACTGCACGTGCCACCCCTTGTGCACCTCGAAGAAGGTGCGCAGCAGGCTCATCAGCTTGGCCTTGTCCCGCTCGTTCTCAAGGCTCGCCGGACTCAGCTTCTGGTTGAGCAGCACCCCGCCGAGGATGGCCGCCGTGGGCAGCTTGCCGATGGAGTTGAACACCGCCGTCGGGCCGAGGCGATCCGAACCCGACGAGGGGCTGGCCCCTTCCGCCAGCGGCGTGCGGGCGTGGCGGCCATCCGGGGTGGCCATGGTGGCGGCACCGAACGGCACGTTGGCGGAGATGGAGGAGGTGCCCGCATAGTAGGTACCGCCGATGGGGCCGCGGCCGAAGCGGGTGTTGTGCAGCCCCTTGAGCTCGTCGATGTAGCTCTGGTAAGCCTTTACCAGCAGCATGTCTACCTCATCCAGATCGTTGCCATATTTGGGGGCGGCATTGGTGAGGCGCTGGCGCAGCTGCTCCCCCGCCAGTCCTGAAAAATCTTGCTCGAGTGCTTCGGCCAGCTCTTGCTGATCCACTATCCCCTGTTCGAACACCAGTTTCTTTAGGGCAGCCAGGCTGTTACCAAGGTTGGCGATCCCCACCTGCAGACCTGAGACCCAGTCATAGACGGCGCCCCCCTCCTTGATGGTCTTGCCGCGTTCGATGCAGTCATCCACCAACGTGCTGCAGAGGATGTCATGGGCTTGAGCCTCCAGCACGCTGTCGACCACGCAGTCGATCTCGATGGATTTGCGGGTGAAGTAGCGCACCTGCTCATCCCAACGGGCCATCACCTCGTCAAAGTTGCCAAAGGTCCCTTCCCGCAGCGACTGGGATTGGGGCAGGAAGACCTTGCCGGTGGTGGCATCGCGGCCACCATCAAGGGAGGCCAGCAGGATGCGGGCGAAGTTGATAAAGCTCATGCCGGTGCAGCGGTAGCCCCACTTGCCGGGCACGGCGGTCTCGATGCAGCCGATGGCGGCGTAGTGGTGGGCATCCTCCACGCTCACCCCGAGCTTGATGAACTCGGGGATCACCACCTCGTCGTTGTTGAAGGCGGGCATGCCAAAGCCGCAGCGGATCACTTGAATGCAGGCGTCGAGGAAATCCTCGCTCATCCCGGCGTGGTAGCGCACCGAGAGGTTGGGCTGGGTGGAGCGCAGCTGGCCACAGGACTCCAGAATCGCGTAGGAGAGGCCATTGACCGCGTCATGGGCTGCACCATCCCGCCAGTTCTGGCCGCCGATGGTGACGTTCTGATAGAGCGGGCTGCCGGCGGATGCCTTGGAGTGGGTGCCGGAGCGGATCTTGTTCACCTCCAGCAACTTGAGCCAGCACCCTTGCAGCAGCTCGATGGCGCGCGTCCGAGGCAGGGATTCCGACAATTCCACCTCGCGGCGATACCAGGGGTAGAGGTACTGATCCATCCGGCCAAACGACACCGAGTGACCGTTGGATTCGATCTGCAGGATGAGCTGGATAAAGTAGCAGAGCTGCAGCGCCTGCCAGAAGGTCTCGGGGGGCTGGTGGGCGATGTGGGCGCAGTTGAGCGCGATGGTCTCAAGCTCGTTTCGGCGCTCGGGGCGAGATTCTTGTGCTGCCATATCATGGGCAAGTGCGGCGTAGCGCGAGATGTGAGCGCTGACCGCATCCAGAGTGATGGCGACGGCGTGCAGGAACTGCTCGCGCTGCAGATCGGCCCAATCCGCCAAATCCAGCCGACTGCGGCGCTCGGCCACCTTGGCCTTGAAGCCATCGAGCCCCAGCGTGAGCAGCTCCTCATAGTTGACCGCGAGGTGGGCATCCCCCGAGGTCATGTTGCCCTCGGCCTTGATGATGCCGCTCTCCAGCAGCGCTTTCTGCTCGTCGGTAAAGAGGCCGAAGCAGCGATCCTGCACCGTCTGGCCGCGCCAGAAGGGGGTGAGGGCGTGGATGATCGCCTTGTCGGTTTCGCTGACTGCAAAACCGGCGCCGGGGCGATCTGCCAGCTCGTCGACCTCCTTCTCAATCCAGCTCACCGTGTATTCGGGAAAGAGCGGCGCCGCCCGTACCTGACTGGCCTGATTGCCGACGATCAGCTCGTCGTGCTTGATCCAGATGGTGCGTTCCTTGAGGTGATGGGCCAGAGCCAGGGCGCGGCGCACCGGCAGCGGCCGGGCGAGATGAGTCTGATAGGCCTCGGTATAGTGGCGGGCCCGCTCGGTACAGACCGGCGGCTGAACGATGTGGATCAGGCTCTCTTTGTGGGCGCGGATCCGCGGGCTCAGGGTATTGAGGTCGAGCTGGGTCATGATCTTATCCTCTGGTCACAGGGGTCAGCCCCTGACGTTGGGCGTATGCGTGGGCAAAGTGGAGTAAATCGGGGTCGTCAAACGGTGTCTCAGGCGCCTGATAGGGCAGATCCAGCAGGGCATATTTGCCCATCCCCAGCGTGTGGTAGGGGAGGAAGTGGATCTCCTGCACCGTGCCGAGGCTGGCAGCGGTGTCGGTGATGGCTTCGATCGATGCGTGGTCGGCATTGAAGCCGGGAATGAGTGGCACCCGGATCTGCATCGGCACGCCGCGCTCGGCGAGGCGCTTGAGGTTCGCGATGGGCAACTCCACCTTGCCGCGGGTCCAGTGGAAGAAACGTTCTTTATCCACGTGTTTGAGGTCCGCCAGCAGCAGATCCAGTGAGGGAAGGCTTTGCTCAATCTGGTGCCAGGGCACATGCAGGCAGCTTTCGACCGCGGTGTGCAGCCCTTCGGCCTTGCAGCGGGCCAGCAGGTTGGCAGCAAATTCGGGCTGCATAAACGGTTCGCCACCTGAGAGGGTGACGCCACCGCCGCTGCGCTCGAAGAAGGGGCGATCCCGCAAGATGGTGTCCATCAGGGTATCCAGGGTTTCATCGCGGCCGCACACCTGCAGCGCTTCGCTTGGGCAGAGGCCGCGCAGCCGTTCCATATCATCGGCCTTGAGGGCAGAACGGCTGAGCTGGATGCCCTCGCTGTCACGCAAGATTGCCGGACAAGCCTGGCTGCAGAGCTGGCATCCCTCGATGCACTGGCGCCGGTCGAGTAGTATGTCCGGCTTGGGAGAGCGGCTTTCCGGGTTTTGACACCAGCGACAGGCCAGCGAGCACCCCTTGAGAAACACCAGGGTGCGAATGCCGGGGCCATCGTGAGTTGAATATCGTTGCAGGTCGAAAATCATACCGCCTCCTTTTGTATTTGCATTCTATTTGCTTTCATTCGAAAGTTGATTTGATTTCGATCAAGCTGTTTGCAGATGTTTTCTCGCTAGAATGGCGACATATTGAACATCCCGTTAAGGAGTTAGAGATGGAGCTGTATCTCGATACCGCCGATGTGGCGGCAGTGCGTCGCTGGTCACGGATCCTGCCGTTGGCCGGTGTCACCACCAATCCTTCCATTACCGCCGCCGGGGGATTGCCGCTCTGTGAGCTGCTGCCCGCCTTGCGCGATGTGCTGGGGCCCAAGGCGCGCCTGTTTGCCCAGGTGATGGCCAAAACCGAAACCGAGATGGTGCGCGAGGCGTTCGCTCTGCGTGAGCTGGACCCGGATCTGGTGATCAAAATCCCGGTATGCGCAGAGGGGCTGGCGGCCATCAAGAGCCTGACCGCCAACGGTGTGCCGACTTTGGGCACCGCTGTCTATACCCCGCTGCAGGGTTGGCTGGCGGCGGTGGCGGGGGCAGAGTACGTGGCGCCCTACGTCAACCGGCTGGATGCCCAGGGGGGTGACGGCATCGCCACCGTGCAGGAGCTGCAACAGCTGCTTGCGCTGCACGCGCCGAACAGCAAGGTGCTGGCGGCATCGTTCCGTACCCCGCGCCAGGCGCTCGACTGCCTGCTGGTGGGTTGCCAGTCCATCACTCTGCCGCTCGATGTGGCGGAGCAGCTGATGAACGTGCCAGCGGTGGATGCGGCGCTGGTGAAGTTCGATCAGGATTGGCAGCGCGCTTTCGGTCGCTGATTGCCTGATTGCAGTGACAGATGGGGGAGGGTGAGGAGACGCAGGAGGGGATTGGGATTGACCGACTAGACTTGTAATAGGCAGTCAGATGCGCTGGCTGCCTTGCGATCTACCGGAGGTATCCCATGAGCGACCATCTGCTGCTCCCCCATGGTGAAGATCTGCGACGTGCGGTGCGCTGGCTCAGTGAGCACCACCAGTACGATATCGCCGCCATCGAAGAGGCCAGCCTGCGTTTCGATCTCTCGCCGTTGGATGAGGAGTTTCTGATCCGGCACTGGCTCGATAGCCAGCGCCAGTCGTGAGGACAGAGTTAGAAGAAGTTGGTGAGGTTGATGCCAAACTCTTTGGGGTCGACCGTGCACTCGATGCTCTCCTTCACACTCGATCTGGCCAGATCCAGCCACTGTACCTCGAGGTAGTGGCGCTGGGAAGCGTGATAGATCACCTTGACCACCGGCTTGAGCGGCTGCTGCTCGTTGCGCTGCATCACGATGGCCAACCGCTGGTTTGAAAGCTGTACCAGCGTTCCCACCGGATAGACCCCCATGCACTTGATGAACTTGGTGACCAGTTCGGCATCGAAGTGCTGGTTGACTCCCTTTAGCAGAATGCGAAAGGCCTGGGTGGGTTGCATGCCAGCCTTGTAGACTCTGTCGGCAGTTACTGCGTCATAGACATCGACAACACCGCTCATGCGGGTATAGAGGGAGAGTTCATCCCCCTTCAGCCGCTGCGGGTAGCCAGTACCATCGAGCCGCTCGTGGTGGTTGGCGGCTACTTCCAGCATGGTTGGGGTGATGCCGGGGGTATTGCGGAGAATGTCGTAGCTATGCACCACATGCTGGCGCATGATGGCAAACTCCTCGTCGGTCAGCTTGCCCGGTTTGTTGAGCACCTCGTCCGGCGTCATGATCTTGCCCACGTCGTGCAACAGCCCTCCCAGAGTCAACTCCTTGAGCACGCTGCGCTCCAGCCCCAGATAACGGCCGAAGTTGGCCAGCAGGATGGCCACGTTCATGGAGTGCTCCATCAGATAGGCATCCTTGGCACGAATACGGGCCAGGCAGAGCATGGCATCGCCATGGGTGAACATGGTGTCCACCATCTCCTCGGCGACTTCGGCGAGCGGAGTGATGTCGATGGGCTCACCCGCTTTGAGGTGGCGAATGAACTTGCCTTGCAGCTCGCGCGCTTCCTGATAGAGGCGGCGGATTTTAAGCTCCCGTCCTTCGCCGTTGGCACTGGCCCGGCGCCCTACCTGGGCGCTGTTGGCATTGAGATCGGGGGAGGTAACGGCGTCACTCTCGGTACTGCCCAGCTTGCTGCGGGCCAGATCGATGCGTACCGTGAGCACCCCCTGACGCACCAGATTGGCAATTTGCGCCACGCTGGTCACCAAGCCCATCTGGGCGATCTCCATCCCACCTGTCTGGCTGGCGATAGCAATGACATACATGCCGGGTTTCAGCTGGTTGACGGGAATGACGGGATAGGATGCTTGAGACTTCATGAGGGCTTCCTGACTCTTATTATTATGAGTATCGTGCGGATGGATCACACCGGAGAAGTGTAACATCGGATGACCAGTTCGTCATAATTGGCAACCCCTTAACAGTGGCGTTGTCGCCCCCGCCCGATATAATGACGCCCCTTTACTTGTTGGACTCCGAGGTTGTGAATGCGGCTTGATAAATTTCTGTGCGATTGTTCCGATTTGACCCGCTCGCTGGCAGGCAAACTGATCCGTCAGGGCGAGGTCATGGTGGATGGTATTGTGGTCAAGCAGCCCGCCTTCCATATCAATGAGCAGAGCCAGATCGAGTTTGACGGCGTGCTGCTGACGCTGGAGCAGCGCAACCGCTATTTCATGCTGCACAAGCCGGAAGGGTATGTCTGCTCCAACGAGGATCCGGATCACCCGACCGTCTTCTTCCTGATGGATGAACCGGCGATGGGCAAGCTGCACGTAGTGGGTCGCCTCGACCTCGATACCACGGGTCTGGTGCTGGTGACCGATGACGGTCAATGGTCCCACCGCATCACCTCGCCGCGCCACGAGTGTGCCAAGACCTATCACGTCTGGCTGGCCGATCCGGTGAGCCCGGATGCAATCGAGCTGTTCGCCGAAGGGGTCTACCTGCGTAACGAGACCGATAAAACCCGTCCTGCCCAGCTGGAAATTCTCGGCGAGTGCGAGGCCCGCCTGACCATCCACGAAGGCAAGTACCATCAGGTCAAGCGGATGTTTGCCTCCATCGGCAACAAGGTCGTTGGCTTGCATCGCGAGCGGGTGGGCGGTTTGACGCTGGATGAAGATCTGGCACCCGGTGAATACCGCGAGCTGACCGCTGAGGAGATTGCCCTGTTCTGATCAGGGGGGGCCGGGTGTCAGTGAGTGCTGAAACCCAGCACCAGCGCGGTGCCCAGGGTGGCAATCAGTGCCCCCGCCCAGGCGGCAATGGATGGCCGCTCCCCCGAGTGCCACCACAACAGCGGCAGCAGCAGTACCGGTGTGGTAGAGGAGAGAATGGCCACCATGCCCACCTCGCCCTGCCGCAGCGCCATCAGGATCAGCGTCATCCCCAGCCCCATCGCCAGAAAACCGTTGGTGGCAATCATGGCGAGGATCTGGCGATTGACCGGTTTGAGCGGCATGGCCAGCGGCAAGCGCCCAAGCCGCAGGACGCAGTGGGCCAGCAGGGCACTGCCCATTCGGATACCCGATGCACTCACCGCATCCACCTCACCACTCATCATCACCGGCTTGGCGATGATGGCCCCCACGCTCTGACACAGTGCCGCCGTCAGGCCAAGGCCAATCCCCAGCGCCAGATTGCCACGGATCTGCTCCCACTCGTTGCTGCTACTGCGTCTGCCAAACAGGATCGCCAGCATCACGCCAGCAAAGACCAGCATGGCCCCCAGCAGTCGCCAGCCTGTCAGCTGTTCATTAAAGAGCCACAGCCCAAGCAGGGCGGAAAACAGCGCATGGCAGGAGAAGAGCAGGGCACTGCGTCTTGGCCCCAGCCGGTTCATGCAGGCAAACAGCGCCGTATCGCCCACGAAGATGCCGACCAGCCCCGAGATGGCGAGCAGGGGCAGGGCGCTTGCGGTGAGGGTTTGCCAGCCACCGGTGAGCAGACTCATGGTGCCGAGCATCAGGCTGACCAGAAACATGCGCCAGCGGCTGTAGGCAAATGCGCCGAGATGACGGGCCGGTTTGACCGAAATTAGCGCTGCAATTGCCCATAAACTGGCCGACGCGAGGGCCAGCCACTCATAACCCATAAAAACTCCTGAAAAAATTAACCCGAAAGACTCCATCTCCCGGGCAAGCCCGATACAATACGGGGCGTTTTCGGGGATAACAAGAGCGGTATCAGGCATTCATCAGGCGCGCCGTCGGCCTTCCCCTCCTGCAGTGGTTTTATTCGAGGTTTTGTCATGAGGTATGGTTTCTTCCCCAAGCTGGCGCAACGCTGGCTCTCCCCGCTATTGCTTGCCGTGCTGGCAGGGCCCCTGGCCCATGCCACCACCGTTGAGCAGCAGCCTTTGCTTGCCGATCGGCAAACCCTGGTCAAGGGCAACGGTGCCGAGCCGGAGTCGCTGGATCCTGCGCTGGTGCGCTCCGGTTTTCCGGGTGAGGCGGTACTGGTCGATCTGTTTGAAGGGCTGGTCAGCGAAGATGAGCAGGGGCATATCGTCCCCGCTCAGGCCCAGCGCTGGGAGGTGAGTGAAGATGGGCTGGAGTGGCGATTCTTCCTGCGCCCCCAACTGAAGTGGTCCAATGGCGAGCCGCTGGTGGCCGCTGATTTTGTCTATGCCTGGCGCCGTCTGCTCGATCCGGCCATCAACTCTCCCTCTGCCGGATTGCTGCTGGCCACGGGGATCAACAATGCGCAATCCATCTATGCCGGCGCGCTGGAGCTCGGCAATCTGGGCATTGAAGCGCAAAGCGATCAGATCCTGAAAATCACCCTGGAGCGGCCGGCTCCCTATTTCCTGCAGCTCATCAGTCAGCGCCCCTTTGTGCCGGTCAATCAGAAGGCGATTGCCAAATTCGGCAAACAGTGGACCGAGCCCGGCAAGCTGGTGAGCAATGGTGCCTACCGGCTGGCAAGCTGGACGCCAAACGAGCGGATCGAAGCCGAGCGCAATATCCACTACTGGGATGACTTTCACACCCGTATCGGGCGTGTCACCTACCTGCCGATCACCTCGCAACATGCCGAACGGCTGCGCTATGAGGCTGGTGAAATCCAGCTTACCAACAAGGTCTCCCTCGGCTATTACCAGAAGATGAAGCGCGAATATCCGGAGCGGCTCTGGGGCTTGCCGCTGTTTGGCACCTATCTCTATGCGTTCAATTTGAAGCGCCCCGAACTGCAGGATGTGCGGGTGCGTCAGGCGCTCTCCATGGCGGTTGATCGACAGCAGCTCATTGAATCAGTGAGCGGGCAGGATGAACAGGCGGCATGGTCGCTGTTGCCGGAGATGCCGGGTTACCCCCGGGTGATATTGCCTGTGGCGCTTGAAGATATGCCAACCCGCCAGGCCAAAGCGGCAGCGCTGCTGTCAGCGGCCGGGTATAACAGTGCGAATCCACTCAAGCTGAGCATTACCTACAACAGCGCAGAAACCCACAAGCAGATGGCGATGGCCATTGCCGCCATGTGGCAGAAGCTGGGGGTACAGGTCACCCTCAGCAGTCTGGAGTGGGGCGCCTATCAGGTGGCCAAGGATAGCGGTGATTTCCAGGTGGCCAGAAGCTTCCTGTTTGGCGATTACGTGGAGCCATCAGCCATGCTGGGCAGCTTCCGTTGTCAGGATCTGCGCAACGAGAGCGGCTACTGCAATCCCGACTTTGATCTGATGCTGGAGCAGGCAGCCAATACGCTGGACAGCGCGAGCCGGGTTGAACTCTACCGGCATGCCGAACAGTTGCTGCTTGAGGAGGCGCCGATCCTCCCCGTGTATCATTACAATCAGATGAGACTGGTCGATCCCGCGCTGCGAGGGCTGCCCAGCCAGAATTTGAAAGGGACGATTGCCACCAAGGATCTCTATTTCAGCCCGCAGTGAGGAGCATTTCATGAAACTTGCCATCATTTCCGACATCCACGGCAGCATCATTGCGTTGGAGCGGGTGCTGACCCAACTTGACTCCTGGCAGCCGGATCACTATCTGCTGCTCGGCGATCTGCTCAACCATGGCCCGCGTAATCCTCTGCCGGAAGGGTATAACCCGGCGGCAGTGGCTGACAGGCTCAACGAGCTTGCGCCACAGATCATCGCGGTGCGGGGCAATTGCGATTCCGAAGTGGATCAGATGCTGTTGCGCTTTCCCATCACCGCCCCCTACAACCAGTTGCTGATCGATGAGCGGCGCTGGTTTGTCAGCCACGGTCATCTTTATCGCCCGGACGAGGTACAGCTACCGGCGGGTAGTCTGTTCATGAGCGGCCACACCCATGTACCTGTGCTGGAGTGGCAGGGGGAGCGGGTATTGATGAACCCGGGGTCGATCTGTTTCCCGCGCGGCGAGTTGCCTGCCAGTTACGGGAGCTATGAGGACGGGGTACTGCGCGTCAATGCGTGTGAGGACGGGCGAGAGTTGTTGCGACTGGTGCTTTAAAACGGAGTGCAAAAATGCAAGGCCTGATAAGAGATGTCAGGCCTTGATACCGTAAGAGCGGGTGCCAGAGCGAGTGTTACCCTTGGCGTCATAGGTCAGGCTGTTGCGATCACGCAACTGACTCAGAAAGGTTGCCAGACGACGGTTGGAGACGATGCTCAATTCAAGCAAGCGACCGTTGATATCATTTTGTGCCTGGCAGGCATCCAGTTTTGCACGAAGCTGCGCCATCTCGTCGGGATAGGCTGCTAGCTGCAGTGCCAGTTCCGGCATCTCTGCCAGTGTCTTGTCCAGAGTTTCTATCGCAGCAAGCAATTGCTGTTTGCGCTCGGTCAGTGCAGGCAGGGCCAGTGCCTGATGCTGCTCGAGCAAGCTGAACTCCTCTTCCAGAATGCCTTGCATCTGGCTAAGGTAATCATCTTGGGTGTGCAGTAACGAAGGTAAGTCCATCATCCCAGAACTTTGTCCAGATTGGCCTCGAAACTGAACATCTTCTTGGCTACAGCGTCGCTGTTAACCTGATATTCGCCACTCGCGACGGCTTTTTTCAGTCGTTCAACCTTGCTCTCGTTGCCGGTTGAGGCGGTATTGAGGTTCTGTTGCATTTTTTGCAATTGTTGCGCCTCACTGGTCAAGGAGACGGAGTCCAGCTTGACAGTGGTCGCTTTGTTTTCGGGCGATGAGGTGACTGACTTGCTGCCTGTCCCTTGGCTATTAGCGGTATTTTGCAACCGATTATTCGCCAAGTTGTTGATATTGTTGATGGCCATTTTAGTTACCTTCGTCTGCTTTAAGATTTGCTTACCTGTTTATCGGTGCGGCAGGTCAAAACTTTAGAAAAAAAATTGTCAGGCTCCAGATATCAAAAAGTGACTGATGCGGCACCGACTGCTGTGACTTTACCTTCCACCGTTTTGCCGGAGCGAATATTGACGAGTTTGATGATCTCTCCGAAACTGCCATCTTGCAAGGCTCGGGCCATGGTTTTGATCTGGAAGTTGCTGTTTTCGGCTGTCAGGGTGACCTGATCCCCTTTACATATCACGCAAACCTGGCTCAAGCGGATGGGCTGTCCCGGTTTGATCTCCCGCTTGCTGCGTACCCCAATCAAAGGGGCCGGGTTGGTCAGATAGTCACCACGGATCAGGGTTTGATCCTGAAACGCCACTACCAGCTTGCTTTCATTCAGCAGATCCCCTTTGGCAATGGGGTCGGTGACAGTAACAAAGGGTTTTTGAATACTGACCCTTACCGGTAAGTAGACATCCCAGGGTTTTTCTTCCTCACACTTCATGTAAACAGTTGTATTACGACGAATTTCCATTTTTGCTGGCAAGCTGATGGTCAACAGATCATCGCAACGGGTTAGCGGGAGTCTCTCATCAAGGGTCGCGGCAGTGACCTCTGCTCTGGCATCCAGCGGCAGATCGAGTTGACCATAAACGAACTCTTGTGCCTGCTCTCTCAGATAGGTTGTGACATCCGAGGCATGGCTCGAGGATATGCTGCCAAAAAAGAGGCTGATGAGTAAAAGTCGGTTAATCATTTTCGCTCGTCGGTCGATAAGTTGTTCACGCATATCACCATATTTAACTATGATTGCTTCAGAATCTGTTTGTTGTCACATCGATAGTCTGACGCAATCCATCACGCATGCATGATTAATGCCAAGCGTTTTTAGGGAGTGTTTATGGCCAGTATCCTGGACTCGGTCAACCAACGTACCCAGCTAGTGGGGCAAAACCGGCTGGAATTGTTGTTGTTTCGTCTCAATGGACGTCAAAGATTTGGCATCAACGTATTCAAAGTGCGTGAAGTGTTGCAGTGCCCCCCCTTGACCGTGATGCCCAAGTTGAACTCCTGTATTCGCGGAGTGGCTCATATTCGTGGCCAGACTATCTCGGTCATCGATCTCAGCATGGCAATGGGCAAGCGCCCCATTGAAGATTTGAGCAAGTGCTTCATTATCATCTCCGAGTACAACCGCTCCATTCAGGGTTTTTTGGTGCACTCGGTCGAGCGCATCATCAATATGAACTGGGAATCTATCCTTCCTCCCCCCAAGGGGGCTGGTCGCATCAACTATATGACGGCGGTTACCGAGGTTGATGGCGAGTTGGTCGAGATCCTCGACGTTGAACGTATTCTCAACGAAATATCTCCGGTTTCTACTGAGGTCAGCCAGGAGCTGGTGGAGGCCAGTGTCGAGCATCCGACCTTGGGACGTCCCGTATTGGTTGCTGACGACTCTTCGGTTGCGCGCAAACAGGTACAGCGTGCGCTGGAGGCGATCGGAGTTGAATGCGTGCTGGCAAAAGATGGCCGCGAAGCATTGAACATGCTGCTGGAGATGACCAAAAATGGCCCTATCAAGGATCAGATTGCGCTGGTGATTTCCGATATCGAAATGCCCGAGATGGATGGCTATACATTCACTGCCGAGATCCGGAATAATCCCAATCTCAAAGATTTGCATGTTATTCTGCATACCTCGCTCAGTGGTGTATTTAACCAGGCTATGGTGCAAAAAGTTGGTGCAAACAACTTTATTGCCAAGTTCCAGCCTGATGAATTGGCCAAAGCCGTACAAAACGCACTCTAATTTAAAGAAGAACAGCTGCATGAAGACACTTTCGGATGACTTATACAAACAGTTCAGCAACTTTCTTGCGGTTCAGAGCGGGATCGTGCTGGGTGATAACAAACAGTATCTGGTGAAGAGCCGTCTTTCACCTTTGATGGCACAGTTTGGCATCGAGAGTCTGTCTGAACTGGTCACCCGTGCAATGAGTGTACGAGAGCGTGACCTGAAAATGGCGGTTGTTGATGCGATGACCACTAACGAGACCCTCTGGTTTCGTGATACATATCCGTTCCAGCTGCTGACCGACAAGATTTTTCCTGAATTGGGCAAAAGTGGTCGCCCTGTCAAGATTTGGTCTGCTGCCTCATCTTCGGGACAGGAGCCATATTCTATCGCCATGACGGCGCTGGAGCAGCAGATGAAGAAGCCGGGTACCTTGCCCGGTGGAGTGCAGATTGTCGGGACAGACATATCGACTACCATGCTGAATCAGTGCAAGGAAGGGGTATATGACAGTCTGGCTTTGGCACGCGGATTGTCGCCAGAGCGCAAGAAGATGTTTTTTGAGCCCTATGGTGACAACAAAATGCGGGTGGTAGAGCGAGTCAGAAAATTGACCACCTTTCGGCCGCTCAATCTGCTGGAGAGTTATAGTCTGCTCGGTAAATTTGACATCATTTTTTGCCGTAACGTGCTTATCTACTTTGCACCGGAAGTGAAGTCAAAAATCCTCAACCAGTTTGCATCCAGCCTCAATCCTGGTGGATACCTGATGCTGGGAGCGTCGGAATCGCTGGCGGGTTTGACTGACCGATTCGAGATGATTCGGTGCAATCCCGGAATTGTTTACAAGGTCAAATAACGTTGCAGCCCATGGTATTCAATGAGTTGTGATTGGTGACATTGTTATAAGAGAAGGAGGCACAGTGCCTCCTTCTCTCTTTATGGCTCCATTCTTATAGCTCCATTCGTGATGGCATTGCACCATGTTCCTATCTATCGCGCAGCAGATCCTTGCACTCCGTTTAAAGGCTTTTATAGCTAGGCTCGACGGCCCGCAGCATTTTGAAAATCGTCTGGCACATCTCTTGCAGGCAAAATATACCAAGCAGGAGGTGTGCTATGGCTTTTTCATTCGACAAGGCATTTGGTATCCATCAATACACGCTGGGTGTTCGCGCCAAGCGTGCCGAGGTGTTGTCCAGCAATATTGCCAATGCGGACACGCCAGGTTTTAAAGCAAGGGATATCAACTTTGCACAGGCATTGCAGGATGCCCAGCATAAACAGGGTTTTGGCCTGGTAACAACCAGTGAAAAGCACTTTGCCTTGAATATGGATGCCCCCGGTACTGTTCAATACCGCAATCCGTTGCAGCCTGATACGGGTGATGGCAACACGGTGGATGTGCAGCAGGAGCGGAGCGAGTTCTTGCGCAACAGTCTGGAGTACCAAACCTCCCTGGAATTTATGAATCGCAAGATCAGTGGCCTGCTTAAAGCCCTGAAAGGAGAGCAGTGATGAGTTTGTTCAAGGTCTTTGATATTGCCGGCTCGGCCATGAGTGCGCAGTCCGTGCGTCTCAATACGGTTGCCAGCAATATGGCCAACGCGGACAGCGTAAGCTCCAGCGTGGAAAACACTTACCACGCAAGGCGGCCAATTTTTGCCGCTCAGCTCGATCAGGCCATGTCAGATAAGCAGGGATCGGTCGGCGTTGAGGTGAAGGGCATTGTCGAGAGCAAGGCTCCACTGCTCAAGGAGTACAACCCTAACCACCCGATGGCGGACAAGGATGGCTTTATCTTCAAACCGAACGTCAACATGGTTGAAGAGATGGCTGACATGATCAATGCCTCGCGCAGCTACCAGACCAATGTACAGGTTGCAGATTCGGCCAAGAAGATGCTGCAGCAGACGCTCCAGCTTGGCAAATCCTGATAGGAGGGATGCAACATGGTCGACACCACAAACAGTGTGAACGGCATTGGCCGTACCACGACCCAGACCACAGGCACCACAACGACGCCGAAGAAAGAGCTGGATCAGGCTTCGTTTATGAAACTGCTGACCATGCAACTATCATATCAGGATCCCTTCAAGCCGGTGGACAATGCCCAGATGCTCTCCCAGATGGCTTCCATGTCTACCTCGGAGGGGATCAGCAGTCTGTCTACCCAGATGGGCAAGCTCAATGAGCAGATGATCTCCAGCCAGGCTCTGCAAGCATCTTCTCTGGTTGGCCAGAATGTACTCTTGCCCAGCAATGTGGGCTATCTGGACAAGGAGGGCCCTGTTTCCGGTGTCGTTCAGGTTGGCACGACCAATCAATACGCGGGTGTCAAGATTATCGTTGAAGACGAGGCGGGTCAGGTCATCAAGGAATTTAGCCTGGAAGGAGAACAGAAGGGCAATGTGGAGATCGCCTGGGATGGCACTGACAAGGCGGGCAACCGGGTCAAGCCAGGCAAATACGTGATCAAGGCCAGTGGCAGTGTGGATGGCAAGGCAGAAACTATTCCCACATACGCTTATGGCAAGGTCGACAGCGTTGCCCTGGGGAATGCAACAAATCCCACAATGCTTAATTTGAAGGGACTGGGGAGCACCCTGCTGAGTTCCGTCCTGCAAATATCAGGCACCAATCCAAACCAGACGGCTACTCCGTCAAAAACCACGTCGACAGCATCGATCTAAGGAGCTGGATATGTCATTTAACAATGCCTTGAGCGGTGTCAACGCGGCACAAAAAGACTTGAACGTCACCGCTAACAACATTGCGAACGTCAATACAATGGGCTTTAAAGAGTCCCGTGCCGAGTTTGCGGATGTCTACGCCAACTCCATCTTTGTCAATGCCAAGACTCAGGTCGGTAACGGTGTGGCGACCGGTGCTGTTGCCCAGCAGTTCCATCAGGGTGCGCTGCAATTTACCAATAACGCACTGGATTTGGCCATTCAGGGGAACGGCTTCTTTGTCACCTCTGATGGTTTGACCAACCTGGATCGCACCTACACCCGTGCCGGTGCATTCAAGCTCAATGAAAACAGCTATATGGTCAACAATCAGGGCCACTATCTGCAAGGCTACGAGATCAACGCCGATGGCACACCCAAGGCGGTCAGTATCAATGCGACCAAGCCGATCCAGATCCCTGATCGGGCGGGTGAGCCGATCAAAACCAGCAAGATTGATGCAAGTTTCAACTTGCCTTCCACCGCATCGCCCCTGCCTGCAGGTAATGGTGCGGGGGATGCCTCCACCTTTGACCCTAAGGATTCCAAAACCTACTCCTCATCCACCTCAGTGGTGATTTATGACTCGCTCGGTGAACCTCACACTATCACCCAGTATTTTGTCAAAGAAGCAGATCCAGCAGACCTGACCAAGCCAGCTAGCCCGACAGCTTGGCGCATGTATCTTTATCAAGGTGATAAGCCGGTCGATATCGTCGGAGGGGTGACGCCAACAATGGCCACAGGGTTGAATCCTGCACCTGCCGGTGCCCGAATTACCTTTGGTGCCGATGGTAAAATGATTACTCCGACCACACCGGCAAACATCCAAACGGAGCAGTTGGGGGCAGCAGGAGCGGGAATTATTACCAATGGTGCGGATCCTACCCAGCAGGTAGATATCACTTTCGGCACTGTGACCCAATATGCCTCACCGTTTGAAGTCAACAAGTTGTCACAGGATGGTTCCACTGTCGGCCGTTTGACCAAGGTCGAGATCACGCCGGATGGGATTGTCTCTGCAACCTACAGCAATGCCACCACCATCAAGGTAGCCATGGTGGCCATGGCCAAATTTGCCAACTCGCAAGGGCTGACCCAGGTGGGTGATACTTCCTGGCGGCAATCCCTGCTCTCCGGCGATGCTTTGCCGGGAACGCCCAATTCAGGCACCTTCGGTACCATCAAATCGTCGGCGCTGGAGCAATCCAACGTAGATTTGACCTCCGAACTGGTTGATCTGATCACTGCCCAGCGTAACTTCCAGGCGAACTCCCGCTCTCTGGAGGTCAACAGTTCGCTGCAGCAGACCATCTTGCAGATCCGTTAATTCCTCTCAGGCGACGGGGCACCTTGGGTGCCCCGTTTTTTTATCGTTCTCTACTGTCGAATGGCGTGGCATTCCCCTTCTGTTGGCATCCAAATTGCAGTTCTGCTGTCAGAGTCATCTGTTTGACGGAGAATCCCATGGATCACCTGCTTTATATCGCCATGTCCGGGGCCAAAGAGAACATGAACAGCCTGGCTGTTCGCGGTAATAACCTCGCCAATGCCAATACCACCGGCTTTAAATCCGATTTCGAGCAGGCCCGCAGCATGCAGGCCTTTGGTGAGGGGCTGCCCAGTCGGGTATTTGCCATGACGGAACGTCCCGGCCAGAACCTGCAGCATGGCATGTTGATGACCACGGGGAGGGATCTTGACGTGGCGGTGGATGGTCCCGGCTGGATTGCGGTGCAAGATCCGAAGGGGGGGGAGGCCTATACCCGTATGGGAAATCTGCAGGTCAATGCGACTGGCAACCTGCAGACCTCTACCGGCTTGAACGTCGTGGATGACGGTGGTCAACCCATCGTGCTGCCAATGCCGATGGAGAAGCTGGAGATTAACCGGGATGGCACCATCAGTGGCCGTCCTGAAGGGGCCGCCGCGAATTTGTCGGAAGATTTTCAGCGGATCAAACTGGTTAACCCGGCCGCCGATGCGGTAGAGAAGGGCCAGGATGGGCTTTTTCGGCGCAAAGATGGCCAGAATGAGCCTGCCTCTGCCAACGTTGGCCTGATCGCCGGCTCCCTGGAGGGGAGCAATGTCAATGTGGTGGATGAGATGACCAACCTGATCCGGTTACAACGACAGTTTGAAACCCAGGTCAAGATGATGAAAACGGCCGAAGAGAATGACGAGGCCCAAACCCAGTTGCTGCGTATCAGCTAATCAAGGAGTTACCTATGAATCCTGCACTCTGGATCAGCAAGACCGGGTTGGATGCTCAGCAGACCAATATTTCGGTCACCTCGAACAACCTGGCGAACGCCAGCACCGTTGGTTTCAAGAAATCGCGGGCCATTTTCGAGGATCTGCTCTATCAAAACATCAATCAGCCCGGCGGCCGTTCGTCGGCGGATACCGAGTTGCCCTCCGGCTTGATGCTTGGCGCGGGCGCCAAGGTGGTGGCTACCCAGAAAAACCACAGTCAGGGCAACGTACAGACTACGGATAATTCGCTGGATCTGATGATCAGTGGCCGTGGCTACTTTGAAATTCAATTGCCCGACGGCAGCCTGGCCTATACCCGTAATGGGCAATTCACCCTTAACAGCGAAGGCACCATAGTGACGCCGGGTAACGGTTATCCCCTGCAGCCAGAAATCCAGATCCCGGAAAATGCCCAGAGTGTCACTGTCGGCACTGATGGTCAGGTCTCGGTACAGCTGAAGGGGGATGGTGCTTCTCAAGTGGTCGGACAGATCACCCTGTCAGATTTTGTCAATGCCAGTGGTCTGCAGCCGATGGGTGAGAACATGTTTCTGGAAACCCAGTCCAGCGGTGCAGCCATTCAGGGAACTGCAGGGGCGGATGGCATGGGGGTCTTGAAGCAAGGGATGCTGGAAAGCTCCAACGTTAACGTCACCGAAGAGCTGGTGAATCTGATCCAGGCTCAGCGGGTCTACGAGATGAACTCTAAAGTCCTCTCTGCGGTGGATGGCATGATGTCCTTCCTGATCCAGCGGACCTAATGGGGAGAGCCATGATGAAAAGCGTATGGATGCTGGGGTTGCTGGTGTTGGGGGGGTGTAGCAGTACACCCAATACACCCAGGCCTGATGACCCCGAGTTTTCCCCCGTATACGGGGAGTCGGAGCCAGTCTCGGTGAGACCGACAGGTGCTATTTTTCAGCCGGATCAGGTTAATGGCATCTATTCGGATATCAAGGCGCACAAGGTGGGTGACATCATCACCATCGAGCTGGCCGAGTCCACTTCCGCCTCGAAGAAGGCAAATACCCAGAGTGGCAAGGATAACAAGTTCAATCTGGATCCGGTGACGCTGGGGGGCGTGCCTGTCACTGCCAGCCCCTATGATCTCTCCGCATCCATCGCTCAAAGCAGTGCCTTCAAGGGGCAGGCCAAGGCGGATCAGAGCAACAGCCTGCAAGGCAATATTTCGGTCAGTGTGGCCAAGGTACTGCCCAATGGCAATCTGCTGGTACGGGGCGAGAAGTGGATCATGCTCAACAATGGCAATGAGTATATCCGTATCACAGGTCTGATTAGACCGGAGGATGTCACCTCGGATAACAGCGTGTCATCCCAGAAAGTGGCGAATGCCCGTATCTACTATGGTGGTACCGGCGATCTTGCCAATACCCAGGAACAGGGATGGCTTACCAGCTTTTTCAATGGTCCCTGGTGGCCGCTCTAGGAGATGTTATGAAGTCACTCCGTTTGGTTACTCTGCTCTGCTGTCTGCTGCCTTTGGGGATGGCTAATGCCGCCCGGATAAAGGACATCAGCTCGGTAGAGGGGGTGCGTAGCAACCAGTTGATCGGTTACGGTCTGGTCGTGGGTCTGCCAGGTACCGGCGAGAAGAACAACGCCTTTACCGAGCAGACCTTCCGCACCATGCTCAACAACTTCGGCATCAAGGTCCCGGACAACATCAAACCCAAGATCAAGGATGTGGCGCCGGTGGCGATCCATGCGGATTTGCCGCCGTTTGCCAAGCCGGGCCAGACTATCGACGTCACTGTCTCTGCCATCGGTGAGGCCAAGAGCCTGCGCGGTGGTACGCTGCTGCAGAGTTTCCTGAAAGGGCTGGATGGGCGGGTCTATGCAGTCGCACAGGGCAGCCTGGTGGTAGGCGGGCTGGGTGCCGAGGGGGCTGATGGCTCCAAGGTAGTGGTCAATACTCCGACCGTCGGCCGGATTGCCAATGGTGCAACCGTAGAGCGAGAGGTGCCCAACTCATTTAGTCAGGGAGATACGATTACCTTCAACCTCAACCGCCCCGACTTTACTACTGCGCGTCGGCTGGCTGACGTAGTCAACGATCTGGTGGGGCCCAATACCGCTCAGGCTCTGGATGCCACCTCGGTCAAGGTCTATGCCCCGCGGGATCCGGGCCAGCGAGTCTCCTATCTGGCGACTATCGAGAACCTGGAGGTGGACCCGGCCAACGAGGCGGCCAAGATCATCGTCAACTCCCGCACCGGCACCATCGTTATCGGCAGTCAGGTGAAGCTCAAACCGGCGGCCATCAGCCACGGAGGCCTGACGGTGACCATAGCCGAAAACCAGCAGGTCTCTCAACCCAACCCGCTGGCAGGGGGCGAGACCACGGTCACCAACAACTCGACCATCAATGTCCAGCAGGAGCCCGGGCGGATGTTCAAGTTTGATACCGGTGCGACTCTGGACGATCTGGTCCGAGCGGTCAATCAGGTCGGGGTCGCCCCCGGTGATTTGATGGCTATCCTTGAGGCGCTGCAGCAGGCAGGTGCCATCGAGGGGCAACTGGTCATATTGTAACTGGCGGCAAGTGATTGCCACGGGTGGCAATGAGGTAAGCAAAATGGCGGAGTTTGACACCAACAGCGGCATGAATCTCGGGGTGGTGCAGGATATCAAGAACCTGGACCGTCTGCGCCAGATGAGCCACAGCAAAGAGGGACAGGCCGGGGCACTGCAGGGGGCTGCGCGCCAGTTCGAGTCAATCTTTACCCAGATGTTGTTTCAGAGCATGCGTCAGGCCAACGGGGTGTTGACTCAGGACAACCCGATGAACAGCAGCTATACCCAGTTCTATGAAGGGATGCTGGATGAACAGCGAGTGGCAGACATGTCCAGCAAGGGGGGGCTTGGATTGGCTGATATGGTGGCTAGGCAGCTCTCACCGGCGACATTTGTCCATCAGGATGGCCGGGTGCTCAAGATGCCGCAACGGACGGAACGGGTCTATAAACCCTACGAGCCACCCAAGACGGCTGCCACTGATTTGATCTCGGCATCAAAAGTTGGCAAAGATTTTGCTGAAAAAGAGATGACCGAGGGGGTCAAGGAGAGCCACGCACTCACTATGCCCCGTCGACCGCACCGCAGCATTCCGCCCATGGGACGCATGGCCAGCGAAGAGGGCAGTGCCGCCAGTAGTGGGGGCAAAGAGTTCGATACGCCGGAAGAGTTCGTTAATCGCCTGATGCCGCTGGCCAAGAAAGCGGCCGACAAGTTGGGGTTAAGCCCGGCGGTACTGGTCGCTCAGGCGGCATTGGAGAGCGGCTGGGGCAAACGGGTGATCAAGGATGGTGAAGGGCAGATGACCCATAACCTGTTTGGCATCAAGGCCGATCCTCGCTGGGAAGGGCCCAAGGCGGTAGTCAGCACCCTGGAATATGAAGAGGGAGTGGCGTCCCGCCAGAAAGCGGCGTTTCGTTCCTATGGCTCGTTTGAAGAGAGCTTCAACGACTATGTGGACTTTCTCACCTCCGGTTCCCGCTACAAGGGGGCCCTGGCCAGAGTGGACAGTCCGGATCGCTACTTCGAGGCGCTGCAACAGGCGGGTTATGCCACCGACCCGCACTATGCCAGAAAACTGAAACAGGTATTGCGCAGTGATGCCATTGCCCGATACAACGAGATGGAGCTGTAACATATGGCAAGCGATCTGCTTGGAATTGGTACATCGGGCGTGCTGGCACAGCAGCGCCTGCTGCAGAGCACCAGTAACAATATCGTAAACGTCAATAGCCAGGGCTATGTGCGTGAGCGTACGCTGGTGTATACCAATGCCATCGGTCTTGGCACAGGTGACATCAGGACCGAGCGGGTAATCAACAGCTATATGCAGGGAGAAGTGCGTCGCGATACCTCTGCCTTTTACGCATCCCTGACTCATTACGAGCAGCTGGCCGGCGTGGATCGCCTGCTGGGAGACACCAGCAATAGCGTAGGGGAGACCATCACCTCTTATTTCAAGTCCTTTCATTCGGCAAATGAATCACCCGCCGAGATCGGTGGCCGCAAGGTAGTGATGACGGAGCTGAGCGGTATGGTGAACCGCTTTCACACACTCTCGGCCCAGCTCGACAAGCAGAGCGATACCCTCAACACCCGTATTGAAGATGAGACCAAGCAGGTCAACAGTCTGCTCACCAGCATCAATGATCTCAACCAGGCGATCATCCGTACTCAGGGGTCTCCCGAAGAGAACCTGATGCTGTTTGATCAGCGTGACGAGGCGATCAGGCAGCTCTCCGAGAAGATGGATATCCGTACCGTAACCCAGGCTAACGGCAGCGTATTGGTCAATATGAGCACTGGTCATTCGCTGATCCTGGATGGGGGCGTTGCCCAGTTCAAGGTGGTGGCGGGCGATCCCGATTCCCGTGATCAGGAGTTGCAGCTGACTCTTGGCGACAATCAGGCTCTCATCGATCACGATACCTTCGGGGGGGCCATGGGAGGGCTGTTCAAGGCGCGTACCGACCTGGAGCCGACCAAGCGTGAACTGGGCCAGCTGGCCGTTGCGATGGCGGATGCCATGAACCAGCAAAACCGTCTCGGGATGGATCTGGACAACGAGTTGGGCAGCGATATTTTCACCCTGCCAACCAGCAAGGGATTGCCTTATGGCGACAACACAGGGTCGGTCGGAGCGAATGTCAGCTTTGTACCCGGCAAAGGAAGCTCTGTAACCCCCTTCGACTATGAAGTGCGCTTTAGCAGTGCGACCGGATATGAAGTGTTCTCGCTGGACAAATCTGGTAATCGCACCTCTGTGGCGACGGGCACCACGCCGCCAGCAACGTTTGAACTGGCTGGCCACGGGATCTCGATCGATCTCACCGGTACGCCAGCGGCAGGAGACAAGCTGCTGCTGCAACCAACCAAGGGGGCTGCTGCCGGGCTGGCTCAGCAGATCAACCGGCCGGAAGACCTGGCCTTGGCTGCACCTCTTAAAGTACAGAAGACTACCAACAACATCGGCAGTGCAGACATCAAGCTCGATGGCATCTTCAATACCGGAACGGGTTCCGGTTTTGGTACCAACAGCCTGGATCCCGCCGCTCCCCAGATCGTCAAGATCGGCAATAACGGCAATTATGAGGTGTATGCCGGTGATGGCACTACCTTGATCGGTGTCGCGCCGGCAGCCAGCAAAGGGCAGAATTTGATGGCCTCGATAGTAAACCCCTTTCCGGGTGGGCCTGCGGTCTACAGCAACCCGAAACAGAGCCCGGGCTACGAGTTCAGCATTACCGGCACGGTAGAACAAACCGACAGCTTCCAGCTTAGTTACAACACCAATGGTTTTGCTGATAACAGCAATGGTCTGGCAATGGCTGAGTTGCAGAACAAGGATCTGGTACGCAAAAGCACCAATGGTGGGACGACCAACGACAAGATGACCTTTAACCAGGCTTACTCCGGGTTGGTGATGGAAGTGGGTAACAATACCAGTCAGGCAAAAACCCTGCTCAAGGCTAATGAATCCAAGCTGATCCAGAGTACCGGGATCTACGAGAGCGTCTCCGGGGTCAATCTGGAGGAGGAAGCGGCCAATCTGATCCGTTTCCAGCAATCTTACGCGGCATCCGCGCAGGTGGTTAGTACGGCCAAAACCATCTTCGATACACTGCTTTCGTCCGTGAGGTAACGTCATGCGCATCACTACAAACATGATCTACGATCGGAATCTTTACTCCCTCACCAATACCAACGAGCGACTGGACAAGGCCTATCAGCAGCTGCAAACCGGCAACAAGTTTCAGAGCGCCGGTGAGGATCCGGCAGGCATGAGCCAGAAGATGGCGCTGACCAAAGAGATTGAACTGTTTAAACAGTACGGGGTGAATGGCAGTTTGCTGCAGAACAGTCTGGGGCATGAAGAGACGGTATTGGACTCTCTCAATACTGCGATGCTCAGTGCCCAGACCCTGATCCAGAAATCCAATAATGGTGCCATTAGCCTGGATGACCGAAAGGCCATTGCCAGTGAACTGGAAGGGTTGCAGCAGCAAATGTTTGACCTGATGAACAGCAAGAACTCATCGGGTGAATTTATTTTCGGGGGCAATCAGAGCAAGACCCAGCCCTATGTGAAAGATGCCAACGGTAAATACATTTATCAGGGAGATCCTGGCCAGCGAAATATTCAGGTATCGCCCACAGTGCAAATTGCTGCCAATGACTCCGGACAGGATCTGTTTGAAATCGTAGCAACCAGAAGAACCGCCAGTGCCACCAGTGCGAATATCAAGGTAGGGGTCGGGGATCAGGGGGATTTTGATAATTTCTATAAATCCAGTCACGACCCGGCACTGCCCAGCAACACCTACACAGTCTCCACCACAATTGGCCCGCCCGATACCTATGATATCAAGGATGCGGGTGGCAATACCCTGCAGACAGGTAATTACACTCCCGGTACCAAAATACCGTTCAATGGTCTCGAACTGACACTGGATCAGCCTGCAGGTGGTGCAGCACAGCAGTTTGCTCTCAATCCTCCCAAGAATGACAACGTGTTGAACGGGATGTCAGACTTCATTACGGCTCTGCGTGATCCCAATATTTCAGCCGAGAGTTTTGAGCAAAAAGTGGCCGATGCCACCGTTCATATGAAAAATGCCCGTTTGAACATTGATCATGGGCTGGGTGAACTGGGTGGCCGGATGAACAGTCTGGAGCAGGTGATGGGTTCCAACGAGGGGTTGAGCACCCTCAATGCCGAGGCGAGAGCCAAGGTGTCGGAAGCCGATCTCTATGAGGTAATTTCAGCACTGTCAAAAGAGGATGCGGCATTGAGTGCCTCGCAGCTCTCGTTCAGCAAAATAAGTCGTCTGACGCTATTTGACTATATTCGCTAAGAAAAGGCCCCTATGGGGCCTTTTTGCTATGCATCCCCGGCAGAGTTCCCCTGATATGTTCCGACAATTGTAACAAGCTGTTGCCATACCCTGTTTCCTGGTTGAGGCGGGGTTGACCTCCCTGTGGGATTGGATAATCATGCCGCCCGCACAACAGAGGGTTGTGCATATTATTTGCAGCATCTCGTTAGGCGAGGCTCCTGTATAAACACAGGCCACTGATCTCACGACGTCCAGAGACGCCCAAGATCAGGACAGTTTTCATCGGATTAAGGTGTAAACCCAAGTGGCTTCCGGCATGCCGGATACGTTATGCAGTGCTAAAGCTGGTACGTGGGGATGATGACACGCCGAACGGCGTCATTTCCTGCCTATTACTCGTCAATCAAATTGCTGTTTTCTTTCAGACAGCGAACGGTCTCCGCTCGCGCTCAGGCTTGCCTGAAATCACATGAGGTTCTTTGTGATGAAGAAAACACACACCATTCTCAACCGTCATCAACTGCTCGATCTCGCCAGCCTGCAAGGCTGGCTGGAACACAATCTGGATCCGGTTCAGCGCGCCGATCAGCTGCTGACCCTGCGTCCGGAAGAGCTCAACTGCATCTTTGACACCTTGCCTGCGTCAGAAGGGGCAGAACTGATCGCTTCTCTCTCCGCAGAGAGTGCCGGTCGCCTTTTGCTGCGGCTCCATGGCAGCATCGTCAGCGTGTTGCAGGAGGCTATTCCCCGTCGCGAAATGGTGGCTATCCTGCGCAAACTGAGTCGTCAGGATCGCACCATGTTGCTGGCTCGCTTCCCGACCCAGGCGCAGGCCATCTACTACTCACTGCTGGATTGGCCGCCTGAGTCCGTCGGGGCCAATATGCGCCACGAGTATCTGGCAGTGAGCGAACAGGATTCCGTCGGCAAGGCCAAGCAGCTGATCCACGATGCCTGGGACAATGCCCAGCTGTTCCGCCACATCTATGTGGTCAACGTGGATGGCCGTCTACAGGGGAGTATCTCGCTCAAGAGCTTGCTGATTGCTGACCCCGAGGCCAGTGTCGCTAACCTGATGGACCGAGAGACGGTGCGGATCAACGCTCGGGCTGATCAGGAGCTGGCGGCGCGCCTGCTGATCGACCGCGACCTGTCGGTATTGCCGGTCGAGGATCAGGGGCGACTGGTCGGTATTTTCCACGTCGATGATGCCGCCGACATCCTGGAGCTTGAATCTACCGAGGATGCCGAGATGCAGGGTGGCTCATCACCGCTCGATACCCCTTACTTGCAGGCGACCCCCTGGCAGTTGTGGCGCAAACGGGTGGGCTGGCTGCTTATCCTGTTCGTGGCGGAAGCTTACACCGGCACCGTGCTGCGGGCATTCGAGGAGCAGCTGGAAGCCGCCATCGCGCTGGCCTTCTTCATTCCGCTCCTGATCGGTACTGGCGGTAACAGCGGCACCCAGATCACCACCACCATAGTACGTGCCATGGCGGTCGGGGAGGTGAGTCTGCGCAATCTCGGCACCGTGCTGAAAAAGGAGCTCTCCACCGGTCTGCTCATCTCGGGGGCCATTGCCATGGCGGCCTGGGTACGGGCATGGAGTCTCGGCGTCGGTCCCCAGATTGGCATGGTGGTGACCTTTACTATCATCGCCATCGTGCTCTGGAGTGCCACGGTCGCATCCATTATTCCCATGGTGCTGCGTCGTTTCCGCATCGATCCGGCGGTGGTCTCTGCACCCTTCATCGCGACGCTGGTGGATGGTACCGGCCTTATCATCTACTTCGAGATGGCCAAGCTGTTGCTGCCCGAGTTGCAGTAACCGGGAGATTGAGATGCAAAAGGCAGCCATTGGGCTGCCTTTTGCATTTATCTTTTTCCGGTTTAGCCGAGCTGGAACAACAGTGGCCAGCCCTGCTCCTGGCAATAACGATGCTCCTTCTCCAGATTCTGCATCAGGAGACGGTTCTCCTCGCACCAGTCGATCGGCAGGGTCACGACCAGCTGATCCCCTTGCACTGCGACTTTCCACTCAGGCAGCAGGTTGTCCTGACGCTTGTGGTGAGCGGCGACTGCGAGGCGCAGGATGCGGATGCAGCGCAGCACCGTCTGCATGTCGTGGTTGGGTAGGGGCGGCAGCTCGGAGAGCTTGAGCCCCTTGCGCTGAAAGCGTACCAGCGCAGCCAGCAGCGCCTGATCGTCCTGGTTGAAGCCAGGCAGGTCGGTGTGTTGCAGGATATAGGCGGAGTGGCGATGAATGCCGCTGTAGTTGATGGCAAGGCCAATTTCGTGAAGCCGGGCCGCCCAGCCGAGGATGGCTCGATAGGGCTCTACTTCCATCTGCCAGGGCTCTTGCAAGGCATCAAACAGGGTCAGTACGCTCTGCTCCACCCGGGCTGCCTGTTTTTTGTCCATCCGGTAGTGGGTACCGAGCGCCTGTGCGGTACGCTCGCGAATATCGTGGTGCTGCAAGCGCTCCTCGAATTCATAAAGCAACCCTTCACGCAGCGCACCGTCGGAGTAGTCGAGCCGCTCGATGGGCAGCGAGGTAAACAGCCCGAGCAGGATGGCGACCGCAGCGGCAAACACCTCCTGACGCTCCTCGGTAAGCCCGACCAGTTTGAGGTTATCGACTCGCTTGCGCTCAATCATCAGCGCCTTGAGCCGCTCCAGCCCCTCCAGCGTAATGCTGCCGTCAGTCAGCCCTTCGCCTTGCAGTACATCCCGTACCGTACGAATGGAGCCTGAGCTGCCAAGGCAGCTCTGCCAGCCCAGCTTGCGGTACTGGTTGACGATGGGGGCGAGCTGGTGCTGCGCCTCCAGCACGGCATTGGTGAAGTGCTTGTCGCTCAGCTTGCCGCTGGCGAAGAAGCTTTGGGTAAAGCTGACGCAGCCCATCTTGCGACTGGTGAGGGCCTTGTGTTCAAACCCTTCACCGATGATGAGTTCGGTGCTGCCGCCGCCGATATCGATCACCAGTACCTGGCCCTCGATATGCTGGGTATGGGCAACCCCCTGATAGATGAGCCGTGCTTCTTCCTGCCCGCTGATGATCTCGATGGGGTGGTTGAGCACCTTGGCTGCTTCACTCACAAATTCGCGCGCGTTGCTGGCACGGCGCAATGTGTAGGTACCGGCGATGCGGATCTGATCCGGTTTGATGTTGGTGAGCCGCTCGGCAAACAGCGACAGGCAGGCGAGGCCGCGTTCCATCGCCTCCGGGCTCATCCGCTTTTGCTCATCCATCCCTTCCGCCAGCCGCACCCGCTCCTTAATGCGATCGACGATGCGAAAACGCCCTTCGCTCAGATGGGCGATCACCATATGAAAACTGTTGGAGCCGAGATCCACGGCGGCATAGAGACTATTGTCCATTGTTTGACTCGATACGTTTGAGATAGTCGTAAATAGCCACCTGAGAGCGGATCTTGCGGCGGTTGCCCCGCTTCACATATTCGTTCTGCTGGTCGGCATCGATGACCCGCGCCTTGCAGGTATCACTCAGTTGTAGCTCGAGAATGTCCATGATGCGCTGCTTGAGCCGCTCGTCATAAATGGGGGTGCCCACCTCGATCCGGCCGTCGATATTGCGGCTCATCCAGTCGGCGCTGGAGATATAGAGCTGGGGGTTGCCCTTGTTGTGGAACACCATCACCCGCGGGTGCTCGAGGAAGCGGTCGATGATGCTGATCACCTTGATGTTGTCACTGAGGCCCGGTACGCCCGGACGCAGGGCGCACATGCCACGGATGATCATCTGGATCGGTACTCCCGCCTGACCGGCGGCATAGAGGCGGTTGATGAGATCCTTGTCCACCAGATTGTTGATCTTGAGGATGATGCCGCTCGGCTGGCCCGCCTTGGCGTTGGAGAGCTCGTTGTCGATGAGGCGATAGAGCTGACGGCGGCTGTTGATGGGGGAGACCAGCAGGTGGTTGAACTTGTAGCGCCGATAGGGGTACTCGATGTATTCAAACACCCCTTCCACTTCGGCGGTGATATCCGGGTTGCGGGTGAGCAGCGAGAAGTCGGTGTAGATCTTGGCGGTCTTCTCGTTGAAGTTTCCGGTGCCGATATGGGCATAGCGCACCGCCTCGCCATTTTCGTGACGGGTGATGAGGCAGAGCTTGGAGTGGATCTTGAGGCTCGGTACCCCGAACACCACCTTGACTCCGGCATCGGTAAGGATGTTGGCCCAGTCGATGTTGGCCGCCTCGTCGAAACGGGCGCGCAGCTCGACCACCACGGTCACCTTCTTGCCGTTGTTGGCGGCATCGATAAGGGAGTGGATGATCCGCGACTTCTTGGCCACCCGATAAATGTTGATGCGAATGGCGCTGACCGCCGGATCGAACGCCGCCTGGCGCACTAGCTCGGTGAAGTGGTGGAACTTGTGATACGGGTAGTAGAGCAGAATATCCTGCTTGGTGATGGCATCGAAGGCGTTGACGAAGCCGTCAAAATCGCGGCAATCGAGGGCCGGCAGTTTGGGGTTTTCCAGATAGTCACGACCCACGTTGGGGAAGCCGATGAAATCCTTGAAGTTGTGATAGCGCCCACCCGGCATGATGGCGTCGTAGGAGCTGATCTGCAGCTTGAGTTTCAGGAAGCTTATCATGGCGGCGGGCATCTCCCGCTCGTAGACGAAGCGCACCGGCATGGCGGTGAGGCGCTGCTTCAAGCCGTCACTCATCTTGTCCACCAGGCTCAAGTCCAGCTGGTCGGAGAGATCATATTCGGCATCCCGGGTCAGCTTCACCGCATAAGCGGCAATCTCGTCGTAGTCGAAGAAGCCTTTGAAGATCTCGTCGAGGCAGAAGCGGATGACGTTATCAAGAATGATGATCTGCTTCTTGCGGCGGGTCCCTTCCGGCGGCAGCTGGAAGAAGCGGGGCAGGTCGTCGGTCGGCACTTCCACCAGAGCGTACTGGATCACCTGACCGTTCTTCTTCATCTCGATGGCCAGATAGGTGTACTCATCCTTGAGGAATTTGACCGGATTAACCTCTTTGTTGAGCAGGATCGGGATGATGTGGCGCAGCACCTTCTCCTTGAAGAAGACCCGCAGCCATTTCTGAATGGCATCGGAGAGCTGGTTCTCGTTGACCAGAAAGATGTTGTGGCGGGCCAGCGCAATCAACAGCTCCTTATAGGTGTTGTCGAACGCTTCACCGAGCGCCATCACTTTTTGCTGGATGGCGCGCAGCAGCACTTTCGCTTCATCGTCGCCACCATGTACTTCATTGATGAGGATGCGACGCTTGACGTCCGATACCCGTACCTTGAAGAACTCATCCTGGTTGGAGGAGAAGATCCCCAGAAAACGAACCCGCTCGATGAGGGGCACCGTCTTGTCCATTGCCTCTTGCAACACCCGTTCATTGAATGAGAGCCAGCTTAGCTCTTTCTCTTCATACTGCTTGTCGGTGCTCATCTTGTGCCTCTGTTTCAGGTCGCGTCTGCGCGGCAGTTATGGCGTT
This sequence comes from Aeromonas sp. 603757, assembly GCF_049171255.1. Lineage (NCBI taxonomy): Bacteria > Pseudomonadati > Pseudomonadota > Gammaproteobacteria > Aeromonadales > Aeromonadaceae > Aeromonas > Aeromonas sp. 603757. The sequence goes on along the minus strand of NZ_JAAKOE010000015.1, from coordinate 67,395 downwards.
AATATATGACAAATAAATGACAGTATTGTTACTGCTCGCTGAACGCTTCGTCGATGTCGACCACCAGATCGTCGGAGAGGGATTCCAGCGCGGTGATCAGCTTATCCATCGCGAGCCCGTCGGGCAGGGCAACCAGCGCATGGGCATAGAAGAGCGGGGCGCCGGAGTGGGGAGCCGGTTCACAGCCGGTGGTGAGATCGGCCACGTTGATCTCGAGCTGGCGCAGGATGCTGGCTACTTCATGGACGATGCCGGGGCGGTCGTTGCCGGTCACTGTCATCATGACTTGATGGGCTGGCTCGGCGGTAGGTGTCCCTTCGGCAAAGCTGATGGTCAGACCCGGTAGCAGGGCCAGTGCTTCGCACAGGCTGCGATAGTGCTCATCGGGGACAGAGACATGGAGGATACCGGCAAACTGTCCCGCCAGTTCGCTCATGGCGCTGCCCAGCCAGTTGCCCTGCTCGCTGCTGATGACTGCAGCCAGACTCTCGACGATCCCGGGTTTGTCTGCACCGATCACGGTGACCACCAATTGCTTTTGCATCCTGCTCTCCTTGAAATGGGATTTCTTGCTCTATCCCTATTGTGCCTGCTGGGGCTGGTCATATGAACCCCCGCCTGCTGACAAATAGATAAAAAGACGGGACTTTTCACTTTCTATACACGGGTCTGCTGCCTTGCTCCGTGGCGGCTGTGGTAAAGTAATTCCCCTTTCGTGTCGTGAACTGGATCGTGCTCTCATGAATACCCTTGTCCTATCGGGATTGCTGTTGCTGGCGCTGCTTGTGCTGGCGATCTTCTGGAGCAGAGGCAGACAGCAAAAGCGCCTGCCCTATGATGTGCAGGAGACCCTGTTCAGTCCCGCCGAACGATCGTTCCTCGCGGTGCTGGATCTGGCGGTGGGTGACAAGGCCCGGGTCTTTGCCAAGGTAAGAGTGGCCGATGTGCTGACGCCGCAGGCCGGGATCGGCAAGAGCAAATGGCAGCAGCACTTCAACAAGATCAGCGCCAAGCATTTCGACTATCTGCTTTGCCACCCTTCTGATCTCTCCTTTATCTGTGCCATCGAACTCGATGACAGCTCCCACCGCCATCAGAAGCGCAAGGCGCGGGATCTCTTTCTGAAAACCGCCTGCGACAGCGCCGGTCTGCCCTTGCTACAGATCCCGGCAAGTGCCAGCTATCTGGTGGAAGAGCTGCGCGAACAGATCCTGCCGCTGCTGGTCAAAACCAGCGAACCCTTGATTGACGATCTGCCGCACGGGGCGCGCCGCGAGCCGACGTTCAACCCTCTGCTGCTGGATGGTGTGGATGTTGGTGCCGGGATGCGTGGCCGCACTGCCCATGCCGAGGCTGTCTCGTCCTCGTCGCTCCACGAACCTGCCATCTGGGCCAAGGGGATGGTGGAGACACCACAGAGTGAGGGTGAGCTGGTCGATGGACTGTTCGCCGATGTAGAGGAGGACGAGGAGCTCGAGGTGCAGCATTGCCCCCGTTGCGATGCGCCGCTGGTGGAGCGGGAGGCGAAAAAAGGCCCCCACGCCGGTCGACTCTTCCTGGCCTGTAGTCGTTTTCCCGAGTGTCGTTATGCGGCGCCGCATCACCACCACAGCCACTGAGTTCATCTGACCGTGCTGCATGCTGCCCTCTGACGAGGGCAGTTTTCTTTCCGCCATTGGCGGCGTTTGCTAGCGGCGCCAATGCAGAAAATTCCTCGGCAAAATTTATCTAATCTCCCGTTTCTATCGATACACTTAGCCTGAATACGACAATTTTTGACAATGTGTCGGTTTTTTGGCACTTTGTGTGCCTGCAAAAAGACAGTCAGTAGCTGTTTTATTACTAAATAAAACAATAAGTTAGTTCAGGATATCGCGAGGGATGGATATGGTGGAGATGGGCGTGTTGATTGTTGATGCCGATGCGCAGCGGCGCCAGCAGTTGGGAACCGTGCTCTCGTTTATGGGGATCCTGTGGCAGGATGTCGCAGAAGGGGACCTGGATGTCGCCATCGAATCTTCTGGCCCACTGCAAGGGGTGCTGGTGGGTGAACTGGCAGGTCGCACCTTGCCCGAGTTACTTGCCGCTTTCCCTCGTACCCCCTTTATCTCGCTGGTTGAGGCGGAACTGCCCAACAGCAACTTTATCGGGGTCGCGCTCTCGCCTTTTACCTATGAATCCCTCACCCGTCATCTGCACTTCTGTCAGGCTTTTGTCTCTCTCCATCCCCGTCAACAGACCCACGACAAGGGGCAGACGTTGCTGCGTTTGCTGGTGGGCAAAGGGAAGGGGATCCAGGAGGTTCGCCGCCTCATCAGCCAGGTGGCCGAGACCGATGCCAACGTGCTGATCCTTGGTGAATCGGGAACCGGCAAAGAAGTGGTGGCCCGTGCCATTCACGAACTCTCGGCCCGCAGTAGTGGCCCCTTTGTGCCTATCAACTGTGGTGCCATTCCTGCCGAGTTGCTGGAGAGCGAACTGTTCGGTCACGAGAAGGGAGCCTTTACCGGCGCCATCGCAGCTCGTCGCGGTCGTTTCGAGCTGGCGCAGGGGGGCACCCTGTTCCTCGACGAGATTGGCGACATGCCGATGCCGATGCAGGTCAAACTGCTGCGGGTATTGCAGGAGCGGCTGTTCGACAGGGTCGGTGGTGGCAAGCCCATTCAGGCCGATGTGCGCATCATTGCGGCGACCCATCGGGATCTGGAGGCATTGATCCGCAGTCAGGGTTTTCGTGAAGATCTCTACTACCGCCTCAACGTCTTCCCCATTGAGACCCCGCCACTGCGGGATCGCATCGATGACATTCCGCTGCTGCTGCAGGAGTTGCTCAACCGTCACGCGGAGCAGCACCACAGTGTGATCCGTCTGACCCAGCGGGCGCTGGAGTCGCTGATGCAGTACCCCTGGCCGGGCAATGTGCGCGAGCTTTCCAACCTGCTGGAGCGGCTGCTTATCCTCTACCCGCAACAGATCGTCGATGTGGCGGATCTGCCGAGTCGTTATCGTCTGTTGCCGAGCGAGCCGCGGGATGAGCGGCTGACCGAGATGGATGAGCGGGATGCGCTGGCGGCGGTGTTCCAGGAGCCGCCGGAGCTGGATCACCCCCTCGCCTCTGCCCGCACCATGCAACTGCCGGAGGAGGGGGTCAATCTCAAGGAGATGCTGGCCGACCTTGAAGTGGAGCTGATCCGCCAGGCGCTGGAGTCGCAGGACGGGGTGGTGGCCCGCGCCGCCGATCTGCTCGGCATGCGCCGTACCACCCTGGTAGAGAAGATGAAAAAGTACGGGATGAGCAAGGACGTTTAAGGGTCAAAGCCTTGACGTTAACATGCAATCTATTGCTTTAATTGAAATAATTTAGTGGCATGGAAATTGAATAACCTGACCCAATAGCCAGTTTGAGGTCAGGTTTATGACGATCCAGCAGCAGGACATGCCACTCCAGTCCCACGAAGTGAGCCAGCTCTATGCCATCTTCAAGGCGCTCCCCACCGGGGTGTTGCTGCTTGACGGGGCTGGGGTGGTCACCCGCGCGAATCCGGCAGCCATCTCCCTGCTGGGGGAGCCGCTGGAAGGAGAGCTCTGGCGCCGCATCATTGCCCGCTGTTTTGAACCACGTGAGGATGATGGCCACGAGATCTCCCTGCGCGACGGACGACGGGTCCAGCTTTCTACCCAGCCGCTGCCGGATCAGAGCGGCCAGCTGGTCTTTATCAATGACCTCACTGAAACCCGCAAGCTTCAGGATCGCATCAACCACATGAAGCGGCTGTCGGCGCTGGGCAATATGGCGGCTTCGCTCGCCCACCAGATCCGCACTCCGCTCTCCGCCGCCATGCTCTATGCCGCCAACCTGGCCAACCGTACCCTCAAGCCGGAGTCCCGCAGCCAGTTTCAGCAAAAGCTGATGGCCCGCCTCCAGGATCTGGAGAAGCAGATCAACGACATCCTGCTGTTTGCCCGCAATGGCGACAATCAGGTGGTCACCCCCATCTCGGTACAGGGCTTGCTGGCTGAAGTGCAGGCTGGTGCCGAGGCTTTCTGTCAGCAACAGGGCTGCGAACTGCACATGGAGGCGCCGGAGCCCGATCTCTGCCTGCTGGCCAACAGCAGCGCACTGGCGGGCGCCATCAACAACCTGATCGCCAATGCCCAGCAGGCGGGGGCCACGTCACTCTTGGTCAGCGCGGTGCGCAGTGGTGTCCGGGTGGAGATGCGTGTCATCGACAATGGCAAGGGGATCCCTTCTCACCTGCTTGGTCAGGTATTCGAACCCTTCTTTACCACCCGCTCCCAAGGCACAGGCCTCGGGCTGGCTGTGGTGCAATCCGTCGTGCGTGCCCATCAGGGGGAGGTCGGTGTGGCCTCGGTTCCCGGTGAAGGCACCTGTTTTACTCTGTCGTTCCCCCTGCATCAGCAGCAGGTGCAACTTGGAGGTGCAGCATGAGCCTTGTTAAGGAGCTGTGCCTGCCGAGAGGGAGCCATATCAATGCGGCCAGGTTGGCTGTCGTGGGAGGTGTAGCATGACTCAGGCCCGGATCCTGGTTGTAGAAGATGACAATGGCCTGCGCGAAGCGCTGGTGGATACCCTTTTGCTCGGCGGTTATGAGTGCCGTGAAGCGGACAGTGGCGAGCGGGCTCTGCTGGCTCTCTCCCGTCAGCCGTTTGACATGGTGATCTCCGATATCCAGATGGGGGGAATGGACGGCCTCACCCTGCTGGCGACCATTCGCCAGCAATATCCGCAGATACCTGTGCTGCTGATGACCGCCTACGCCAATATCGACGGCGCGGTGCGCGCCATGCGCGAAGGGGCCATCGACTATCTGGCCAAGCCCTTTTCGCCGGAGGTGCTGCTCAATCAGGTCAGCCGGTATGTGCCCGCTCAGAAGGTGGAAAAACGTGCCGTGGTCTACGGGGATCCCAAAACTGCCGAGCTGTTCCAGCTGGCGACCCGGGTGGCCAGAAGCGAAGCGACCGTGATGGTGACCGGCCCGAGCGGGACGGGTAAAGAGGTGCTGGCCCGTTACATTCATGACAACTCCAGCCGCGCCGAGCTGCCCTTCGTCGCCATCAACTGTGCCGCCATTCCGGAAAACATGCTGGAGGCGACCCTGTTTGGCTACGAGAAGGGCGCCTTCACCGGTGCGGTACAGGGGTGCCCAGGCAAGTTCGAACAAGCGCAGGGGGGCACCCTGCTGCTCGACGAGATCACCGAGATGGATCAGGGGCTGCAAGCCAAATTGCTGCGGGTGTTGCAGGAGAAAGAGGTGGAGCGGCTCGGCAGTCGCAAGATGATCCCGCTGGATGTGCGGGTCATCGCCACCAGCAACCGGGATTTGAAAAAAGCGGTGCAGGATGGCCTGTTCCGCGAAGATCTCTACTATCGCCTCAACGTCTTCCCGCTGCGCTGGTCTGCCCTCTGCGAGCGGCCCGGCGACATTCTGCCACTGGCGGAGCATCTGCTGGCGCTTCATGCCAGTCAGCAGGGACTGCCGACACCACAGCTGACGGACGCCTCGCGGGAACGGCTGCTGGCCCACCCCTGGCCCGGCAATGTGCGGGAGCTGGACAACGTGGTACAGCGCGCCCTGATCCTCACCCCGGACGGGGTCATTGATTGTGACCACCTCATTCTGGAGGAGCTGGATGAGCAGGAGATGGAGTTTGTCAGCGTGGAGCGCAGCTATGGTGGCGATCGCCTCGGCAGCGAGCTCAAGCAGCAGGAGCACCAGATCATCCTCGACACCCTGCAAGATTGTAACGGCAGCCGCAAGGCGGTGGCCGACCGACTCGGCATCAGCCCGCGCACCCTGCGCTACAAGCTGGCCCAGATGCGGGAGGCGGGGATCGACCTGCCAGCCTGAGGCATGTGGGAAATCGTACTGTGTGGGGGCTGTCATGGTCTTGACGGCCCGGCTCGATTATCATGGGGCCCTTGGCGCTTTGAGCCTGGGCCCTGTTTTTATTGGTAAAGCAGGGGGCCGAGCCTTAATAAGGGACCCCTATGATCTCTCATCGAAAACTCGAAACCGTACTGAACCATCTGCTCGAACCGCACGCCATCAAGGATTACTGCCCCAACGGCTTGCAAGTGGAGGGGCGCGAACGTATTCGCAAGATAGTTACCGGTGTCACCGCCAGTCAGGCGCTCATCGACGCGGCGGTGGCTGCCGAGGCCGATGCCATTCTGGTCCATCATGGCTACTTCTGGAGCGGTGAACCGGCCCAGATCACCGGCATGAAGCAGCGTCGGCTCAAGACCCTGCTGACCCACGATATCAACCTGTTTGCCTACCATTTACCGCTGGATGTCCATCCCGAGGTGGGTAACAACGCCCAGCTCGCCAAGCTGCTCGACATCAAGGTGCGTCGTGGTCTGGAGCCGTGGAACAGCAAGAGCATCGCCATGGTGGGCAAGCTGGAAGAGCCGATGAGCGGCCGCGATTTTGCCAAGCTGATTGCCGAGCGCCTTGGCCGTGAACCACTCTATTGTGGCGATACCGGCCCCGAGCTTATCCGTTCCGTGGCCTGGTGCACCGGCGGCGGTCAGAGCTACATCAATCTGGCGGCGGAGCAGGGCATCGATGCCTTTATCTCCGGTGAAGCCTCAGAGCAGACCATTCACACCGCCCGCGAGATGGGGATGCACTTCTACGCCGCGGGCCATCACGCTACTGAGCGTTACGGCGTCAAGGCGCTGGGGGAGTGGCTGGCGACCGTGCACGGGCTGGATGTGACCTTTATCGATATCGACAATCCGGTGTAGGGTCGCTTGGCCGCGTAGCGGCGTAATCGGACCGGACCTAAGCCATCGTGTGGTAGGTAGAAATGACAAGGGAGGCTTAAGCCTCCCTTGTTGTATCTGACATGCAGTTGTTGGCTGTTACTCGCAGGCGTAGCCAGCGGGGCCCAGCAGGGCGCCATCCAGTTGCACAGCGCCGTCCACCATCTGCAGCCTGCCTTCGCAGAACCAGCGTACCACCAGCGGATAGATGCTGTGTTCCTGCGCCTGTACCCGTGCCGCTACCTCCTCCGCCGTGTCCCTTTCAAAGATGGGCACGCGGGCCTGCAGGATCACCGGGCCCCCGTCCAGCTCTTCGGTCACGAAGTGGACGCTGGCGCCGTGTTCACTGTCACCGGCATCTATGGCGCGCTGGTGGGTGTACAGGCCCTGATACTTGGGCAGCAGGGAGGGGTGGATATTGATCATCCGCCCGGCGAAATGGCGCACCAGATCGCCGCTCAATATCCGCATAAACCCCGCCAGCACCACCAAGTCCGGCTGATAGTCTGCCATCAGCGCCAGCAGGGCGGCGTCATACTCCTCCCGGCTGGCAAACTGCTGCTGGGCCAGAATGGAGGTCGCCACGCCAGCTTCTTTGGCGCGAACCAGACCATAGGCATCGGCCTTGTTGCTGATAACGCCGACCACTTCACCGGCAATCTTGCCGCTGGCGCAGTGGTCGAGGATCGCCTGCAGGTTGCTGCCGCTGCCAGAGATTAGGACGAGGATCCGCATCATTTGATGACGACCTGCTCCTCACCGTCTGCTGCCTTGGCGATATGACCGATGTGCCATGCATTTTCACCTTCCGCCTTGAGCAGGGTCAGCGCCTTCTCCAGCTGGTTGGCGGGCAGGGCGATGATCATGCCGACGCCGCAGTTGAAGGTGCGATACATCTCGTGACGGGTGACGTTGCCAGCCTGCTGCAGCCAGCTGAACACCGCCGGCCACTGCCAGCTCTGCTCGTCGATTACCGCTTGAGTATTTGCAGGCAATACGCGGGGGATGTTCTCCCAGAAGCCACCGCCGGTGATGTGGGAGAGGGCATGGATCTCGCACTCCTTGATGAGCTTGAGCACAGGCTTCACATAGATACGGGTCGGCTCCAGCAAGGCATCTGCGAGGGTGCGGTCACCCAGCGGCTGATGCACGTCGGCTTTGGAGACTTCCAGAATTTTACGGATCAGGGAGAAGCCGTTGGAGTGAGGGCCACTGGCGGCCAGCGCGATCAGGGCATCCCCTTCACCGACCTTGCTGCCGTCGATGATTTCGCTCTTCTCCACCACACCGACGCAGAAACCGGCGATGTCGTAGTCTTCCCCTTCATACATACCCGGCATCTCGGCGGTCTCGCCGCCCACCAGGGCACAGCCTGACTGCTCGCAACCGGCACCGATCCCGGTGACCACCGCGGCCGCGGTGTCCACGTCCAGCTTGCCGGTTGCATAGTAGTCGAGGAAGAACAGCGGCTCGGCGCCCTGTACGATCAGGTCATTGACGCACATGGCCACCAAATCGATGCCCACGGTGTCGTGCTTCTTCAGGTCGATGGCCAGCCGCAGCTTGGTGCCCACACCATCGGTACCGGAGACCAGTACCGGCTCCTTGTAGCCCGCAGGGATTTGACACAAGGCCCCAAAGCCGCCAAGACCACCAAGGACTTCAGGACGACGAGTGCGCTTTGACACGCCCTTGATACGTTCAACCAGTGCATTGCCGGCATCGATATCTACGCCAGCATCCTTGTAGCTCAGTGAGGTTTTGTCAGTCACGAGTATTCCCCGTCATGTAAAGAAGTGGAGGGTAAAATTCGGGGCGTATTCTAACAGTGGCGGTGAAAAACCAGAAAGGAAATCGTTTGCGCGTTTTTGCGCGGAAATGCTCTACAAGCGGTGGCTTTTGTTGTATGATTCCGCGATTTTTTTGCGGCAGGTTAGAGGAGATAATAATGAAAGTCGTTGAAGTCAAACACCCCCTGGTCAAACACAAGATCGGTCTGATGCGTGAAGGCGATATCAGCACCAAGCGTTTCCGTGAACTGGCCAAAGAAGTGGGCAGTTTGTTGACCTATGAAGCGACCTCTGACTTCGAAACCGAGAAGGTTATCATCGATGGCTGGAATGGGCCAGTAGAAGTTGACCAGATCAAAGGCAAGAAGGTAACCGTCGTACCCATCCTGCGTGCCGGCCTTGGCATGATGGATGGCGTGCTGGAGCACATGCCGAGCGCCCGAGTCAGCGTGGTCGGTATCTACCGCGATGAAGAGACCCTGCAACCGGTTCCCTATTTCGAGAAGATCGTCAGCAACATCGAAGAGCGTCTGGCGCTGGTCATCGATCCGATGCTGGCCACCGGCGGCTCCATGATCGCCACCATCGATCTGCTGAAGAAGAAAGGCTGCCAATCCATCAAGGTGCTGGTACTGGTTGCCGCGCCGGAAGGGATCAAGGCGCTGGAAGCCGCTCACCCTGACGTAGAGCTCTACTGCGCTTCTGTCGACCAGGGGCTGAACGAGAAAGGCTACATCGTGCCGGGTCTGGGCGATGCAGGCGACAAGATCTTCGGTACCAAATAAGTTTATGCCTTGACCTGCTTCCCATGTGGAAGGGGTGATCGGAGCCGGCGCATCGCCGGCTCTGCTGTTTGTGGCCGCTTGTGCCAGCCTTGCCGCAGGACGCGCCTTGCCGCTACCATAAGCACACTCTCCCATTTCGAGACTCTGTTCATGTTCAAACGTGTTGTGACCGCCCTCTGCTGCGGCTTGTCATTCATGGCCTCGGCCGCTCAGGTGACCGACCTCTATCAGGGCAAGGCCCCGACCAGTGGTGACATGGTGGCCGCTCAGGGGCAGGCACTGGGTCAGGTGCTGATCAAGGTGACCGGCAAGCGCGACATCCTCACCCAGCCGGTGGTGGTCAAGGCGCTGGCGGCGCCGGGCGACTATGTCAAAAGCTATGGCTATCAGGATCAGGACTCCGTCAAGTATCTGAAAGCCGAGTTCAAGAGTGACAAGGTCAACAGCCTGGTCTCCGAGAGCCTGTTTGCCCTGCTTGGCCCGGCGCGTCCCCAAATGGCCATCTGGCTGGTGGTGGATCAGGGTGAGCGTCGCTTGCTGGCGGATCAATCCAGCGATGGTTGGGCGCAAGCCTTGCGCGAGCAGGCCCAGACGCTGGGGCTACCCATCAGCATTCCGCTGATGGATCTCGATGACAACATGGCTGTCAGTGCCACCGACGTCTGGGGACGCTTTGCCGACCCGATTTTGCAGGCAAGCCAGCGCTATGGCGCCGAGATGGTGGTGCTGGGCAAACTGACTCCTGAAGGTGACAAGTGGAGCATCGATTGGGGACTCTACGGCCCCAAAGCGGCCGGTGAAGTGACCGAGCTGACCCGTGGCAATAGCACCGGCTCTCAGGCCGAAGTGGCGCAAGGGTTTGCCGATACCCTGGCGGCCTGGCTGGTGAAAAACTATGGTGCCCGCATTTCGGGTCCGGCAACCAGCCAGACCCTGGTGGTGGATGGCCTCTCCGAAGTGGACAGTATGATCGCCGTGCAGAAGATGCTGCAGGGGATGGCCAACGTCAGCAAGGTGGCGATCGGCAAGCTGGAGGGGGACCAGGTCACCTTCAACTTTACCCTGCAAGGGGATCAGGCCGAACTGGTGCGGGCACTGCAGCTTGAGAGTCGTTTGCGCAAGGTTGACGATAATGGCAGCGGTTTGCGTTACCAATGGTCGCAGCCCTGATTTTATAAGGCTTTTGTAGACCGCCCGGCTTGTCCGGGCGGTTCTCTATCTGCCATTGCGATGGTACACTTAGCCACAAATGTCACAGTCAAAGCCCAACGAGTGAAGCAACCGGCCCAACTGTCTTTAGCCGTACAACTACCGGATGATGAAACCTTCGTCAGTTTTTATCCCGGCAACAATGCTCATCTGATCACCGCCCTCAAAAACGCGGCCATCGGTCAGGGATCACCTTTCCTCTATTTCTGGGGAGCCAAGGGATCCGGACGCTCTCATCTGCTCCACGCCACCTGTGCCGAGGTCAACGCCCGCGATGCGGCGGCGGCCTATCTCTCCCTCGATCAATTTGAACAGCTCGATCCCAGCATGCTCGATGCCCTCGAAAGCCTGCCGCTGGTCTGTCTCGACAGTCTCGAGGCGATCGCCGGCAATGCCGTGTGGGAGCGGGCGCTGTTCGACTTCTACAATCGCTGGCAGGAGAAGGGCGAGGGGACGTTGGTTGTCACAGGTTGCAGCGCACCGCGCAAACTGGGGCTGCAACTGCCGGATCTCGCCTCGCGCTTGGATTGGGGGGTGAGTTTCCATCTCGAAGAGCTGGATGATGAAGGCAAGCTCAGTGCCCTGCAGCTGCGTGCCGAGCTGCGGGGCTTCAAATTGCCCATCGATGTGGGCCGCTTCCTGCTCAACCGACTCTCCCGCGATATGCGCACCCTGCTCACCACCCTCAATCAGCTCGACAACGCCTCATTTCGCGCCAAGCGCAAGCTGACCATTCCCTTTGTCAAAGAGATCCTCGAGCTCTGATCCTCTCTGCGGTGTGCGGTTGTGGCCTGACTTTCGTTTGAATGGCAGATAAAAAGAAACCCCGGCTTCAGACCGGGGTTTTGCTATTTCAAAGGGCTTTGCCTATCAGTGGAACTGATCTTCTTCGGTGGAGCCGGTCAGTGCGGTGACCGAGGATTGGCCACCCTGAATGACGGTTGTCACCTTATCAAAGTAACCGGTACCGACCTCCTGCTGGTGGGCCACGAAGGTGTAACCACGGCTGGCGGCGGCAAATTCCGGCTCCTGCACCATCTCAACGTAGTGCTTCATCCCTTCGCCACGGGCGTACTGGTAGGCCAGTTCGTACATGTGGAACCACATGTTGTGGATACCCGCGAGGGTGATGAACTGATACTTGTAGCCCATGTCGGAGAGCTCCTGCTGGAAGCGGGCGATGGTGGCATCGTCCAGATTTTTCTTCCAGTTGAAGCTCGGTGAGCAGTTGTAGGCCAGGATGCGATCCGGGAACTTGGCCTTGATCGCTTCGGCAAACTTGCGCGCTTCGTCCAGATCCGGCTTGGCGGTTTCACACCACACCATGTCAGCGTAGGGGGCGTAAGCCAGACCGCGAGCGATGGCCTGATCGATACCGGCACGAACCTTGTAGAACCCTTCGGCTGTGCGCTCGCCAGTCAGGAAGTCTGCATCGTACGGGTCGGCGTCGGTGGTCAGCAGGTCAGCGGCGTTGGCATCGGTACGGGCGATCACCAGGGTGGTGGTGCCGCATACATCGGCTGCCAGACGAGCGGCAACCAGCTTCTGCACCGCTTCCTGAGTCGGTACCAGCACCTTGCCGCCCATGTGGCCGCATTTTTTCACTGATGCCAGCTGATCTTCAAAGTGCACGCCAGCGGCGCCCGCTTCAATCATTCCTTTCATCAGTTCGAAGGCGTTAAGCACACCGCCGAAACCGGCCTCCGCATCCGCCACGATCGGCAGGAAGTAGTCGATAAAGCCCTCATCCTGCGGCCCTACCTTGTTGGCCCACTGGATCTGGTCGGCACGGGCGAAGGAGTTGTTGATGCGCTCCACCACGGATGGTACGGAGTTGGCCGGGTAGAGGGACTGATCCGGATACATGGTGGAGGACAAGTTGTTGTCCGCCGCCACCTGCCAGCCGGAGAGGTAGATCGCCTCGATCCCCGCCTTGGCTTGCTGTACTGCCTGACCACCGGTCAGGGCGCCGAGGCAGTTGACATAGCCTTTCTTGGCGTCGCCGTGGATCAGGCCCCACAGCTTGTCGGCACCACGCTGGGCCAGGGTGTGCACCGGCTGCAAGCTGCCGCGCAGGTTCACCACGTCTTCGGCGCTGTAGCCGCGCTTGATCCCTTTCCAGCGGGGGTTTTCCGCCCAGTCTTTCTCGATAGCCTGGATCTGTTGCTCACGGGTCAGTGCCATATCAGTTCCCTCTTTCATTGATTTCACGTTTCCATTGACTTGTTATTGGCGAGCCCCGCCCGGGGCCCGTGATTCAGAGCCGCTCGTAACCGGGCAGCGTCAGAAAATCGATCAGGGTGTCGGCGCAGGTGATCTCTTCCATCAGTTCGCTTGCCTCGGCAAAGCGTCCTGCCTGCCAGCGCGCGGCGCCCACCTCGGCTTTGACCACCTCCAGCTCCTCGGCCAGCATCTGGCGGAACAGCTCTTTGGTCACCACCTTGCCGTTCGACAGGCTCTTGCCGTGGCGGATCCACTGCCAGATGGAGGTGCGGGAGATCTCGGCGGTGGCGGCATCTTCCATCAGACCGTAGATGGGCACGCAGCCGTTGCCGTTGATCCAGGCTTCCAGATATTGCAGGGCAACCCGGATATTGGTGCGCATCCCCGTCTCGGTGCGCTCGCCCTCACAGGGGGCCAGCAGGTCGGCGGCAGTGATGGGGGCATCCTGCTCGCGCAGCACGCCTATCTGGTTCTTGGCACCAACCGCAATGGTGGCGTTGAACACCGCCATGGCGGTATCAGCCAGGCCAGGGTGGGCGACCCAGGTACCGTCGTGACCGTTGTTGGCTTCGCGCTCCTTGTCGGCCTTGACCTTGGCGAAGACCTGCTCGTTGACGGCCACATCCTTGGCCGGAATAAAGGCAGCCATACCGCCCATCGCCAGCGCTCCGCGCTTGTGGCAGGTCTTGATCAGCAGCCGCGAGTAGGCGGAGAGGAACGGCTTGTCCATGGTCACAACCTGACGATCAGGCAGGACGCGATCCGGATGGTTCTTCAAGGTTTTGATATAGCTGAAGATATAGTCCCAGCGGCCACAGTTGAGGGCAACGATGTGATCCTTCATCTGATAGAGCAGCTCATCCATCTCGAATACGGCTGGCAGGGTTTCAATCAGCACTGTGGCCTTGATGGTGCCACGGGGCAGACCAAACTTGTCCTCGGTCCAGGCGAATACCTCGCTCCACCAGCGCCCTTCCAGATGGCTCTGCAGCTTGGGCACGTAGAAATAGGGGCCCGAGCCTTTGGCCAGCAGCGCCTGATAGTTGTGCAGGAAATAGAGGGCAAAATCGAACAGGCCGCCTGGGATGGGCTCGCCATCGAAAGTGACATGTTTTTCCGGCAGGTGTAGACCACGCACCCGGCAGATGAGCACCGCTGGATTGGGGGTCAGGGTGTAGGCCTTTCCTTCCGGACTGGTGTAAGAGATGGTGCCGTTGACCGCATCGCGCAGGTTGATTTGGCCCTCGATCACCTTATTCCAGGCGGGTGCTAGTGAATCCTCGAAATCCGCCATGAACACCTTGACGTTGGCGTTGAGGGCGTTGATCACCATCTTGCGCTCGACCGGGCCGGTGATCTCCACACGGCGGTCTTGCAGGTCGGCGGGAATGCCGCGAATGATCCAGTCACCTTCACGGATGTGGGCGGTTTCCGGCAGGAAGTCCGGCAGCTCGCCGCCATCGATACGGGCCTGGCGTGCCACACGTTGTTTCAGCAATTCCCCTCTTTGGGGGGCAAAACGTTCCACCAGTTCGGAGACCAGAGCCACCGCGTCCGGCGTCAGAATTTGCGCGTATTCGGGCAGCATCTCGCCTTGGATGCGAAGGCGGGCGCTGCAGTGGGTCTGAGCCGGTGCCGACATAAGTTTCACTCCTTTGAGAATTACATTTTGAACTTACTAACTACGACTAAAGTCGAATCCCTGTTCCTGAAACGTTCCCGCAACAACGGGGTAACACGATTGATAAGGTGCGAAATATTGTTGAGTGCGTCAACAGTTTTTTTTAAACACCTGTTTTTTGGATATGGTTAAGTTGATGTTTTTTATTGTTTTATTGGGTTGGTGTAAAAGCTCTACACAGATGGTTATGCTCCTGCTTTTTCCCTTCGGACAACGGCTAATTTGGGCCGTTACCCTGACCCTCATTTTGTAACTTATTACGTAATAAAATTACAAATGCAAAAACAAATCCCGACCTAACTCCAGGCTTTGCCAAAACAGCCGTATAAAGCGCGTTTGAATGTGGCAATGAATGTTTTGCTAATGCTAGACCTGATTGGTGAACGTTCGTTTTAAACTTGGTGTGGTGATGCAGGCTCTGTTGGCACCAGCGGTTGCAGCGATGGAAAGTGAAGCGCAATAACGTAGGTTTGTATCAGTTGTCGGGGGCAATGCCGGAGAGAGAAGGGGGAGACACATCAGTCAATAATACTGCCATCCTTGATAGAATTAGCAGTTTGTCGTTTTTTGCAGATTTCTCGCCAAGGGCCTGAAACGGAGAGCGTTGAACAGGCGATGTGCCGGTGATTGAACAGCCATCTGACCGTGCTCAATAGTCATCATCCGGTTCGGCCAGATCGATCACATCCAGCTGGATGACCTGTTCATTTTCGCTTTCGGTGTGGCAAGGGGTGTCGTGAGGAACGGAATAAAGCGTAATGGCGGGTGCGAAATCGGTGTTCTGGTTCATGCCTGGTCCTGTGTTGCACGCAAGCCGGACAGTGATCCCTTCACTCGTGTTTCCACCTCCCTGTGTTGTCTACCGGCGGAAAGTTGCGCATCTTAATGAGTTCGGCAAAAAGATTCAAGTGGTTCTGAGTGTTTTTTGTTCTTGGTAGACTGGCATCGTCAGGAAGATAAATCGGAGGCAAAAAAATAGCCCAGTCGTTTGACTGGGCTATTCTCGGGGAAAATGGTCGGTGTGAGAGGATTCGAACCTCCGACCCTCTACACCCCATGCAGATGCGCTACCTGGCTGCGCTACACACCGACGGAGTCAGACTCGGCTGACGGGGAGGAAGTCTAATAGCATGGCCAAACGGGTGCAACTCCTTTTTTATCATAGAGATGCCGATTGCTTCTTTATTGCTCAGTCGGGATGCGGCTTGGGTCTGACGTGCAGATTTGGCATAATCGCCGCCCTGTCAGCGATGCTAATCATGCCTGCTATCTATGGAATTATCTGACAGGTGTGGGTCGCGGGAATGCAAACGGCACAATTGAACAATATAAAGAGGGGATGGGCGTGAAACCATCAGAGGTCCCAGAAATACCGAGTCAGGCACAGAGTCAGATCGAGCAGGACGAACAGTGGATGCGCCATGCCATGGCATTGGCCGCTCGGGCCGAAGGGATTGGCGAGATCCCGGTCGGTGCCGTACTGGTGCTGGATGGTCAGGTGGTGGGAGAGGGGTGGAACCGCTCCATCAGCGAACACGATGCCTGTGCCCATGCCGAGGTGATGGCAATTCGGGCGGCGGGCCAGCAGCTGGCGAACTACCGCCTGCTCGACACCACACTTTATGTGACGCTGGAACCCTGCTGCATGTGTGCCGGTGCGCTGATCCATAGCCGGGTCAAGCGGGTGGTTTACGGCGCACGTGATCTCAAGACCGGTGCTGCGGGGTCTGTGTTCGAGATCTTGCAGGACCCGCGCCACAACCACAGTGTCGAGCTGACCGGCGGTGTGCTGGCCGATGCCTGCTCGGCCCAGTTGTCGGCCTTCTTCAAGCGTCGCCGCGCCGAGAAAAAGGCGGCCAAACTGGCGCTGCAACAATCAAACGATGCCCTTTCCTGAATCATTTGGGGGCAGCACAGGCTGCCCTTGCTGATTATTCTCACAAATATCTCTTTATAAACAATATATTGTGTTCACTTTCCCTCGAAAGGACCCCCGCCCATTTTTCCACTAGCAACCTCGGTTAAAGCGCTCTCGATGTAACAAAACTGTCATGCAACCGCCATATAATGCCGCCAAGCCTAGCTTACATTGAGGTCTTGCATGTCATCGGAATCGTTAAACCTGGTCATGGCGGGCAGTAGAAAACGCCGGATCAAGGATAAATTGGCCAAATATGGCGTCACCACAGGCGGAGCCCTGGTACTGGTGGCGCTGCTGCTTATCTTCTTTTATCTGCTCTATGTGGTGAAACCCATCTTCAATGGCGCCTCCATGGAGCCAACTGCCTCATTTACTCTGCCTGCAGCAGGGAAGACCGCCTGGCTCGGCGTGGAAGAGCAGAACGAGATCGGCTATCGCTTCAGCGATAAAGGACTGGTCAACTTCTTCGCGGTGCAGGGAGATGACAAGATCAAGGTCGGGCAATCCCTTGGTCATGCTGAGGTCACCGGTGATGTCACTGCGGTGGCGCCACCGTCCCCTGGTCAGAAGCTGATCGCCTACGGTTTCGCCGATGGCAAGGCGCAGGTCGTCCAGCCTGCGTTCAAGGTCTCCTATCCCAACGATGTGCGGGTGATCGAACCCAGTCTGCAATATCCCTTTGGCGAGGAGCCGGTAGTGGTCGATCCGCAGGGCAAAGCGCTCAGTGCCATGGTGTTTGAGGCCACCAAGGACAAGATGGCGACCGCCGCCGTGACCGAAGATGGTCGTGGCGTACTGGTGGTGATGAGCGGTGAGGAGAACTTCCTCTCCGGCGAGATTGAGTGGAGCAGTGAGAACTACACCATTCCGTCCCTGCCGCGCCATGTGGATCAGATGCTTTTGACCCCCAATCTGCGGATCCTCTTTGTGCGGGAAGGCAATCGTCTCTCTGTCTATGACATTCATGACCTGAGCAATATATCCGTGCGCAACGTGCTGGAGATCAATGCGCCAGATGCCAACGTGACCCGGGTCGAGCTGCTCTCCGGTGCCTCCTCCCTGCTGGTGGGCAACGACAACGGCATCATCTCCCAGTGGTTTGAAGTGGCAAAAGATGGCAAACGCCAGTTCACTCAGATCCGTGACTTCAAGGGCGATGGCGCGGTGGATCTTCTGACCCCCGAGCACTATCGCAAAGCCTTCATCAGTGCCGACAAGGACGGCATCATCAGCTTCTTCCACGCCACTGGCGAGACCAAGCTGCTGACCGAGACGGTGGAAGGGGGTGAACTCTCTGCTCTGGCCATCTCCCCCCGTCACAACCTGTTGCTGATGCAGCAAGGGGAGACCTTCAAGCTTTTCTCGGTGGAGAACGATCACCCCGAGGTGACCTGGTCGGCCCTGTGGCAAAAGGTATGGTATGAAGGGTATCCGGAGCCCCAGTATGTGTGGCAATCCACCTCCGCCAGCAACGACTTTGAAGCCAAGCTGAGCCTGGTGCCACTGGTATTCGGTACGCTGAAAGCCTCTTTCTACGCCATGGTGTTTGCGGTGCCGCTCGGTGTCGCCGGTGCTATCTATACCGCCTACTTCATGTCGGCGGGGCTGCGCAAATACGTCAAACCGACGGTGGAGATCATGGCGGCGTTGCCGACCGTTATCCTGGGCTTCCTGGCGGGTCTGTGGCTGGCGCCCATCATAGAGGGGGCGCTGCCCGGGGTGATCCTGCTGTTGATCCTGCTGCCGATGGGGATGCTGTTGACCGCACTGGTCTGGAACTACCTGCCGGAGCGTGGCAAGTCCTGGCTGCCGGAGGGATGGCACGCCATCCTGCTTATTCCAGTGCTGCTGCTGATTGGCTGGGGGGCCTTCGCCCTGAGCCCGCTCATCGAGAATGCCTTTATGCACGGTGATTCGCGCATCTGGCTGACCCACGAAATGGGTATCAAGTTTGACCAGCGCAATTCGCTGGTGGTCGGTATCGCCATGGGCTTTGCGGTCATCCCCACCATCTTCTCCATCGCCGAAGATGCGGTCTTCTCGGTGCCCAAGCACCTGACCCAGGGCTCGCTGGCGTTGGGGGCTACCCCGTGGCAGACCCTGAGCCGAGTGGTGATCCTCACTGCCAGCCCGGGCATCTTCTCGGCGGTGATGATGGGCCTTGGCCGTGCCGTGGGCGAAACCATGATCGTACTGATGGCTACCGGCAACACCCCCATCATGGACTTCTCCATGTTCCAGGGGCTGCGTACTCTGGCCGCCAACATTGCGGTGGAGATGCCGGAGTCGGAAGTGGGCAGCTCCCACTATCGGGTATTGTTCCTCGCGGCCTTCGTCCTGTTTGTGTTCACCTTTATGTTCAACACCCTGGCCGAGTTTGTCCGTCAGCGGTTGCGTGAAAAATACAGCTCGATGTAAGGGGCGGCTCTGTAATGGACAAGGAATCGACAATGGGTAAGTGGTTTAAATCAGGGGCCCCCTGGATCTGGATGACCGGCGGAGCCGTCAGCCTGAGTCTGGTGGCGGTACTGGGTCTGCTGCTGCTGATCGGATGGCGTGGTCTGGTCTACTTCTGGCCGCACCCCATCTATGAGTGGCAGCTGGAGGACGCCAGCGGCAACAAGAGCGTGCTGATCGGCGAGATCAACGATCGCGAGCTGGTGCCGGTGGAGCGACTGCGCGCCGCAGGTCTGCCGCTGGAGGGGGAAGAGCGCGAGCTGCTGACCCGCTATCTGGTCAAGACCGGCAACCGCGAGTTCGTCGACCTCGATTTTCGCTGGGTATTGGAGACGGACATCAAGTCCCAGAGCCAGCCAGCCGAGCTGGCCATGGTTGAGCGTGCCACCAACGGTAACTTCTACGGTTATATCGTCGGGGTAAAAGAGGATGGCCGCGAGCTGACTTCGGATCTGCATCCTGCCCTGCAGCGGGTGCTGGCGAGAGCCAATGCCCTCTCCGAACAGGCCAACGATCTGCAAAAAGGGGACATCGGCAGCATCAACTATCAGCTGGAGCGGCTGCGCCTGAAAGAGCGCAAGGCCGAGCTGGAAGAGAAGCTGACCGATCAGCTGAAAGCTCAGCTGGAGCGTGAACGTCAGGCCCTTAACGATCGTTATCAGGTGCTGGAAAAAGAGCTCTTCTCACTGCGCAGTCAGGCTGACCGGGACAGCATCACCGTCAAGGATATGCGTGGCGAGCTGGTGACCATGCCCATGTCCAGGGTACTGGATGTGGTATGGCCCAACGACATGAGCCTGCTGGCCAAGGTGGGTCACTGGTTCCACCAGATCGGCAAGTTTGTATCCGACGATCCCCGTGAGGCGAACACCGAGGGCGGCGTCTTCCCGGCCATCTTCGGCACCGTCTTCATGGTGTTCCTGATGGCGATCATCGTGACCCCGCTCGGCGTGGTGGCGGCGGTCTACCTGCACGAGTACGCAGGCAAGAACAGCCTGACCAAGATCATCCGCATCGCGGTGATCAATCTGGCGGGCGTGCCCTCCATCGTCTACGGCGTGTTTGGTCTGGGCTTCTTCGTCTACACGCTCGGTGGCTCGCTGGATCAGCTGTTCTACCCGGAAGCGCTGCCGAGCCCGACCTTTGGTTCACCTGGCGTGATCTGGTCGGCGCTGACCCTGGCCATCCTGACCCTGCCGGTGGTGATCGTCTCCACCGAAGAGGGGCTGGCGCGGATCCCGAGCACCATCCGTCAGGGCTCGTTGGCACTGGGCGCCACCCAGGCCGAGACCCTGTGGCGCATCGTGCTGCCGATGGCGAGCCCGGCCATCATGACCGGCCTTATTCTGGCGATTGCCCGTGCAGCCGGTGAAGTGGCGCCACTGATGCTGGTGGGGGTGGTGAAACTGGCTCCGACCCTGCCGATGGATGGCAACTTCCCGTATCTGCATGTGGAGCGCAAGTTCATGCACCTGGGCTTCCACATCTATGACGTCGGCTTCCAGAGCCCCAACGTCGAGGCGGCCCGCCCGCTGGTCTATGCCACCTCCTTCCTGCTGGTGACGGTGATCGTGGGTCTGAACCTGACCGCTATCGGTATTCGTAACCACTTGCGCGAGAAATTCCGGTCGCTGGAACATTGATAGGCCAGCCACCACAGAGACGGGCAGGGGACAGGGTTCCCTGCCAGCCAAGCGTTCCGGCCGCGGGCGATGAGATTGCCCGCCGCCACCGACAGATTTTGAGGTAACAGATGATCAACGTAACGACTACGTCTACCCAGCACACCGCGCTGGACCTGCTTAACCTGAGCCCGGAGCAGACCGCGCTGGAGGTGAAGGATCTCAACCTGTACTACGGCAGCAAGCAGGCGTTGTTCAACGTCAACATGAAGATCCCCAAAGGGCAGGTGACCGCCTTCATCGGCCCGTCAGGCTGTGGCAAATCGACCCTGCTGCGCTGCATCAACCGGATGAACGATCTGGTGGAGATCTGCCGCATCGACGGGGAGATCCTGCTGCACGGCCACAACATCTATGACAAGAGCGTGGATGTATCCGCCCTGCGCCGTCAGGTGGGCATGGTGTTCCAGCGCCCGAACCCGTTCCCCAAGTCTATTTACGAGAACGTGGTCTATGGTCTGCGCCTGCAGGGGATCAACGATCGCCGCACCCTGGATGAGGCCGCCGAGCGCTCCCTGCGCGGTGCGGCCCTGTGGGACGAGGTGAAGGATCGTCTGCACGACAACGCCTTCGGTCTCTCCGGGGGTCAGCAGCAGCGTCTGGTGATCGCCCGCGCCATCGCCATCGAGCCGGAAGTGTTGCTGCTCGATGAACCGACCTCGGCGCTCGACCCCATCTCCACCCTCACCATCGAGGAGTTGATCAACGAGCTCAAGAGCCAGTTCACCGTGGTGATTGTGACCCACAACATGCAACAGGCCGCGCGGGTGTCGGATCAGACCGCCTTCATGTACATGGGCGAGCTTATCGAGTACTCGGATACCAACACCATCTTCACTACACCGGCCAAGAAGAAGACCGAGGATTACATCACAGGTCGCTATGGCTAAGGCGTGGTTGAACAAGGGTTATGGATATGAACATGATGAGCATCAATAAACAGATTACCGGTCAGTTCAACGGCTAAGGCATACTCGGAGCATCAAGGATTATTTGTATGGACAATATGAACCTCAATAAACACATCTCCGGTCAATTCAATGCCGAGCTAGAGAGCGTGCGCAATCAGGTGCTGGTGATGGGCGGTCTGGTAGAGCAGCAGCTCACCGACGCCATTGCGGCGATCCACGATCAGGATCTCGATGCGGCGCGCAAGATCGTGGCCAACGACCACAAGGTCAACGCGATGGAAGTGGCGATCGACGAGGAGTGCACCCGCATCATCGCCAAGCGTCAGCCGACCGCCTCCGACCTGCGACTGGTGATGGCCATCATCAAGACCATCACCGATCTGGAGCGCATTGGCGACGTGGCCGACAAGATCGCCCGCATGCTGACCGACAACGCCAACAAGCCGCAGCCGCCGCTGGTGTCGCTGGAGAACATGGGCCGTCGTACCATCAAGATGCTGCACGATGTGCTCGACGCTTTCGCCCGCATGGATCTGGATGCGGCGCTGGCGGTCTACAAGGAAGATGACAAGGTAGACCGCGAGTACGAGTCCATCATCCGCGAGCTGATGACCTATATGATGGAAGATCCCCGCACCATCCCCCAGGTGCTCAATGTCCTGTGGGCGGCGCGGGCCATCGAGCGGGTCGGCGATCGCTGCCAGCACATCTGCGAGTACATCGTCTACTACGTGAAAGGCAAGGATGTACGCCACACCAAGGCGGACGATCTGGGCACCTTGCTGGGCAAGGGCTAACCGGAAGTGAATAAAAAGGCGCGTGAAGCGCCTTTTTTGTTGCATAACTGGTCGGAGTAAGATAAAGCCCCCAACTGGCTGTTTTCTGATAGAATACTCCCCCTGTGTGAGTCCCGGATGGGCTCACGGTCCGGTCTCCCGGGCCCAGTTTGCCGTCTTGTGCTAAGGCGGGTGTAGCAATAGGTTAATCATGAGTTTTGCCGATAGTTTGTTCTTTTTAATGCTGCTGGTTGGCGGCAGTGTGTTCTTCTCCCTCTCCGAGATCTCTCTCGCCGCGTCTCGCAAAATCAAATTGCAGGTGATGGCGGATGAAGGTAATCGCCAGGCCGAAAAGGTGCTGGCCCTGCAGGCCCAGCCGGGCAACTTTTTCACCGTGGTGCAGATTGGCCTCAATACCGTCGCCATTCTGGGCGGTATCCTGGGTGAGTCTGCCCTCAACCCCGCCATCAAGGGGATTGTCTCCCAGTTCTACCAGGGACCCTGGCTTGGCGAGATCAGCTCCGGTGCCTCCTTCGTGTTCGTCACCGGTATGTTTATCCTGATCGCCGATCTGATGCCCAAGCGTCTGGCCATGATCATGCCCGAGCAGATTGCCGTGGTGGTGGTGCGCCCCATGCTCTTCTTCGTCACCCTGCTGATGCCGCTGGTATGGATTTTCAATGGTCTGGCCAATACCCTGTTTCGCCTGATGCGCATTTCTACAGAGCGCAACGACGAGATCACCTCCGATGATATCTATGCGGTAATGGATGCCGGTGCCGAGGCTGGAGTTATCCAGCGCGAGGAGCATCAACTCATCGAGAACGTGTTCGAACTGCAGTCACTCTGCGTCACCTCCGCCATGACGGCTCGCGAGAGCCTCATCTACTTCACCCTGCAAGAGGATGAAGAGGACATCAAGGCGAAGATCGCCGAACACCCCCACAACAAGTTTCTGGTCTGTGACCACAACCTCGACAGCATCAAGGGCTTTGTCGATGCCAAGGAGCTGCTGATCCGCGTCATCAGCGGCCAGAGCATCGATCTCAACAGCGGCTCGCTGGTACAAAACGTCATCATCATTCCCGATACCCTGAACCTCTATGAGGCGATGGAGTACTTCAAAAATCATCGTGGCGACTTTGCCGTGGTGATGAACGAGTACGCGCTGGTGGTGGGGATCGTCACCATGAACGACCTGATGAGCACCGTCATGGGCGAGTGGGCGACCCACGTGGTGGAAGAGCAGATCGTCCAGCGCGACGAGAACTCCTGGCTGGTGGACGGGGTCACCCCCATCTCCGACGTGATGCGCGCCTTCGATATAGAAGAGTTTCCGGACGATCAGAACTACGAGACCATCGCCGGTTTCATCATGTATATGCTGCGCAAGATCCCCAAGCGCACTGACTCGGTCAAATACGCCGGTTACAAGTTCGAAGTGGTGGATATCGACAGTTACAAGATCGATCAGCTGCTGGTTACCCGGGTCGAGCCGGTGGTGGCCGAGAAGCCAGCTCAGGAATCGTAAAAGGAGCGACATAAAAGTCATGAAGATGCAGTCTCATTCCCGTGCGCTGGCCTGTGTCGCGCTCGCCCTGGCACTGGGTGCCTGTAGCCAGAGCGCGCCGCGCAAAGCCACAGTGGCAGCCAAGCCGGTTGCCCCCAAGCCCGCGGTGGTCGTGCCGCAGCCGGATCCCGATGCGGTGGTGCAAAGCGGCATGGCCGAGCCGAGCCCGGTCTTTGATGAGCAGTACCATGGCCCGGATCAGGGGTCGCTGGAGTCGGTGACCGCCCTGTTTGCCCGTGGCTACATCGAGTCGGCTATGCGCGAGACCATGCTGGCGGCGGTGCACAACGACTATCCGCTGCTCGGCATGCGGGATGTGCGGTTGACCGATCCGGTCTCCAAATTCCTCACCTCCGAGCATGCGGCCACCACGGCCCATGACTACCTCTATGCAGGCGTACAGCGTCGCCTCGGTCGTCCGCTCAGCCCTGCCCAGTGGGAGCAGATCTGGCGCGGTTTGCCGCAGCAGGGTCGGGTCTCCGACTGGGTCAAACAGATTAAGCGAGTGCTGGCCGGGCGTTAAGTCGCCAGCGGATCAAGATTGTGATGAGGCCACCTTCGGGTGGCCTCTTGCATTTCTGCGTTTGCCTCGCCGTTTGCACGCTGATTTCTGCTGATACTGATTGCCGCCCGTGGCACTTTGTTTTATCTTATTTTGGCCATCTAAACATCTATATGTTTTTATGGCTGCATAATAAAAGGGCTTCCCAGGATGAAGCAGGACGATCTGCAGCGATTCGATGCGAAACCGCAGATCAACAAAACAAACAGATAAATACGCAAATAAACAACGCACATAACAAAGAGACACGACAGATGGAAACCAGGGAATTGTGGGTGCTGGATGGGGGCATGGGGCGCGAGTTGGCACGGCGGGGGGCACCGTTTCGTCAACCAGAGTGGTCGGCGCTGGCCTTGATGGAGGCGCCAGAGACGGTGCGCGACGTGCATCAGGCCTATGTGGCGAGCGGGGCCAGGGTCATAACCACCAACAGCTATGCGCTGGTGCCGTTTCATATCGGCGATGAGCGTTTCTTTGCCGAAGGGGAGGGGCTGGCAGCGCTTGCTGGTCAACTGGCCCGCGAAGTGGCTGACGAGCAGAAGGGTGCCGTGCAGGTGGCGGGCTCTCTGCCGCCGCTCTTTGGCTCCTATCGTGCCGACCTGTTCAAGGCGGACCGGGTGAACGAGCTGGCCACGCCGCTTATCCGGGCGCTATCCCCTCATGTGGATATCTGGCTGGCCGAGACCATGAGCCTGATTGCCGAGCCACTGGCCCTGAAAGCGCTGTTGCCTGACGATGGCAAGCCGTTCTGGGTCTCCTTCACGCTGGAAGATGAGGCGCCGAGCAACGAGCCGCGACTACGTTCCGGCGAACGGGTGGCCGATGCGGTGACCTCGCTGGTGGCGGCTGGAGTCGATGCCATCCTGTTCAACTGCTGTCAGCCCGAGGTGATCGAGGGGGCCCTCGAGGTTGCTCGCGCCCGATTGCAGGCGCTGGGTCGCATCGACATCCGGCTCGGTGCCTATGCCAACGCCTTCCCGCCGCAGCCCAAAGAGGCCACCGCCAACGACGGACTGGACGAGATCCGTGCCGATCTGGGGCCGCTGGATTACCTTGGCTGGGCTGAGCGCTGGCGCGCAGCCGGGGCGAACTTGATCGGCGGTTGCTGCGGTATCGGCCCCGAGCATATTCAGGCGCTGAGCCGCCGGTTGCGCTAAGGAACTTCCATGAAAGAGAGCAAGATTGGGCTCTGGTCACTCACCGCGCTGGTGTTCAGCTCCATGGTGGGGGCGGGAATTTTTAGCCTGCCCCAGAACATGGCCGAGGTGGCGGGAGCGCGCGCTGTACTGATCGGCTGGGGTGTGACGG
Organism: Aeromonas sp. 603757; assembly: GCF_049171255.1. Lineage (NCBI taxonomy): Bacteria > Pseudomonadati > Pseudomonadota > Gammaproteobacteria > Aeromonadales > Aeromonadaceae > Aeromonas > Aeromonas sp. 603757. Next base: position 41,730 of record NZ_JAAKOE010000015.1, on the reverse strand, counting down.
GGGTGGGCATCCTTGCGCTCGCCATGAGTTTTCTCTATCTGTCGCGGTTAAGGCCGGATCTCGACGGCGGCATCTACAGCTACGCCCGCGCCGGTTTTGGCGATCTGGTGGGCTTTTTCTCCGCCTGGGGCTACTGGCTCTGCGCCACCATCGGCGTGGTGGGTTATCTGGTGATCGCCTTTGCGGCGCTGGGCAGCTTCGTCGATACCCCGGAGCAGATCTGGTTTGGTGACGGCAACACTCTGGCGGCGTTTGTCGGCGAGTCCTGCATCCTCTGGGCGGTGCATCTGCTGGTGGCCCGTGGTGTGCAGCAGGCGGCGCTGTTCAATCTGGTGGCGACCCTGGCCAAGAGCCTGCCACTGCTGCTGTTTATTCTGTTTGCTTGCTACTGGTTCGACCCTGTTACCTTCGCGGCGGATCAGCAGGGCAGCACCCTGGCTGTGCCGGTCTCCGAGCAGGTACGCAACACCATGCTCATCACTCTCTGGGTCTTTACCGGCATCGAGGGGGCGGCGGTGTTGTCGGCCCGCGCCAGAAACCGGCGGGATGTGGGCACGGCCACCGTGCTTGGGGTGCTATTGGCGCTGCTGCTCTATGTGCTTATCTCGGTGCTGGCGCTCGGAATATTGAGTCGGCCCGAGCTCGCAGCGCTGCCCAACCCCTCCATGGCAGGGCTGATGGCCCAGATGACCGGCTCCTGGGGCAAGCTGCTCATCAGCGTCGGCCTGATCGTCTCGGTGCTTGCCTCCTACGTGAGCTGGACCCTCTTCTCGGCCGAGGTGCCGTTCAGCGCAGCCCGCCACGGTGCGTTTCCCGCCATCTTCCGGCGCCAGAACCGCAATGGGACGCCTATCGCCTCGCTCTGGCTCACCAGCCTGACGGTGCAGACTTGCCTGCTGCTGGTGTGGTTGCTCGGCAAGGGCTACACCAGCCTGCTGCTTATCTCTACCTCGATGATTTTGGTGCCCTACCTGCTGATCGGCCTGTTTCTGCTCAAGCTCTCGTTCAGCAGGAAGGGGGAGAGCGGGCAGGGCCGCGGTCTGATGCGGGCGGTGGCGCTGGTGGCGAGCGGTTACGGCTTCTGGCTGCTCTATGCCGCCGGGGTGGAGTATCTGCTGCTGTCGTTGTTGCTCTACGGGCCGGGTCTGCTGCTGTTTCTCTACAGCCGCCGTCAGCTGGGCACAGATCTTTGCCTGAGTGGCCGCGAGCGGCTATTGGCCGGAGTGACCTTGCTGAGCCTGATCCCCGCCGTCTGGTCGTTCGCCCATCTCTGATATCGAAGATGTGACTGACCATAAAAGAGATCGCCACCGTGGCGCTCTCTTGTTATCAGGGACTTGCTATCCGGGACGAAGGCTCAGCGGCTGGCAGGTCCGGCCGGTTTGCCAAACAGCACCGCGAGTTTTTGTCGCCAGGGTAGGCCACGGGCGTCGCGCAGCATGTCGCGCCACTCGTGGAAGGTGAGGGTGAGGGGGTTAAAGCTGTGGATCGGCTTGGTGATGCCGAAGCGGCATGGCTCGGCAGGATCCTCCTCGACAAAGGTGCCGAACAGCCTATCCCAGATGATCAGCATCCCGGCGAAGTTGCGGTCTATGTACTTGGCGTTGCTGGCGTGATGCACCCTGTGGTGGGAGGGGGTGTTGAAGACCCACTCAAGCCAGCCGAGTTTGCCCACCACCTGGGTGTGGACGAAGAACTGGAAGCCCAGACTCAGCAGCACGGTGGCGACCACCGCCTCAGGCGGGAAGCCGATGACAATCATCGGGATCCAGAACAGCCACATGCCGGAGATCGGGTACATCAGGCTCTGGCGAAAAGCGGTGGAGAGGTTGAGCCGCTCCGAGCTGTGGTGCACCACGTGGGAGGCCCACAGCCAGCGAACATGGTGGCTGGTGAAGTGGAACAGCCAGTAACAGAGATCCTGCAACAGGAACAGCAGTAGCACACTCCAGAGATTCAGCTCGATATCGAACAGTCGCCAGCCCCAGAGGGTGTCATACAGATAAGCAATGGCGATGGCCGCCAGCGCATCGCCACCCTGATGCATCAGGGCCAGGGCGGCGTTGGCGAACAGATCCCGCCACTGGTAGGTGGCGGTGGGAAAGGCCGCGCCATGTTTGCGCAGGTAGAGCATCTCCCAGCCGATAAAGGCCAGAAAAACCGGGGAGAGGTAGAGCAGAAGCAGTTGCACATCCATATGCGGCCATCCATTCAGAGCAATTGCTCTCCAGCATAAAGGATGGCTTTAATATTTCATTAACATTTTTCTGCCAACGAAGAGATGGCATGAAATATGGCGCGGCAGCAGAGGAAGGTGCGGCGGATGGCTATGCTTGATGCAGGCTTTTTCAGGAGGTGCTGGCTTATGCGCGTCTGGTGTTGCTTGTTGCTGGGGTTGTGCATGATGGCCCAGGCCAAAACCCGTGTTGAAATTTTGGCCGATGCCAACTATCCCCCCTACTCCTGGCAGGAGGGGGAGGAGGTCAGGGGGATCTATGCCGATATTATCCGCGAGGTGACCTCTGCCATGCCTGACTATGAGGTGGTGCTCAAGCCGATGCCGTGGCGGCGCGGTCTGAGCATGGTGGAGCAGGGCAGCGCCTTCGCCATCTTTCCGCCTTACTACCAGCCCGACAGTCGCCCCTGGATGTGGCCCTACTCCCAGCCGATGCTGGATGAAGAGCTGGTGGTGATGTGCGGCGCCAGTGTGGCGGCCAATACTCCGCAGGCCAGGTTTCCGCTCGACTATCATGGTTTGCGCTTTGGCATGAACGCCGGTTTTGCCGTCGGCGGTGATGCCTTTTGGCAGGCGGTAAAAGAGAAGCAGATCGACGTGGAGGAGGTGAAAAGCAATCGGGAGAACTTGCTCAAGATTGTCCGCGGCCGGGTCGATTGCACCATCAATGATCGCCTCTCCCTGCTCTATGAGTTGCTCAACATGATAAAGGCCGATCAGCTGGCGGTGGCCGATATGTCCTTGCTCATACAGGGGCCGGTGCTCAGCAAGGAGCAGGGGTTCCTCGGCTATAGCCGCAAGGGGGAGTATCCCTACAAACAGGCCTTTATCGAACAGTTTGACAAGGAGCTCTATCAGCTCAAGAAACGTGACGGGGTGAAAGTGATCGTGGAGCGCTATCTGGGAAAGTCCCCGCGCTGAGCCGATGAGAGGGGCACTCGGGTTCAGCTGGTTTGAGTCTGCTCCAGCGTCAAGTACAAAAAGAGGGACCCTGCGGTCCCTCTTCGTTTATCCAGCAGAGCGTGTTGGCTACAGCACCTGACTCAGGAACTGGCGCAGACGCGGGGAGGGAGGATTGTCGAAGAAATCGGCCGGTTTTTCATCCACCAGCAGTTCGCCACTTTCCATAAAGAGCACCCGATCCGCTACTTCGCGGGCAAAGCCCATCTCGTGGGTCACCACCACCATGGTCATCCCCTCGCGAGCCAGCCCCTTCATCACATCCAGCACTTCCCCCACCATTTCGGGGTCCAGCGCACTGGTGGGCTCGTCAAACAGCATGATGCGTGGCTGCATGGCGAGCGCCCGGGCAATGGCCACCCGCTGTTGCTGGCCGCCGGAGAGCTGGGAGGGGTAGCTCTTGGCCTTGTTGGATAGCCCTACTTTCAACAGCAGGGCTTTGGCGCGATCTTCGGCCTCTTTGCGCGATAGCCCCCGCACCTTCTGAGGGGCGAGGCAGATGTTGTCCAGCACCGTCAGGTGGGGAAAGAGGTTGAAGGACTGGAACACCATGCCCACCTCTTCCCGCAGCTTGTTGACATCGCCCGGCTCGGTCAGGCTGATGCCGTCGACTACTATGTTGCCGTCGTTGATGGTCTCCAGCTGGTTGAGGGTGCGCAGGAAGGTGGACTTGCCCGAGCCACTGGGGCCGACGATCACCACCACTTCCCCTTCGGCGACCTGGGTGCTGACATTTTTCAGGGCATGCACTTCGCTGCCGTAAAACTTCTCGACACCGGTCGCTTTGATGATGGGATCAGTTGCTGCGCGCATATTTCGCCTCCAGAAAACGAACCGGGAAGGCGAAGGGGGTGCCGGTGATGGCTGCACTTCTCGACGCCCGTTGCACCTTGATGATGGGATCAGTTACTGCGTGCATATTTCACCTCCAGAAAACGAATCGGGAAGGCGAAGAGGGGGGCGGTGATGGCTGCACTTCTCGATGCCTGTGGCACCTTGATGATGGGATCAGTTGCTGCGTGCATATTTCACCTCGAGACGGCGTACCAAGAAAGAGAGGGTGCCGGTCAGCACCAGATAGAGCAAGGCGACGGTAAACCATACCTCGAACGGACTGAAGGTGGAGCTGACTACCTCGCGACCGGCCTTGGTCAGATCGGTGATGGAGATGACCGAGACCAGCGAGGAGTCCTTGATCAGGTTGATGAATTGGCCTGCCAGCGGTGGCAGTACCCGCTTGAACGCCTGCGGCAGGATGACATAGCGCATGGTCTGGGCCGAGGTCATACCCAGGCTGCGACCCGCCTCCATCTGCCCCTTGTGGATGGAGCTGATACCGGCGCGGACGATCTCCGCCACATAGGCACCGGTAAAGACCGCCAGCGCGGCGACCCCGGCGGTGAAGCGGTCGAGGTTCAGCACGGTGCCGATAAAGAAGTAGACGATGAAGATCTGCACCAGCAGCGGCGTGCCGCGGATGAGCTCAACGTAGGTGACCGCCAGATTGCGCAGGGCCGGATTGGGGGAGAGACGCGCCAGCCCGGCCAGGGTGCCGAGCAGGATGGCGAAGATGCCCGCCACCAGCGAGAGTTTGACGGTGACCCAGACGCCCCAGGCAATGGGGCCTGCAGTCCAGCTCAGTTGGGTGTCGAGGGTATCGCCACGAAAGACGGTATCCCCTTCGGCGACTTGTACGCCGGTACTGGCAATGGCTTGCCGCACATTGGGGTCGAGATCGTCTTGCAGGAACAGCTTGCCCTTCTCGGCCTCGCTGGTGCCCGCCATCACGGTGCCGTCAAATTCGGCGAGATTCTTCTGCTCCGCCTGATAGGCGATGTATTGGGGAATGCGTTCCCAGCGCCAGGTGTAATCCACTGACTGGACAGCCTTGTAGATGCCGAATACGGCAACCAGCAGCATCAGCAGGAAAACCCCATGCCAGAGCAGCTGATTGGGTTGTTTTTCCATCTGTCTTGTCGGTTTGGGTGTGTGCACAGTCACAACCTCTTCTCGTTATTGTGTGGGGAGCTGCGTGGTGCAGGGGCGGCATGTGCCGCCCCCCGGAGGTTATTTGAGCTGATTCAGCCAGGCGTTGGATTCGAACCACTTCTTGTAGAGACGGTCGTAGCTGCCATCGCCCTTGATCTGGCGCAGGTAGTTGTTGAACCAGTTGAGGGTGTCCTGATCCCCTTTGCGGATGGCCCAAGCCAGCGGCTCGAAGGTGAACGGCTTGTCGAGGTGCACCACGGCGCCCTGATTCTGGGAGGCGAAAATAGCGTTGTAGGGCAGGTCATAGACGAACGCATCGACCTTGCCGTTGATCACTTCCAGCTTGGCGTCATCCTGGGTTTCAAACTGCAGCAGGGTGGCTTTGGGGATCAGGCGCTTGACTGCCTGCTCGCCGGTGGTGCCGAGCTTGACCGCGATCTTGTATTTCGGGTCGTTGAGGTCGGTGAAGGATTTGATTTCGCCCGCCTTCTCTTTGCGCAGGACGATGGTCTGGCCGACCACGATGTAAGGATCGGCAAAGTTGACCCGCAGGTTGCGCTGGGGAGTGACGGTCATGCCGCCCATGATGACGTCGAACTTGTTGGTCAGGAGTGCCGGAATGATGCCATCCCAGGCGGTGTTGACGAACTCGACCTTCACGCCCATCTCTTTGGCGACCATCTTGGCGAGATCCACATCAAAGCCGATGTATTGGCCCTGCTTGTTGGTCATCTCGAAGGGTTGATAGCCGGCGTCGAAGCCGACTCGCAGCACGCCGCGTTCGAGCACGGCATCCAGGGTGGACGTGGGGGCAGGTGTCGGGGCCGCCGTGGCGATCCCGCAAAACAGCAGGGTAGAAAGAATCAGTTTTTTGATCATAAGTGACGTCTCTGTCGGTGGTGTGTTCGGCCTTGAACCTGATCCCGTGCGACTCCGTGGCACAAGAGACTGCTGCATCCGGCAACAGGCAAGACAGGATGAATGTCTTGAGCGGGACAAAAGCCCCATATGAGATGCTATGAATAGTGGTTGAGTGAAAAATGTACCAAAAACAGATTGTGTCAGAAGACTCAACAGGTTAGAGACATTTATTGCTCATGGCTTCATTCATAAAATCACACGAAAACAACATATCTATCTAATTGAGTGGGTTCAAGCCCAAATTATCCCCAAGACATTTTGTTACAAAGCCAGGGCGCCGCTTGCGGCTCTTATTGTGCTATCGGGCTCCGTAAGAGGCTTTTTATGGGGCTGATACGAATACGCATTGGTGGGATATCACGCTCATTGCGCTGTTTGTCAGCAAACGAACGGGCTTTATTATGAAAACCATCAAGTCCCACTGGGTCTTGGCAAACGCTTCTCATATACTCAGTTACCCTCTCTGCATGGCTTTGGTATGGACGCCTCACTACTGCTTAAGCTGGATATTTTTACCTTGATGATCATGGCCTTGTGTGGCTATTGTCTCGGTTTCCTGACTCTTACCATCATTCGTGTTACCCACAACGATATTCCCGGTGTCGGGGTCTGGTGGTGGTCCAGTCTGTTTGCCATGCTGGGTCAGGCTGGATTTGCCAGCTTGCTGCTGACCCCCACCCCTTATGGCTCCTGGGTTGGCAATGTCTTCCTGATTTTTCATGTGTCGCTGCTGCTGGTTGCCCAGCGCTGTTTCTTCCGGCAATCGCCAGGCTGGCCTGCCTGCTGGGGATTCATCCTGCTGTTTGCCGCCATCATGACCTGGTCGGTCGCCATCGATGGCCGGATTGCTGTGCGGGTGATGATCAGCAGCGCCACCTTCCTCATGCTCAGTACGCTCATCATCTGGCAGCTCTGGCGTCACGGCCGACCCGATTATCAGGTGGCGGTCTGGGTGCTGATTGGCCTCAATCTGGTGCTGATTGCCATGACATTAATGCGGATGTTTACCGTGTGGGGCGAGGTGATCGAAAGCCCGTTCCAGCGTCAGTTGTTCAACGTGTTGCCCTATGTCTCCATGCTGGTGGGTAGCTCCATGCTTACCTTCGGGGTGCTGCTGCTCTGCAACCAGCACCGGGCGCTGGAGCTGCGCTATCAGGCCAGTCATGACCCGCTGACCGGCTTGTTCAATCGCCGTGGTTTTATGGAGCGTCTGGCCCGGGGACGCCCTGCACAACAGGGGGCGTTGGTGGTGCTCGATCTGGATGACTTCAAGCAGATCAACGATCGGCATGGTCATGAGGTGGGTGATCGGGTGCTGGAGCGGGTCGGGTTGGCACTGCGCGAGCTGGAGGGGGTATTGGCGGGCCGCTTTGGGGGTGAGGAGTTTGTGCTGCTGTTTCGCCATGTCGCCGCAGACGAGGCCATCGCCCGTTGCCAGTCACTGCTGGTTCAGCTTGCGGCCAGCGAGGTGGAGGGGATTCATATCACCGTCAGCATGGGTATTGCTTACTGGCAGGGGGAGTGGCACTTTGACAGCCTGTTCAGCCGTGCGGATGACGCTCTCTATCGGGCCAAGCGGGAAGGAAAGAACCGGGTCTGTCAGGCTGCCTGATGCAGGAATAGGTTCAGGAATAAAATCAGGGCGCGGTGATCCGCGCCCTGATTGTTTCTGTTTGCCGGATATAGCTCGTCAGATGCCGTCCATTACTCTGACGCAGCTTGAGCTGTTCTCGGTGCCTGCGCCTTGAGGAAGGGGAGCAGCAACAGGGCCGAGACGCCCGCTGCCACCGAGATCACCACGAAGAAGCCGTTCCAGTGCCAGATCTCCATCACCTTGGCCAGCGGATAGCCTGACAGCGCCGCCCCCATGTAGGCAAACAGGCCGACAAAGCCGGTGGCGGCCCCCGCCGAGTTTTTGTGGGAGCACTCCGCTGCCGCCATGCCGATCAGCATCTGGGGGCCGAACACGAAAAAGCCGATGGTGAAGAAGCAGGCCGCCTGCATCACGTAGCTGAAGAAGGGCATTAGCCAGAGCGATCCCACCGCCAGCAGGATCCCCACCGCAAAGATGAGGTTCATCGGGCCACGGTTGCCGTTGAACAGCTTGTCCGATCCCCAGCCCGCCACCAGGGCGCCGATAAAACCCCCTACCTCGAACATGGAGATGGCCGAGTTGGCGCTCATCAGATTGAAGCCGCGCTGCTCGGTCATGTAGAGGTTGCCCCAGTCGTTGATGGCGGTGCGCACCACATAGACCAGCACGTAACAGCAGGCCAGCAGCCAGATATAGGGGTTGCCGAGCACATATTTGCGCAGGATCTGGCGATGGGAGAGCCCCGCATCCTGAGTCTGCTGGGCCAGCTCCATGGCATCCTTGCGCCACTCGCCCACCGACGGCAGTCCCATGGCCGCCGGGGTATCCCGCAGCCGCCAGCAGAGCAGCAGACCGGCTGCAATGGCGATAAGGCCGGGCACTATCATGCCGTAGCGCCAGCCATGCTGCAGGGCCAGGGTGCTGACGATAAGGGGGATGAGCGCCCCGCCGGCGTTGTGGGCTGTGTTCCAGGCCGACCACCAGACGCCCCGCTCGCTGCGCGAATACCAGCTGGTGAGCAGTTTGGAGCAGGGTGGCCAACCCCAGCCCTGAAAGAAGGCGTTGGCCACCCAGAGGGCGGCAAACATCCAGAGAGCGGACGAGAGGCCGAACAGGATATTGATGACGCCGGTGGCCATCAGCCCGATCCCCATGAAGTAGCGCGGGTTGGCGCGGTCGCTGATGATGCCGGAGAAGAACTTGGAGCAGCCGTAGGTGATGTAGAACAGGGTCCAGAGCATGCCGATGTCTGACTTGTCCAGCATGTCGCTCGCCAGCATGTCCGGCATGGCGAAGTTGAAACTCTTGCGGGTGAAGTAGAAGACCGCATAGCCCAGATACATGGTCAGCAGCAGATGCAGCCGCCAGTGACGATAGGTGGCGTCGATCTCGGCCTGCTCGCGGATCGGCGGTTGCGCCGGTGCGCTTCTCATAAAGCTCAGCATGGGGCTCCTCCCTGATGAAGGGCGAGGTTACTCATGGCTCTCCTCCCGCTTGCGGCAGGGGAGATTGACCGTCAACTGGGTGCCGTGGACGCAGGAGAGCTGCAAGGTGCCTCCCAGCGCCTGCACCCGCTCGCGAATACCGAGCAGACCATAGCCCTGCGCCGCGCGGCTTTGCGGCAAGCCGCGACCATCATCCTCCAGCACCAGCTGCAGCTGTTCTTCACCGTGCCGCGTCCGGATTGTCACCGAGTGGGCGTTGGCATGCTTGACCACGTTGTTGAGCCCCTCCTGACAGACCCGAAACAGGGTGACCCGCTGGGCATCAGAGAGATCGCTGTCCGCCAGCTGCCACTCCAGCCGGGTGACGATGCCGTGGCGCTCCAGCTCCAGCTCTCTGAGCAGTGCCCGTACCGCTTGCTCCAGGGTCATGTCGTCGAGCTGGCGCGGGCGCAGGCGACCGAGCAGACCGCGCACCGCGTCGTAGATGCCAAGGGAGAGGGTATCGATCAGGGCGCTGCTCTGGCCCACACCCGCATTGTCGGGGGCGAGGCGGCGAACAATACCGGCCTGGGTACGAATGGCTGTGATGGTCTGGCCGATGTCGTCGTGCAGCTCGCGCGCCACCTCCTTGCGGATGCTCTCCTCGGTCTCCAGCAGCCGCTCGGTGAGTTGGCGATTGTGGGCAAGCTGGCGGGTCAGCGCCTGATTGAGCTCGCGCTGGCGCTGGATCCCGGCGCCCAGCAGCAGGCCGGTGAGACTCTGGGCCAGCAGGGAGAGCAGCAGATCGAGGGGGTGATCGTGCCAGGCCTGGCTCGCCAGCAGGGCGATGGTGTTCATCAGGGTTGCGAGCAGCGCCCCCTGCCAGCCGTAGCGCCACGCCATGGCGATGATAGGGATGGCCAGACAAAACGGGGTAAATCGCACCAGCGAGTTGGGCAGTCCCAGCTGAAGCCAGAGGCTCAGCACGAATAACAGCAGATACCAGACCAGATGGCGAAAGCGCCAGTCTACCGGCTGATCCACCAGTGCAGGACCGAGCGGCACCCAGGTGGCGCGGGTAAGGTAGTGCCAGATCAGCATGCAGGTGGAGGTGAGGGTGAGCCCGCCGGTGAGGGTGAGCAGCAGGGCCGAGAGGCCATCTTCTCCCGCCAGATGCCAGAGCAGGGATTGCAGCAGGGCTGCCACCGAGACGGTGGCGAGCAGCAACAGCAGTTGCTGCCAGTCGTTGCGCACCGGCTGGCGGCGGGCAATCAGCAGGGGGAGCAGGGTGAGCAGGCTGCCGGTCAGCAACCACTGCCAGTGGGGCAGCCCAACCTCCAGATTGATCCAGTAGAGCAGCCCCCCTTCACAGAGCAGCAGCGGCAGCCAGTAGCGACCGGGACTTTGCAACAGCAGGCCGAGACGCAGGCCGAAGGGGAACAGCAGCACCGCCAGTGCCGGGCCGCCCGCCAGATGCAGGCTGATGCTCCACAGGCAAAACCAGCCGGCGGCAAAGATGAAGCAGGCCGCCAGCGCGATGGCGACATAGCTGGCAAAACGGGAGATCACCAGCTATCCAGCATGCGGTGGGCCAGCTCGACGTTGTTGCTGACCTTGAGCTTGTCCATCAGGTTGGCGCGATGGACGTGAACCGTCTTGGGGGAGAGGCCAAGCTGCTCGGCGATGGCCTTCACCTCTAGCCCCTGTGCCAGCAACTGGGCAATCTCCCGCTCCCGATTGGTGAGGGGATCCCGGCTGCTGCTGGCCAGTTTCTGGGCGATGTCCGGCGTCAGATAACACCCCCCCTGGGCGGCGGTACGCACAGCGGCGATCAGCTCGTCCGGACTGCAGCGCTTGGAGAGAAATCCCTTGGCACCGGTTTGCAGCGCCTGCTCGATGAGGGCGGGGCTGTCGTGCACCGAGAGCATCACCACCGCAAGGCCGGAGGGGAGCTGCTTGAGCAGATCCAGCCCCGATTGGTCGGGCATCGAGATGTCGCAGACGCAGACGCGCGCCCCGCTGCCGGGCAGGCCGGCAAGGGCATCGCTGGCGGAGCCGAATTCGGCGACCACCTGCAGGTCGGGCTCCAGATTGAGCAGTTGGGCAAAACCGGATCGGACGATCTGGTGATCGTCGATAAGGGCAATTTTTATCATGATGTCAGCCTGAAATTCGGTGCGTCATGACCATGACGCGGCCAACAAGATACCTGCCCCTCGAGTCAGGCTCAAGCAGCAGCAGGAAAAGGGGCTAAAAACCGGGGAGCAAGGTGAACAAAGCTTGATCGGGATCAGCTGGCAAGGGCGAGCAAGCGGGCTGATCAACAGGGGATGACCAGCCCGTGGGACTCAGCGGTGCAGCTCGCCGGCGCGCTCCGGCTGATAGACCACTTCCAGAATTTCGACCTCGATGGTGCGACCGGCCGGGCCCGGCCAGGCGATGCTGTCGCCCACTTTCAGACCGAGCAGGGCGCTGCCCACCGGCGCCAGTACCGAGATATTGCTCTCGTCGCCCTTGGCATCGCGCGGGTAGACCAGGGTGAGGCAGAACTCGTTGCCGCTGCTCTGCATCTTGAAGCGTACCTTGCTGTTCATGGTGACCACGTCCGGCGGCATGTCGGCCGGTTCGCGGATCTCGGCGCGGTCCAGCTCCTCTTGCAGGGCGAGATGCTGCGGGTGGTTGCCGAGCAGTTGTTCGATACGGTCCAGATCAAGGCTGGAGATAACCAGATGAGGTTGTTTCATAAGATATTCCTTATCAATAGCGGATAGGCCCATACCGGCGGGTGCAGGTTGGCCATCACGCAAAGTGTTACAAAAATGGATTCAACAGGTTCAATCGATTGAAAATGCCATGCCCCCAAGCGACTCGCGGCCGAAGGAGCGAGGCGGGGGCTCAGCAGGGTGTGAGCAAATGCGAGGAAATAGCGAGTATTTTCATGGGGCTACCATAACCATTCTGGCCGGCCTTGGCAACCGTGATTGAGTGACTACTCAGGAGAGTGATAGTTGTACTGACGGATGATCCGCGTGAGCGAGCCATCACGGCGCATCTCGTCAATCACGGCTTGCCAGCGACGCCCTTCGGTGAAGGGAAAATCCTTGCTGGCCGCGATAAATAACTGGGTACGCATCAAGGATTCGCCTTTTACTATCTCATCGATGGAAAATCCGCCCGTCTGCTGGTTGTAGAGGATGACGTTCCAGGCTGCGACCCAGGCATCGATGCGTCCTCGTTGCAGTTTGAGAGCATTGAGGTCTTCGGTGGCGACGGTTTGGCTGGCGAGATTCAGCCTCTGCTTGAGCAGATACTGGCCGAAGGAGTGACGCAAGGTGCCCACCTTGAGTGAAGGAAGCGCGTTTATCATGAGCGGGGTAGGATGCTTGTGGCGATTGCTGACAATGAGGAACTCTTCATCAAGGATGGGGGAAACCCAGTAGTAGAGATGCTCCCGTTGAGAGCTGCGTACTGGCGGTATCAGCAGTACATCCTTGCGATGGGCGGTTTGGGTGAGGGCTCGGGCCAGCGGCATCAGCTCGATGGTGAGCGGCTCTTTGAGGCGCCGGGCGGCCTCCTCCATGATCTCGATGGCGACACCGCTTGGTTTGCCGTGAGAGGAGCGAATGACGTAAGGGGGCAGCTCGGCCGCCACCAGCACAATAGCCTGGGCACCGGTGTTCACCAGCAACAACAGCAGGGTTAAAAAGGGCAGGCAGAGAGCGCGCATCAAGGTCGTGAGCCAGAGTCGAATATGCAGAGTGTAACATTCCTGCCTGCGTTGTCGTTGTGCCCGCTGAGGGGTTGGGATCTCAGTCGAAGAAATCCCGCAGATCGCGCACTTCGTAATCAGCGAGTTGCTGCCAGGGGAGCTGAGCAGGCAGCTTGCGCAGGGTCACCTCCATCCGGTAGCTGCGATAGCCATCGAGACTGGCCGATTCGACCACCAGCGGGATCTGCCACTGACTCGACCAGAGAATGCGGGTTCGTTGCTGCCCTTCTCGCTTTTCATACCAGCGGGCCTGCTCGGGGGCGGCCTCATCCAGCGGTGTCATCCCCTCGATCAGCGCGGGGTTGACGAGATGGCGGATCCGCAGCCAGTCGGGCTTGAAGGCCACCTGGCCATACTCTTCCACCGGCACCTCAACCAGCTGGTTGTGCCAGCTGTCGGCATAGCGTAGCTGCAGCTCACCCTCATCACTGCGGCTGACCCAGCGGGCCGCCATCTGGTGGGTAAAGTGCTTGTGGCCGGGGGTGGCGTCGTGAGTGGCGTGATAGGCTCGGGCAAGGGGGAGGGGAATGAGCCGCTGGCTCCACACCTGATTGCCCACCCGCAGCCACTTCTCTTGCCAGACACTCTCTCTGGCGATGCCATCGCTGCCGGTGTTCCGGTCGTGATAGCTGATCCGGGCGGCGAGATCCGGGGGCGTGTCGTCAGCATGCAGGGGGAAGGCGAGGGTGCTGCCAAGCAGCCATAACGAAAGCAAAAGTCGCATCATCATCTGTCGCTCGAAAGAGCCGGGGCCCGGGCCGCTGAGTCAATTGCTCAGATGCACCCGGGCCCCTGCTGCTTACAGGCCGAGCGCCTCCCGCAGTTTGCCAAACACCTTGGTGTTATCCAGTGTGCCTTTGAAGCGGTTGCTGCCGGCGCCATCGGCAAACAGCATCACATCGCCGCCGCCATGGGTTTCCGATGTCAGTTTGACGCCGGTCTCCTGCAGGTAATCATTGGCCATCACCTGATCGCTGGTGAGGACGGGGCGTACATCGGGACGGTTGGGGCCGTTACCGAACACCAGAGTGGTGAAGGGTTTGCCATCTACGTCGTTCTGGGTCGAGCCATCGCCATTTTTCACCAGATCCAGCACCGGATTGCCCTTGGCGGAGTAGCCGTTAATGGTCATGGTGTGGTCATGGTCGGCGGTGACCACGATCAGGGTATTGCTGAGATCCACTTTACCCAGCGCCGTCTTGACCGCCTCATCCAGTGCCACTGCGTCGGTGAGCGAGCGCTTGGCATTGGTGCCGTGCAGGGCGTGATCGATACGGCCACCCTCTACCATCAGGAAGTAACCATGACTGTTCTTGCTCAGCAGGTCGATCGCCTTGGCGGTCATTTCGGAGAGGGACGGCTGGGTATTGGCAGCCCCCTTGGCGACCCGATCCAGCTCGTAGTCGAGGTGGGATTTGCTGCTGAACAGACCGAGCACCTTGCCGCTGGTGACCTTGGCCAGTTCACTTTGGGTGGTGACATAGCTGTATCCCTGCGCCTTCATCTCGGCGGTCAGGTCGCGGTTGTCATTGCGACCGCCCTTGTTGCTGGCGCTGTAGGGGGTCCAGTGGTTGGCACCACCGCCCATCAGCACATCGACCCCATCCCCCAGCGCCTGGTTGAAACCAGCGCCCCCCGGGACGGCCTGTGCGGCGATGTCATAAGCGGCATCCCGATGGCAGATGTGGGCGTAGGTAGCCGCCGGGGTCGCGTGGGTCAGCTCAGTAGTGGTGACGGCCCCGACCGATTTGCCTGCCGCCTTGGCCAGCTCCAGGATGGTGGGCACCGGCTTGCCATTATCGCTGCTGCAATTGTTGACGGTTTTGTTGCCATTGACGTCTTTGCCGGGGGCGACGGCTTTGGTGTCGCTGCTCATGGCGATCACCTCGTTGTTCATCTTGACCCCGGTGGTGTAGGCCGCCATGGAGGGGGCCGAGTCGGTGGTCTGGGCATCGTTGGAGAAGGTCTTGATGCGGGCACTGCGCGGCAGTTTCATCATCTCCAGATTGCCCTCTTCTCCCACCTTGAACAGGCGGGTGGCGGTGAGCACGGTAGGCCCCATGCCATCACCGATAAAGAGAATGACGTTTTTGGCATCACCGGCCTGTGCCTGGGAGGTTGCGCCCAGTGCACTGAACAGGGCGGCGCAGACCAGCGTGTGCTTGATGGATGTGTTCATCTGTTTGCTCATGAAAGTGCTCCTTACAGCTTGGCCGCAGCCTTGATCTTGCCGAACACGGCGGTGTTGTCGAGTGAGCCATGGAAGCTGTCAGCCCCCTTGCCGATGGCGCCGAGGAAGACATCTGTGCCGCCGTGGGTCTCGTTGCCGATCTCGCCCACCTTGACCACCACTTCCTGGTGGTAGTCATTGGCGGAGACGGTGGCATCGTCGAGCGGGGCGACGCTGCTGCGCGGGCCATCCACCCGGTTGTAGCCGTTGCCAAAACCTATGATGGTGTAGGGCATGCCCTCGCTATCCTTGCTTGGCTCGCCAGTCTCGTAGTTCTTCACCAGCCCGAGTACGCCGGGGTTGTCGGCGGTGGTCTTGCCGGTGCGCTTGGCATAGCCGTTGAGCACGAGCGTATGGTCGTGGTCGGCGGTAACCACGATCAGGGTGTTTTTCAGCTCGGGGTCGCTCTTTTTCACCTCGTCGATGGCGGCCTTGATGGCGTTGTCGAAGGCGATGGTGTCCTGCAGCGCCCGCTTGGCGTTGGTGTCGTGCAGGGCGTGGTCGATGCGACCCCCTTCCACCATCAGGAAGTAACCCTTCTCCTTACCCTTGAGCTGCTTGATAGCGGCCAGGGTCATCTGGGCCAGTGACGGCTCGCTGGCGGGGCGGTCTAGGTCATATTTCATGTGGCTCGAACCAAACAGGCCCAGCAGCGGCTTACCCGCATCGGCCTTGTTCAGCTCATCCAGATTGCTGGCAAACTGGTAGCCCTTGGCCTGCATTTCGCTGATGAGGTTGCGGCCATCCTCCCGCTTGCCCTTGTCAGCTTTGGGCAGGAAGAAACTGCTGCCGCCACCGAGCACCACATCCAGCCCCTCCTTGAGGGCGCTGTTGTAGCCTTTGCCGCCCGGTACCAGCTGGACGGCGATATCCGCTTCCAGATCCCGGTTGCAGATATGGGCATAGGTAGCTGCCGGGGTGGCGTGGGTCACCCGGGTGCTGGTTACCACGCCGGTACCGCGGCCATCGGCTTTGGCCAGCTCCAGCAGGGTAGTCACCGGCTTGCCGGCGCTCTTGCTGCAGTCGCTCTCATAGGTGGCGTCGCCGTCCATGCTGATGACGCCGTTGTTGCTCTTGACCCCGGTCATGTAGGCCGCCATGGAGGGGGCCGAGTCAGTGACCTGGGCATCGTGGGAGAAGGTCTTGATAAAGGCCGTCTCTGGCAGGGTATCGATGGTGAGATCACCCTCTTCGCCGACACCGTAGATGCGGGCCGCCGTCAGGGTGTTGAGGCCCATGCCGTCACCGAGGAAGAAGATGACGTTGGTGGGTTGGGCTGCGGGCTTGGTCGCCACCGTGTCATTGTCTGATTTGCAGCCGGCAGCCAGGGCGGCGCCGATCATCACTGCAAGTCCTGCCATTTTTCTCATTGGGGTTCGCTCCTTGTAAAACCTGAGCGCAGCCTAGAGGGGGCAGATGACACTTTTACTGACTATCGGTGACGGTTGTGTGAACAAATGATAAGAATGTTACATTATATCAATGTGTTATCTGTCAATTGAGCCAGTTGGTCCGGTCGCTTCCGGCAAGGTCGCTCCGCCTCGGCGGTTTGCTGATTTGATGAGGTGATGGTTAGAATGACCTGTCAAAAGAGGCCCGCAGCAGGTAAAATGCGCCCCCTTCGTTCGATGCCCGCGGCAGAGCGCCTGTTGTTCCATGCGCCCGCCCGCAGCCCCCACAGAGAGTAACGGATATGTCCATCAACTGGTTCCCCGGTCACATGCACAAGGCCCGCAAAGAGATTGCCGAGGTCATGCCCCAGGTCGATGTGATCATCGAGATGCTCGATGCCCGCATCCCCTTCTCCAGCGAAAACCCGCTGGTGCCCGAGCTGCGTGGTGATACCCCTGTGATCAAGGTGCTGAACAAGGCGGACCTGGCCGATCCGGCGATCACCGATCTGTGGGTGGCGCACATGGAAAAAGAGAAGGGGATCAAGGCGCTGCCGCTGACGCAACAAGAGCCGGAGAAGATCAAGCAACTGCTGACTCTCTGCCACGAGATGCTGCCGGAGCGCAATTTTGAGCTGCGCGGCGTGCGGGCGATGATCATGGGGATCCCCAACGTGGGCAAGTCCACTCTGATCAATACCCTGGCGGGGCGCATCATCGCCCGTACCGGCAACGAGGCGGGGGTGACCAAGTCCCAGCAGCGGATCAAGCTGGATAACAACGTTATCCTGACCGATACCCCGGGTTTCCTCTGGCCCAAGCTCAACCCGCCCTCCTGCGGTTATCGTCTGGCCATCACTGCGGCCATCAAGGACACGGTTTTCGACTATGCCGATATCGCCATGTTTGCCGCCGATTACTTCATCAAGGCCTATCCGGAGCGGATCAAGGCGCGCTACCAGATTGACGAGTTGCCCGAGACCGAGATCGAGCTGCTGGAGATGATCGCCCGCCAGCGGGCGTTTATGCGCAAAGGGGGGCTGGCCGACCTGCACAAGGCGTCCGAGATCCTGATCAACGAGTTCCGCTCCGGCTTGCTTGGCCGCATCTCGTTGGAGACGCCGGAGATGGTGAGCGTCGAGATTGTCGAAGCCGCCGCAGAAGCCGAGCAAAAAGCCAAAGAGAAGGCCGAGCGGGAAGAGGAGCGTCAGGCCCGCGCCCGCCGCAAGTACGCCCGCAAGCGTCAGAAATAGTTATCCTCAGGCGTCCCGAGCTTGCCTGACAACGAGCGAGCTTGTGTGACCGAGATGACGGAACACGAAGAGGCGACCCCAGGGGTCGCCTCTTCTGTTTTATCTAGAGAAATCTCCTCCCACTCTGATGGCGTGTCCGCGCCATATAAAGCCATGCCATCAGCCAAAACGATGGCGCGCCGTCTCAAACAGCGACATATGAAGCGGGATCAGCTGTCGCCAGTCGCGGCGATAGCCGCCACCGGGCACCGCCGCGATGGGCAACCCATGCTTGATTGCACAGCCAAATACCATGGCATCGCGCAGGCGAACCCCTGCATCGCTCAAGGAGAGATAACCAAGCTCGTCGGCATGATGCACATCGACGCCCGCCTGATAGAGGATGAGATCCGGCGAATAGAGCCGCAGTGCCAGCGAGAGTGCCTGTTGCAGTGTGGTGAGATAGGCATCGTCCGTCATGCCGCTTGGCAGCGGAAAGTCGAGGTGAGAGGCGGCTTTGTGATGGGGAAAGTTGTGCTCCCCATGAAGGGATAGGGTGATGATATCGCGCCGTCCGGCGCACAGGGCTGCACTGCCATCTCCTTGATGCACATCGAGATCGACGATCAGCACCTGTTCGCAGCGCCCCTCGTCGAGGCAAGCCTGCGCCGCAATCACCAGATCGTTGAACAGGCAAAAACCGCTGCCGTGATCGCGATGGGCGTGGTGATAGCCGCCGGAGATCTGCAAGCCGCATCCCTGCTCAAGAGCATGGCGGCTGGCGGCAACGGTGGCACCCACCGAGCGCAAGGTGCGCTCTATCAGAATGGGTGACCAGGGAAAACCGATCTTGCGGATGGCGCGATCTTCCAGCTGGCCGCTCAGGGCCGCCGCGACATAATCAGCATCGTGAATGCGACAGATTTGCTCCCGGGTGGCCGACGGCGCTTCGCCAAGGGGGTAACCCTGCACCTGCAAGCGCTCAAACAGCCCCTGATACTTGGCCAGCGGGAAGCGATGGCGTTCGGGCAGGGCCAGGGAGGAGTAGAGGGGGTGATAGAAAATATGCAGTGACATCAGGGCATTGTTCCATCGATGCAGAGATGAACCTGGATATGAAAAAGGGGAGCCAAGCTCCCCTTGTCATTCCCGACGGGTCAGGATGATGTTTCCGGATTACTGCTGCTGGATAACCCAGATCTGGAAGGCTTTGCGGGTTTCCGCATCGGCCTTGTTGTACCAGTTTTGCAGTTGGGTCAGGGCTTCCGGATTGCTTTGCGCCTTGCTGGGCGCGGCTTGGGCCGGTGCGCTGGCGGCAGCCATCACGGCAGCAGAGGAGACGGCAACGGTTTTGGGCTGGTTGAAAGCTTTGCCCATGTTGATCAGCTCTTGCTGATAGTCACGGGTCAGCTGGAAGCCCTCTACTTTCGGCATTACGAACTGTTCACTGCTCACTTGCTGTCCTGTGACCTTGTCTTTCAGCGCCACTTTCTGATCTTTCAGGAACTGTTTGGCTTCTGCTTCATTGCGGGGCTTTTTATAGTCCAGCACCAGCTGCTGATTGTCGGCTGCAGTGAAGTTCAGCACCAGCGGCTCGGCGGTCACCAGCTTGATTTCGTTACGGCTGGAGTAGTTGCCTTCAAAGGCGA
This sequence comes from Aeromonas sp. 603757, assembly GCF_049171255.1. Lineage (NCBI taxonomy): Bacteria > Pseudomonadati > Pseudomonadota > Gammaproteobacteria > Aeromonadales > Aeromonadaceae > Aeromonas > Aeromonas sp. 603757. The sequence goes on along the minus strand of NZ_JAAKOE010000015.1, from coordinate 22,335 downwards.
CGACCAACTGGTGCTTGCCGGCAGAGAGGGGGAAGGTGCTGGTTTTGTCGAGCAGCTGGGGGTTGATGGATTGGCCATCAATCAACTGCACGATGTAAGGGGTGGATACTTCCAGTTTGGCATCAGCCAAGGCGCTACCGGCCCACAACAGACCAGCCAGCGCCGGTACCAGAACAGTCAGTTTCATTTCATCTCCTTGAACAGTCAGGCGATTGCCCACTGAAAACAGGGGCTCATTTTTACAGGTTTGGTCTACTGCGGCAATGGCTCTTTCTGGAGGTGTATGTTCGTGCAGTTGTCAGTTCATTTATCAATAACGGCATGCTTATTTATTCGATCCGCCGTGTAAACGGGGGGAGGGCATCAAGTAACCCCTTGCCATAACGTTTGGTCAGCAGACGCCGGTCAAGAATGGTGACTCGCCCCCGATCGGCCTCTTTGCGGATGAGGCGGCCACAGGCCTGGATCAGTTTGCGCGATGCCTCCGGCACCGTCAGTTGCAGAAAGGGGTTGCCTCCTCGCTGCTCCACCCACTCGGCGGTAGCCTCCTCGACCGGCGAGTTGGGCACCGCAAAGGGGAGTTTGGTGATCACCAGATTGGTGAGGTAGTGACCCGGCAGATCCAGCCCCTCCGAGAAGCTGCCGGTACCAAACAGGATGCTGGCTTGACCGCCATCGCATTTCTGCTTGTGCAGGGTGAGCAGGGCATTGCGGGAGGCTTCCCCCTGCACCAGCAGTGACAGTCCCTTGGCTCGCAAGCCAACGGCCACCTCATTCATCTGGCGGTAGGAGGAGAAGAGCACCAGACTCGCCTCCTTGCCCGCCAGAATACGTGGCAGCACGCTGATGAGTTCATTGGTAAAGGCTGGTGAGTTGGGTTCGTGCTCCATCTTGGGCAGATAGAGCTCGGCTTTCTGGTAGTCAAAGGGGGAGCGCAGGCGCAGATAGCGGGTACCGTCGTGCTCCTTGAGCCCCACCTGATGGCGAAAATAACTAAAGGAAGAGAGTGCTGTGAGGGTCGCGGAGACCAGTACGGCTCCCAGACATTTCGACCAGAGCCACTCCTCCAGCAGATAGCCCACCTCTATCGGTGAAGCGTGCAGCCAGATATCGCCGTCATCGCTCTTGGCCATCCAGCGGGCGAGCGGGGTTTTGCCGGTCGGCACATGGCGCCCCAGCATCTCCCAGAGGGCGCAGAAACTCTCCAGCCGCTGCAGATGAAAACCGCTCTCTGCCAACAGGGGTTCGGCCTCCTTGCGGCGGATCTCGCCATCTTTCAGCGCTTCACCTATGGCCCCTTGCATCCGATCCAGCGCTCGCAGCGCCTTCTTGCTCGACTCCTTGAGATTCTCCGCCAGCATGGGCAGGGGATCCGGCAATACCCCTTCGACGAAGCGGTAGTGGGGTTCCGTGCCAAACAGCCGATCGTTGGCGCTGAGCCACTGCTCGACCGCCTTCAGATCAGGCTGGATGGTGGCCAGTGCATCCTGCAGTTTGAGTTGGGGGTCGAGCAGGCTCTCCTTATTAAGAGTCCGCGCCAGCTTGCCTGCACTTTGTACCAGCTTCTCCAGCCAGCGACGCGAGCCTTTGACGCTGGCCGACGCTGCGCCGTGATCCCGGGCGATGGTGGGCAGGTGATGGGCCTCATCCAGCACATAGATGCACTCATCAGGGGGCGGCAGAATGATGCCGCCGCCCATGGTGAGATCGGAGAGCAGTAGCGCATGGTTGACGACCAGCACATCGGCGCTCTCCATGTCGTTGCGGGCGCGATGAAAGGGGCAGTGCTGGTGATGGCTCAGCGCCTTGTTGCAGGTGTGGCGGTCTGCGGCGATGCGATCCCAGCAAGTGTCGGGAATGGGCTCCGGCCAGTTGTCCCGATCCCCGTCCCACTTGCCATTGGTGTAGGCCTGCCACAGCGCCTGGTAGCGATCCTTGTCGCTGTCCGATGGTTTGGATTTGCTCAAACTGCCAAAGTCGAGCTCGAAGTTGGCCATCTCGGCGCCACTGGCTGCCTGCTCCAGCAGATGCTCGCAACAGTAGCGTTGACGCCCCTTGACCAGCATAAAGCGAAACGGAAGCTCGCTGTGGCGGTGGTAAAAAGGAAGGTCTTTGTGGATCAGCTGCTCTTGCAGGGCCACTGTGGCGGTGGAGATCACCAGCTTCTTCTGGGTGAGTCGCGCCACCGGAATGGCGCCCTGCGCATAGGAGAGGGATTTGCCGATACCGGTACCCGCTTCGGCAACCAGAATACGGCGTTGTTTGTCGTACTCGCCGGTCAGGGTTTTGGCTATCTCGGCCACCAGAAAGTTCTGCTCTTTGCGCGGCACAAAACCGGGTAATCCATCCGAAATCTGGCGATAGGTTTGACGAATGGTTGCTTTGAGGCGAGTAGAGAGCATGAAGAGAAGGCCAGTTAGGGGTTAATCGAAGGACAAGGATACCCGCAACCCCTCGGTGAGGTCGAGGCAACAGCCATTATCACGGAGTTTTACGCTGATCAGACCACTTTGGTTGTTTATCAGGTAGTTAGCGTCATTTGCATGCAAAATAGACTATTTGAGTCCAAATAATCAGCAGGATTCATTGTAAACGTTTTCCTTTTACCTTGCCGTCAGGTGAGACTTGGCTCACATTTTTGCCTCCATGACTATGGTTTCCGTAAAAAGTTCCAAGTTTTTTCATTGCGGTTCAAAAAATCCGGTGCTAGTCTCGGCGGCATAGTGATGCAAAGAACATCGCTAACACAGGGAATAACAACAACTTAGTGTTTAATTACAGTAGGCATTGGAAACTATGAAAAAGACAATTCTGGCTATTGCCATTCCGGCTCTGTTTGCATCCGCCGCTAACGCCGCGGTGATCTATGACAAAGACGGTACCACTTTCGACGTATACGGCCGTGTACAGGCTAACTACTACGGTGAGCACGATGATACCGATGGCGAGCTGATTGGTTCTTCCCGTCTGGGCTGGTCCGGTAAAGTTGCTCTGAACAACACCTGGTCCGGTATCGCCAAGACCGAGTGGCAAGTTGCTGCTGAAAACTCCGACAAGGGCAGTGACGGTAAGTCTAGCAAGTTCGATGCTCGTCATATCTATGCAGGCTTTGACGGCACCCAGTACGGTAAAATCATCTTCGGTCAGACCGACACTGCTTTCTACGACGTACTCGAGCCGACCGATATTTTCAACGAGTGGGGCGATGCGGGTAACTTCTATGACGGTCGTCAGGAAGGCCAGGTTATCTACTCCAACACCTTCGGTGGTTTCAAAGGTAAAGTTTCCTACCAAACCAATGACGACGTAGCGGTCAAGATCACTGACGTTGGTCAGAAGGTCAAAGAAGATGCCATCTTTGGTTCCGACGTTAAGCGTAAGAAAGCTTATGCCGTTGCCGCCGGTTACGATTTTGACTTCGGCCTGGGCTTCAACGCCGGTTATGCCTACTCCGACCTGCAAAACAAAGTTAACGGTCAGACTGGTAAGAAAGACGAGTGGGCTATTGGCGCGCACTACGCTATCAATGGCTTCTATTTTGCCGGTGTTTACACTGAAGGCGAAGTGAAGAACAAGAGCCTGGGTCTGAAAGATGACGGCCGTGGTTACGAGCTGGCTGCTTCTTACAACGTAGATGCTTGGACCTTCCTGGCTGGTTACAACTTCAAAGAAGGCAAGGCCAACGCTCAAGCTGCCGGTTCTACTTACAAGGATCTGGTTGACGAGACCCTGCTGGGTGTTCAGTACGCTTTCACTCCGAAGCTGAAAGCTTACACCGAGTACAAGATCCAGGGTATCGAGAAGCATGACGACGAGTGGACTGTTGCTCTGCAGTACAACTTCTAATAAGTTGAACAAGAGTAATATCCAGGCTTGAGTCTTTGACCAGGCTACAAATGGCCGAGATAATTTCTCGGCCATTTTCTTTTTTGGCGACAGCGGATTGGCGCCATGATAAATCGCCGGATTGCTGTGTTAAGTGATCTTTGGCAAACCATTTGTCTCGGTTAATCTCTCCTGCTTCCTGCTTCCTGCTTCCTGCTTCCTGCTTCCTGCTTCCTGCTTCCTGCTTCCTGTTTATCTCTTTGATGGGGAGTACACCGTTCTCCTTTGCGTCGTACAGCCTTGCTCGCAGCAGTTTGGTTTGACCGTTAGAGTCTGGCAGCCCTTGCAAGGGGCGGTGCTATTTGCGCGGATTGCGTGGATATTGAGGGGGCATACTTGCTGGATGTGAGGCAGCGCCAGGGGAGGGTATTGAGGCCAGTCAGCTGTGGGGGCTCGACGTAGGGCCGAGCGTGACTGACGTCAGTGTTTAAATCGGTAACAAATAAAATGGGAAGATGCCCAGGCATCTTCCCATTCTGGCGATATGAGGTAGCTGCTTTTGCAGGATCAGCCGTGTTGGCGGCGGTCGTTGGCCTGGGCCAGTAGCATGCGGCTTTCACGCAGGAACTGGTCGGCATGCTCGCCGAAGAAACCGGAGACTTGCGAGAAGGCATCGATGAAACCGTCTCTGTCCCCTCGTTCCAGCAGCCCCAGCGCTTCGCCGAAGTTTTGGTAGTAGCGACGGATCATCGCCAGATTCTGCGGTGACGACAAAATGATGTCGGCATAGAGGTGGGGATCCTGAGCGAACAGCCGCCCCACCATGGCGAGCTCCAGCCGGTAGATGGGGGAGCTCAAACTCAGCAGGCGATCCAGATTGGCCTGCTCCCGGGAGAGGTGCCAGCCATAGGCAAAGGTGGCGAAGTGACGCAGTGCCTGAATGAGGGTCATCGCCTCATCGTGGGCCTTGGCTTCTACCTGTTGCAAGCGGGCGCCCCAGATGGTCATCTGATCCAGCAGCCATTGGCTGGCGGCGGGGTCACGACCCTGGCAGCAGACGATCACCTGCTTGGCGAGACTCGCCACATCCGGCCCGAACATGGGGTGCAGTCCCAGTACCGGCCCTTGGTGCACCGCCAGCATATGTTCGAGCGGCGCCGCTTTCACGCTGGTGACATCGACCAGCAGGCAGTGGGCGGGCAGGTTGCCGAGGCGGTCGATGATCTGGCAGGTGATATCGATGGGCACCGCCACCATCACCAGACCGGCTCCGGCGAGGATTTCGTCAGCGCGCGGCCAGTCGGCTTGTTCCAGCGTCTCGACCCGATAGCCTGAGAGGCTGAACATATGGCCGAACAAGCGGCCAAGCTGGCCCTGACCGCCGATGATGACCACCTTGCCAAGATCCGGCTTTATGCATTTGAAGCCGGTATCTTTCTCGCTGGCATAAGATTCACGCATCACCCGGCGCAGCACGTCTTCGATGAGATCGCCGGGCACCCCCAACTGCTCAGCCTCGGCGCGGCGGCGGGCCAGCATGCTCGCTTCCCGATCCGGTGCATAGATGGGCAGGCCGTGGCGGCTCTTTACCTCACCCACTTCTCCCACCAGGGCCAGACGGGCGGCCAGCAGATCGATCAGCTGCTTGTCCACCGCATCTATCTTGTCCCTGAGTACATTCAACTCTTCAGCCATATCCAGTCCCTGCTGGCGCCGCGAGCGGCGCCCTGAAAATCAAGATGCAACAAGGTATCACGGCATGAGCGGCCAGATGCCACCTGCGGTGATACCCAGATTGTTCAATAGGTTACGACAAGATACCACGGCTTACCGTGCAGTTCTGCCCTTGAGGGGGTCAGCCAGCTGGTTGTGGCAGCGGGCGAGCAGGGTAGCGGTGGTGTCCCAGTCGATGCAGGCATCTGTGATGGAGACCCCGTAGCGCATCTGCTCCTTGGGCTGCTCGCTGGACTGGTTTCCCTCGAACAGGTTGGATTCGAGCATCACCCCGATGATGGAGCGGTTGCCCTCCTGGATCTGGTGGATGACGTTGTCGGCCACCTTGGGCTGCAAACGGTGATCCTTGCTGGAGTTGCCGTGGCTGCAATCCACCACAAGGCTCGGCAGCAGGCCCGCTTTCTCCAGCGCCTCTTCCGCCAGCGACACGTTGACCGAGTCATAGTTGGGATGTTTGCCGCCGCGCAGGATCACGTGGCCATCCGGGTTGCCCTGGGTCTGCAGCAGCGCAACCTGGCCCTGCTGGTTGATCCCCATAAAGGCGTGAGGGGAGGAGGCCGCCTGCAGCGCATTGATGGCAGTCCCCAGGTTGCCGTCGGTGCCGTTCTTGAAGCCGACCGGCATGGAGAGGCCGGACGCCATCTCCCTGTGGGTCTGGGATTCGGTGGTGCGGGCGCCGATGGCTGACCAGGAGAAGAGCTCCGCCAGGTATTGCGGGCTGATGGGGTCGAGCGCTTCGGTGGCCAGCGGCAACTCCAGCTCCGCCAGCCAGCAGAGCAGCTCGCGGGCACGGTGCAGCCCCAGCTCCACATCGAAGGTGCCATCCAGATTGGGGTCGTTGATAAAGCCTTTCCAGCCGACCGTGGTGCGCGGTTTCTCAAAGTAGACCCGCATGACAATGTAGAGAGAGTCCTGGTAGGCATCATGCAGCGCTTTGAGTCTGGTTGCGTACTCTTTGGCGGCGTCCATATCGTGGATGGAGCAGGGACCACAGATCACCAACAGCCGGTGATCGCGGCGGTGAATGATGTCGGCGATGGTATTGCGGGCCCCTTGCACGAATGCCAGCGCCTTGTCGGAGATGGGTAACTTCTCCTTGAGCTGGGCAGGCGTGATCATCACTTGTTCGGACTGGATATGGATGTTGTTCAGGGGGTCTCTTTGCATGATTTCATTCTCTCTACTGTATTAAGCCAAAAGCGATTGTACCCATATATTTACACTGGTACCTGCTTTGTTACGCAACCGCCCTCACCTTACCAAGGAAAAACAAACAATCAAGTGAAACTAGTGGGTTTACCACTAAAAAGTCAGATAAAGGAGCTGCTATATAGCGCGAACAGGAATAATACAGAGGGTTTTTCGGAGGGTTAATGGTTTTTGTGTAATTTAATTTTTACGATTTGAGGGCGTGAAGGCTGCGTTGCGCAGCTGTTAACCCACAGTAAATGGTATCTCTGGGAGACTGCAACGCGATGGCAGTGATGGTGTGAGGTGGCTATCTGGTCAGCCATAGAAAGAGGGAGCCATAATGGCTCCCTTTGCGGTAGGAAGGGGGATCCCGTCTGGCTGCGGATCAGCGCTTTTGTTTTCCCTGCAGCTCTTTGTTCAGGCGAGTGAGCATCCCCTGGGTGACCAGCACTATGCCCTGCTCGGAGCGGTGGAAGCGACGTGCATCTTCATCGGCGTTTTCACCTATCACTGTGCCTTCCGGCAGTTTGCACCCCTTGTCGATCACCACCCGGCGCAGTCGGCAACCGGCACCAATCTCCACACCCGGGAAGATAACGGCCTGATCCAGAGTGCAGAAGGAGTCGACCCGCACATTGGTAAAGAGCACCGAACTCAGGATGAAAGAGCCACTGACGATGGTGCCCCCGGCAAACATGGAGTTGATGGTCATGCCGTGCTGGCCGTTTCGGTCCTGCACGAACTTGGCGGGAGGAGTCATGTTCTGACTGGTCCAGATGGGCCAGTCCTGATCGTAGATATCCAGCTCAGGCGTGACGGAAGCGAGATCCATATTGGCCTCCCAGAAGGAGTCCACGGTGCCCACATCGCGCCAGTAGGGGCGGCGATCCGGACAGCAGCCGACACAGGACATGCCAAACGGGTGAGCGAATGCGGTGCCCTCTTTCACCACGCGGGGGATCACGTCCATGCCGAAATCGTGATGGGACTGCTCGTTGGCAATGTCCTCTTCCAGCAACTGATAGAGATACTCGGCATCGAAGATATAGACGCCCATTGAGGCCAGCGCGGTGTCGGCCTTGCCCGGCATGGCGGGCGGGTTAGCAGGCTTTTCGACGAAGGCATTGATCTTGCGATCATCATCCACCGCCATTACCCCGAAGGCGCTTGCTTCACTGCGTGGCACCTCGATGCAGGCAACGGTCACCTTGGCGCCCATATTGACGTGGTCGAGCAGCATGGCGGCGTAATCCATCTTGTAGATGTGATCGCCTGCCAGCACCACCACATATTTGGGGGCGTGATCGCGGATGATATCCAGATTCTGGTAGACCGCATCGGCGGTACCCCGATACCAGTTCACCTCATCCACCCGCTGCTGGGCAGGGAGCAGATCGATAAACTCGTTCATCTGGTAGCGCAGGAAAGACCAGCCCGATTGGAGATGGCGCAACAGGCTGTGGGATTTGTACTGGGTCACGACACCGACCCGACGGATGCCGGAGTTGATGCAGTTGGAGAGCACGAAATCGATGATGCGGAATTTGCCGCCGAAATGAACGGCAGGTTTTGCACGGTTGTCGGTTAACTGTTTGAGGCGACTACCCCGCCCTCCTGCGAGTACCAAAGCCATGGTCTCGTTCAGCAACTGTCTGGATTTTGCTGTATTGGCAGGTTGTAACAACATCTCATATCCCTTTGTAGATAAATCACTACAATGTTGCCTCCTTTGAGCCCTCAAGAAAGTGCTTTCAGTCACATTTTATGGTTTCCGACGTAATAAAATGACCTTTTTGTTATTAAAAATGACGGGTTGATCCGTCATTGCTTTCAATATGGTCAGTTGTCAATTGAGGCGAGCCGAGCAACAAAAGGGGCGGTGAGAGACCGAGAGGAGGAATGGGAAAAAGCCCCTGCCAATGGTTGGCAGGAGCCCGGTTTGTTGAGGCCCGGTGAGCCGGGCCTGGTTAACAAGGTTCAGGCTGCGTTGGCCAGTGGCTCCTCGCTCTTCTTCTGGTAGGCCTGCGGGGTGAGGCCCAGCAGCTCCTGTACGGTCGAGGCGACGGTGATGGAGGAGACGGTGCCCACCAGGATCCCGGCAAACAGGGTGAAGGAGAAGCCGTAGAGGGCGTCACCGCCAAACAGCAACAGAGCGCCCACGGTAAACAGGGTGGTGCCCGAAGTGATCATGGTGCGACTGAAGGTCGCCTTGATGGCCACATCGGAGCACTCGTGGATCCCCATCTGGGTACGCGAGCTCAGCAGATCCCGCAACCTGTCCGAGATGACGATGCTGTCGTTGAGGGAGTAGCCGATCACCGCCATCAAACCGGCGATGATGTTCAGATCGAATTCGATCTGAAAGAGTGACAGCAGCCCCAGCGCTACGATGGCGTCATGGACCACCGAGAGCAGGATGCCGATGGCCTGACGCCACTCGAAGCGAAACGCCAGATAGGCCGACATCGCCAGCGAAGCCACCAACACCGCTAGCATCCCCTGCTGGAACAGCTCGGCACCCACCTGAGGACCGACGATGGTGGTGCGCAGCAACTCGACCGGCATCCCCAACTGCTGGGTCAGCATGGTGGCGAGATCCGCCGCGGGCCAGGGCAGTTCGTGGGGGGGCAGCTTGATCAGCCACTCGCCGGGAATTCCGGCCGAGCTCAGCTCAACGGCTCCCGCCAGCGGGGAAACCAGCATGGCATTGAGCTCATGGGCCTCTTTCAGGGTCTGGATATGAAACTCCAGCAGGATCCCGCCGGTAAAATCGAGCCCCAGTGTCAGGCCGTTCACCAGCAAGATGGCGACGCTGGCCACGGTCAGCAGGATGGAAGCCCACAGGCCGATATAACGCCAACGGGTCAGCCCCATGGCAACGATCATTCTCAACATAATTCTCTCCTTGGCCAGCCAGCATCAGGCTGTTGGCCCATCACGACGTGTCGCGACACGCCGGGAAATAGTGTTCTGCTTTGGCCGCTCCGGCCATATCCATGGCCGATGGCGCAACCAAAGCCGCTCATCAGAGGGATTGCTGTCCCGTTACACCTTCAGCGTGCGCTCGTTGCTGCGTCCCCACAGGGGATTGATGATGGCGCGCGTTCCCCAGATCCCAGTGATCATGCTGGAGAGCAGACCCAGAATGAGGGTGATGGAGAAGCCCTGCAGCGGCCCGGAGCCGATGGAGTAGAGCACCACGGCGCAGATGAGGGTGGTGATGTTGGCATCGAAAATGGTGTGGAAGGCCGAGCGATAGCCAAAGTCGATGGCGTTGGCCAATGAGCCCCCTTCTCGCAGACGGTCCCTGATCCGCTCGAAGATCAGCACATGGGTATCCACCGCCATGCCCACCGTCAGCACCAGACCGGCGATCCCCGGCAGGGTCAGCACGGCGCCCGGCAGCACTGCCAGCATGCCGACCTGCATCAACAGGTTGGCGACCAGCGCCGTGATGGCAACCCAGCCGAATTTGCGGTACCAGGCCATCATAAACAGCATCATGCCTGCCATACCGAAGGCCAGTGCGGTGAAGCCCGCCTCGATATTCTGCATCCCCAGCGTCGGGCCAATACTGCGTTCTTCCAGGATCTTGAGAGGGGCGGTGAGGGCGCCGGCACGCAGCAGCATGGCCAGCTCTTGCGCTTCCGGCAGACTGCCAATACCGGTGATGCGGAACTGGTTGCCAAGGGCGGTCTGGATGGTGGCGACGTTGATCACCTCGCTCTGGGCGCGCAGTTTGCCCTGGGCGTTGGTCTTGTACTCGGTGAAGACGGTCGCCATCGGCTTGCCCACATGCTGGCGGCTGAACTGGTTCATCTTGCTGCCACCCAGGGTGTCGAGCACGATGTTGACCTGGGGTTGACCCATCTCGCCCATATTGGCGCGGGCATCGACGATGTGCTCGCCGGTCAGCACCGGCTTGCGTGCCATGCCGACGGCCTGACCGTTGCGATCGGCGATATAGAAATGGCTATCGGCTTTGGCCTCGTAGAAGGCCAGCGAGGCGGTGGCCCCGATCACCTCTTTCGCCTGCTTGGGGTTGTGCACCCCGGGCAGTTCGATACGGATACCATCCTGCCCCTGACGAACCACCGAGGCCTCGACGATGCCGAGTTCGTTGATCCGTTTTTTCAGGATCGACAGGTTCTGGGTCACGGCGTTGTTGACCAGCAGGGTGCGCTCAGCATCGCTCAGCACCAGTTTCAGATCATTGCCGGAGCGGGTCAGCTTCCACTGATCCTGTCGGGTACCGGCACTCTCCTTGATGATGGCGAGCCAGCTCTCCTGTTCGGCGACCTCCGGCAGGGTGACGGCTACCGCGCCCTGTGCGCTGCGCGTGACGCTGGCGCCGCGCAGATTGGCTTCACGGAAGCGGGGGCGCAGGGTATCCACCAGATTCTTGGTCTGATTGTCGATGACAAAGTCCACGTCCACCCCGATAAGCAGCTGGGAGCCGCCACGCAGGTCCAGTCCCAGCTTGATGGGATCGGCGCCGAGGCGGGTGATCCAGGTCGGCGCGTTGGAGTGAAACTCTAGGGTCAGGGCGGCACTGTCGACCCCTTGCTGCTCCAGCAACTGCTTTGCGCGCTGCTGCTCGCCCTGGCTGGCAAAGACCAGCTCGACCCGCTCAGGTTGCTCAATGACCTTGATCGGGGTCAGGTGCTTGTCGCTCAGCAACATCTGTTGCTGGGGGGTCAGGCGCTGCTGTCCGTGCAGGCCGAGGGAGGGCTGCTCACCAAAAAAGGTGGGCAGGGAGTAAAAGGTAAAGGTCAACAGCATCAACAGCAGCAGTGCGTACTGCCACTTGCTCATGCGGTTGAGAACGGTGCGATTGCTCTTTCTCATGGCAAACAAGCCTCTGTCAGGAGAATGGTGCCCGGGCCGATAGCAACAAGGCTCGGCAAGGCGCAAAAAATGGGATGCATCAGATGCGGATCAGGCAGTCGCCGGATCCGTCAGGAAGAGGAGATGAGCAAACAGTGGATGTGCCAGCCCCTCCGGGGTCAGGCGTTCAGATAGCTCTGGGTGAAGCGGTATTGCAGATGTTGGCGCTGTAGATGGCGCCGATGGATCGCACCGAAGCGATCGCGAAAACTCTGTTTGTGATAGAGCTCGGGGGCCAGCATCAGCCAGCCGAGCAGTAACAGCAGGATGGCCTGGGCCGACCAGCTCTGGATCAGCTCGTAGACCACACTCTTGGGCTGGTTGTCACTGCGCAGGGATTGTTCGAGACGCAGCAGGTGATTCTGATGGCTGCCGACAAACTTGATGATGCCATCATCGCTGTCGCTAAGCTGATTGAACACCTGAGTCTGCTGCTGTTCACTCTGGGGAGATGCGGGTAGCAGCGGGCCTTCCATTCGGGCGATGGAACAAAGCAGGGTGAGGGCGATAACCAGAGTTACCAGCACCAGTTTTACTTTGTCGATAAGGCGCAAAAAGTTAATTCCCGATAAATAGGAAGGGCAAACTACCATAAGCGCCCGGTTTGAACAAGGTTGCCCCGGGCACATGGCACCATTCGGTGCTGGCTGTCAGCTGCCGCTCATCTGCTTGAAGTCGCGGGCATAACCCTTAAGCAGGGAGTAGAGATGGGCCCGCTGAGAGATATCCAGCGACTGGCTCATGGCGCTCAGCCAGTTGACGGTACGCTGGCGCGACTGTTCGGTATAGCCGGTAAAGCGGCCATCCATCAGCCCATCCCCCTCGGCCAGCAGGTTGGTCAGCTCGCGGGTAAAGTCGGGACTCTGGCGCTGCTTCATCAGCCTGTCCAGCTCCTGGGTCCAGGACTCCTGAAACTCGAGCCAGGGGGGCATCAGCTCGTATTGCCATTCGGCCCACTGGGCCACCAGTGGCGCCTGTGCCGGTTTCACCTCGCCAATCCAGAACTCGAGCCGCTTGTTCATCTTGTCGCGAAACTCTGCCAGCATCTGCTCTCTGGGCTCAGTGGCAAAGTCCTTTTGCCGCTCCTGTTGCCGCTTGACCCGATCGGTCATGAAGCGGGCCACCTGCTCGTCGGTCAGGGTGCGCGCCAGCCTGACCGCGCGGGGGATAGTGTTTTCCAGCGTGCGGGTCAGGCTCTGCTGCACCGCATCGAGATTGGTCGAGATCTGCTCCGGCGTCATGGGGCTGGCCACTGCCTTGGCCAGCGCGTCGAGATCCTTGGCGTAGCGCGGCAGCTCGTGCTGGCGATGCCAGGCCATCAGCCCCTTCACTTCACGGCTGAGCAGATCCTTCTGCGAATAGGAGAGGGCAAAGTAGTCATCCAGCTGCCAGATGATGGCGGTATCGAGCCAGTAGTAGATCACTCGGGTGGAGCAGCCGGTCAGCAGCAGGCCGATCAGCAGCAGACCCCAGGTTTTCGGCTTGTGCCAGCGCACCTTGTTTATCATCTGTTACTCCAGTCGTTGCCGGTTGATGGCGATCAGGGTGTCATAGTCGAGTGAGGGCTGTTGCTCTGCCATCAGCAGGGCCCAGAGCAGGCCGATATAGTCGACCCAGGGTAAAAATGCCTCGCTCTGAAAATCGGGCCACTGGTGGCGCGGCACGGCCTGCAGATAGTGCGCTTCCAGCTCGTCGCGCCGCTCGGCGGGCCACTCATGGGTGCGCTGGATGCTGGCGAGCTCAAAGCCGGGGTGACCTGCCGCGCCATACTCCCAGTCGATGACCCAGGGTTTGCTTCCCAACAAGTTAGCCGGATTGAGATCATGGTGGCAAGGGCGCCAGCAATCATTTGGCTCACTGCTGACGAGCAAGCTCCGCTCCAGGGCGGGCAGCCAGGAGGGGATGTGTGCCAGTCGGGCGCGATAGCCCGCCGCGTGGGCTCGCACCGCCATCACCACCGCAGGTAGCGGCAGGCGATGGAGCTTGCGCAGCACCTCAGCTAGCAGACGGGGCTGATCGACTGCCGGTGGCGCCGCGTGCACCCAGTTTGGCTCATCGCACCATTCGAGCAGCATCAGACCGCTGGCGGGATCGCCATAGTGGCAAGGCAGCGCTAGTCCTTCGGCTATCGCCCCCTGATAAAGCTGCCACTCGGTGGGACGGTCGATACCAAGGCGCACCGGGTCGGAGTGGCCCTGACGCAAAAAGTAACTGCGCCCCGAGGGGAGGCGCAGTCGATAGTTGCAGTTGGTCAGGCCTAACCCGAGTGGTTCCAGCTGCCCCTCCCGCCAGGGGGCGGGCAGGCTGGCCAGTAGCGGATCACAGTTGCCTGTCACCGGGAGCCTGTTACCAGCCAAAGGTGGATTTCTTCGCCTGTTTGCGGATCTCTTTCTGATCGGCCCACAGCAGTTCGCCGTTTTGCAGATCCATCAGGTTCATGGTCATCTGGTAGTAGACATCCTTCACCTTGCCATTGTCCTTGACGATGCTGGCGAGGTTGCCATAGACCATGTAGCGGGCACCGGTCTGTTTGCCAAGCCGCACCATGGAGGCAGGATCCACCATGCCGCTGCTCTGCTGGTATTCGAGCTGCTGCTTGACGGCGGCCACCTTGCTCATGTCGACGAAGCGGAACTTGCCGGCCCGCAGCAGCTTGGTGCGGATGGTATCGGTGATGGCTTCGGTATCGATGTGCTCGGAGGTCTTGTTGCGGATGGAGTCCATAAACATCACCGGACGACCGCCTGCGGTGATCTCGCTGGTGGCAGGGGAGGCGAGCATGGAGTCCGCCATCTTGTCGGCGATGGCCTGCAGATCGCTTGAGCCGTAATCGACGGTGACGGTTTCGGTTTCAGTGGGATCGCCATAGCTGACGGTGGTGCTGGAGCAGCCGCCCAGCAGCAGCGCGCCGGTCAGGATCAGCAGGGCATGATTCATTTTCATCAGTAGGATTCCTCAATCACTTCGCGTACGTAAATCCGGTAACCCTGCGCCGCCGGGCTGGGCGCCAGGGCCGAGAGGGTGCGGGTCTGATAGCCATGCAGCTTGATGGGGGTCCAGCCGCGGCCATCGCTGGCGACCTCCTGACCAGCCTCATCATACCAATAGAAGATATATTGCAGCTTGTTATCGCCGCGCTGGGTGCTGGCGGCGGCCACATTGACCTGCAGCAGGCCATTTTGCTGGCGGCGGCTCAGCTCGGTCAGGGTAACGTTGACGTTTTGATGCTGCTCCAGCGTGGGTGCACCGCCCGCCGGGCCATAGAGCGCCACGCCGGAGGTGTTGGTGGCGCAGCCGGTCAGCAGCAGCGCGAGCCCGAGGGCCAACCCGTATGCTTTCATCTTGCTCTCCTTAATTGGAGTGAGTGGGGTAGCACTGGGGCTGCCCGGTTAATCGTCTTGCTCATCTCTCTTTGCCGCTTGCTCAGAGCGGCATCACCCGGGTGGTCAGGCCGGCGCCGAGGCGCTGTACCCAGACCAGGGTGGTGCGTCCCTTGTGGATGGTGAGCGGCAATTGCCGCTGCGCCGCCCCCGCGCTCAGGGTGAGGTTGATGTCACTTGCTGGCACCATTCCCTGCCAGCTCGATGCCTGAGCTGGCAGCGTCAGCCAGCTGCGGGTATCGGCCCGCTCGGAGAGGGTGTTGAAGATCCCCACCAGAATATTGCCCACATCCCCTCCCTCTTTGGCGGCGGTGCGGCGCATCTGCTCCTTGGCCACCAGTCGCAGCGCCTGGCGGGTCAGCATGCCGGGCAGCCGCTCTTGCAGATCTTTGGCGGCCAGCGCTTCCAGCCTGACCAGCTCGCTGGTCTGCCAGGCCCGCTTGCC
This sequence comes from Aeromonas sp. 603757, assembly GCF_049171255.1. Lineage (NCBI taxonomy): Bacteria > Pseudomonadati > Pseudomonadota > Gammaproteobacteria > Aeromonadales > Aeromonadaceae > Aeromonas > Aeromonas sp. 603757. The sequence goes on along the minus strand of NZ_JAAKOE010000015.1, from coordinate 6,873 downwards.
GACTTCCACCGTCAGCGGGCCGGTGTCGCTGGCCCGATTATCGTAATAGGGGATGGCGACGGTAAAGGTGCGAAAATCGCCGCGGGAGGTGGAAATGGGGAGCGGCAGGAACAGTTCTCGCCGTGCCGGGATCAAACCATCTTCAAACAGCACCACCAGTTGGCCTTGATCTTTTGCAAGCGGCGGCGCTTTGCGGCCTATCTTTTTCTCGGTCTCGCGGATCTCGTCCGGTGAGCCACGCAGCCGCGCCAGACGCAACAAGGCATCTTGCAGGCTGCGGTTGTCTGGCGCTATCTGGTAGCCGCGCTGATAGTCGACCCAGGCATCGTTGAGATCCCCGGCCGCCTCATAGAGCACGGCGGAAAAGTAGAAGGTGTAGGCGTTCTGAAAACCGTTCTTGACCTTGCCGATCAACCGGTCGAGATCCGGTGCGCCGCGCGACATCAGCTGGCGTATCTCGCCTTCTGCTTCGGCCTCTTCGCTCTCATCCTTCGCTTTGCGCACCTCATCGGCTCGCCGTTTCAGGGCCTGCTCCTGCACCTGATTGGCCCGGCGTACCTCCACCAAGGCGCCATCGGCATCTCCCCGTTGCAGGTAGTTGAGGGCCAGATAGTGGTGCAGCATGGTGCGTTCGTAATCGGGGGTGAGATAGGCCATCGACTGGTCGTTGGTAAGCAGGCTGCCCACCTGATCGAGCCCGTGACTGAGCCGGTATTCGGCCTGATTGTCTTCCCACTGAAGGCGGCTGTCGGCGGCGGTGAACGCCTGCTTGCTGTCCGCATCTTGCCCCGCCAGCCAGGCGATACGCCCCTGTTCAAGGCGATCGAGGACAAAGGTGTCATCGCCGAGGGTGGAGTCGCGCACTTCGGGCAGCGCCTCGGCGGCATGGCCCAGCAGCAGCTGGTTGCGCAAGGGCACCATCTGGTCGGAGTAGGAGACAAACATATCCTGCCAGTGGGAGGCGCAGCCTCCCAGCAGGAAACTGGCCAGCATCAGGCCGGCCAGTCGAATGCTCGGGAGTATCACAGGCTGAGCAGGGGGCCCAACGGCTCGCCGCCGACCAGATGCAGGTGGATGTGGTAGACCTCCTGCCCACCGTGGCGGTTGCAGTTCATGATGAGGCGGTAGCCATCTTCGGCGATGCCCGCATCGCTTGCCAGCTTGCGGGCCACGGTGAACATCCGGCCAAGGGCCAGTTCATGTTCGGCTTCCACGTCATTGACAGTGGGGATCAGCACATTCGGGATGATCAGGATATGGGTCTTGGCCTTGGGCTGGATATCCCGGAATGCGGTGACCAGATCGTCTTGATAAAGGATGTCGGCAGGGATCTCTTTACGGATGATTTTGCTGAAAATGGTTTCTTGCGCCATGGCTAACTCCCTTATATGAAAAAGAAAATTGAACTTGCATCCCAAGCGGCTCCCGAAAGAAGGCGAGCAGCGCGTCAAGTGTGACACAAGCCGAGATTTGACACAGCTGATGTCCCATTCCCTTCAGTTATTGTTAAGAATACCGATAGCCAGAGGGACGTCATCTGCAGCGCCTGTTCAGGGGTCTGCAGGGTATCAAAAGGACGGGGTACTCAGGCAAGGGACTTTTGCATATACAGCGGGACAATAATGAAACAAACAATGTCGGATCTCTCCATCTTGCAGCGAGTCTACCTTGGCTTCGCGATCCTGGTGGCCGTGATGGTGGCCAGTTCACTACTCACATTTCGTAGTCAGAATACCCTGGGGGGAGCGCTGGAACAGGTGACCCGGCAGTCTATGCCGCTGGTGATTGCCAGCAGCCAGACCCAGATCACCCTGCTTAGTGCCAACAAGTGGCTGGGGGATGTGCTCACCGAGCAGGACCCCAAACTGCTGCCTGCCGAAGTGGCCGAACTGAAACAGGCCAAGGCCGCGGTGGGCAAGAGCCTCGATGCCTTGCGCCAGCAGGTCGCCCACCACCCCGAACTGCAAGGGGAGATGGGCACTCTGAGCCAGCAGGTCGACAGCTACCTGCAACTGACCGATACCCTGCCGGGCGAACACGAGGCGCTGCTCACCCGATTGCACAAGGTCAATCTGGCCAAGGGGCAGTTTCAGGTCAGCTTGCCCCAGTTCAAGAAGAGTCTGGGGGACATGATGATCACCATCGACGACAGCTTCATCAAGATGCTCTCCGAGACCCTGACCACCAAGCTTTCCGCTATCGAACTCTCCACCATGGATGCCCTCAACCAGAGCATTCCGGCCCCCATTGAAGCTGCGCTCAAGCGCAACAGGATGCAGATCGAGGGGTTCAACAGCACCATCAAGGATCTGCAGGGTGAGCTCAAGGATTTCGACAACAACATGGGTCACTACGTCCACGGTTTCGTGCGCGATACGACCGGTAATGAAGGTGTCCTGGCCCAGTATCTGGCGCTGATGCAACAGCAGGAGCAGATGCGGGAGAAGAGCAAGCAGGCGAGTGCGCTCATCGTGGCAATTCAGGATCGGCTTGAGCGGATCACCGATCAGAGCCAGCAACTGATGAACCAGAGCATTCAGCATGCCAAAGCCGCACAGAGCCAGAGCACCCTGACTCAGGGAGCCAGCATAGCGGTCGCCATCCTGATTGCCATGCTGGTGGCTTATACCCTGGGCAAGGCCATTCGCCGTCCGCTCAGGGAGTTGCTGCGGGTGCTGACCGAAGTAACCCAGGGCGACATGACCCAGCGCATCGGTTTTCAGAGCAAGAATGAATTTGGTCAGCTGGGCAGCCAGATCAACCTGCTGATTGCCCAGATGGGGGAGGTGCTGGCACAGCTTTCACAAGCGTCTGCCCAGCTTAACGATGCCGCCCACGGCAACCGTCGCACCACCGAATCGGTGCGGGCGGATCTGGAGAAACAGCGGCAGGAGACCGCCTCGGTCGCCGCCGCCATGACCCAGATGGAGGCATCGGTGCGGGAAGTGGCGCAGGCCGCCAACCAGACTCTGGAGCGAGTGATGGATGTGGAGAAGGCCTCCGAGATGGGACGCAAGGTGATGGCGGGCAATATCACCACCACCCATCAGCTGGCGGGCAAGCTGCAACAGACCGGCAAGGTGATTGGTGATGTGAGCGCCATGAGCAGCCAGATAGGCAACATCCTCGATGTCATTCGCGGCATTGCCGAGCAGACCAACCTGTTGGCTCTCAACGCGGCCATTGAGGCGGCGCGGGCCGGCGAGCAGGGGCGCGGATTTGCGGTGGTGGCGGATGAGGTGCGCAGTCTGGCGGGCCGCACCGCCCAGTCCACAAGCGAGATCCAGACCATGATCGAGAACCTGCAGCAGGGGGTCGCCAAGGCGGTAACCGTGATGCAGGAGTGCTCCCGCGAGATGGACAGTTGCGTCGAACAGAGCTCCCACGCCAACAACGCCATGGAGGAGGTGCAGGGGATTGTGGTGCTGATCAGCGACATGTCGAGCCAGATCGCCTCTGCCGCTGAGCAGCAGCAGGCCACCAGCGCCGACATTGCCACCAACCTCAACCGCATCTCCGATATCTCGGATCTCAACTATCAGGGGATTGAGCGGGTAGCCGAGACCAGCCAGCAGCTGGACTCCCTTGCCGAGCAGCAGGAGAGCCTGGTCAAGCGCTTCCGCCTCAGCGCCTGATGGTCGAGAGTTGAAACAACAAGGCCCCGCAGATGCGGGGCCTTGTTATTGCGGTAGTCAACGCAGGAATTACGCGTAGGCGATGGCGCCCTTGCCGACCCCTTCATAAGCGACAATCTTGACGAACTTGTCGCCCACCATCTTCTTCACTTCGCGGGCGATGTAGCAGGCCAGCAGCTCGACCGTGGTGTCGGTGTCGATCATCTCTACCTCGGCGGTGGGGATGGCCAGCTGGAACAGCCCCTGGGGCGCCATATATTTGAAGCCGGTGTGATGCTCGCCAAGCTGGGCATTGGCGCGGGGGCTCAAGGTGAGCTCGGTCAGTGCCACCTTGTCCTCTTCGGTGCCGAGGTAGATATCGCCCCAGCGTTCGGCCCAGTTGAACTCAAGCTCCTGGTCGCGCTCACCATCGACGTGGATCTCGATGGGGGAGCGGTGGCCGTGGGCGATGCGCTGGCAGTTGCCATCGTGCTTTTTCAGGCCGTGGCTGTAGTGGTAGAAGGCACCGGTGATCGCCTCCTGACGCAGGGTCAGGGAGAGATCCTTGATATTGCCCGGCAGCCGTTTGGCCAGTACCGCCAGCAGGTAGCGGGTCACCGACTCTTTATCAACTTGCGGTGCCGGGATAAAGGCGAAGCCCTGGGATGGGCAGCGCAGATGGATGGAGCGCCCCTGGCGCAGCAGATCCACTGTGCTTTCGTCGCCATCCAGTGTCTCGACGTGGATCAGCGGGCACTCTGTCGGCACCAGCAGCTTGTGGTCCACCTCTTCATCGATGATCGACTTGATCAGCTTCTTTACCCGGCCAAAGTCCAGCAGCATGCTCATTTCGTTCAGCTCACCGCTCATTTCGATATCTACCAGCCAGCTCTCGCCCACCATGCCGCGGCGTTCGCACAGGTAGCTGGAGTCGATCACGGTCAAATCTCTTACAAATAACTTCATCAGTCAGGCCTTGCTACAGAGAAAGGGCAGTTTTGCGCTATTATGACCCGCGATTATCGGCAAAGGAACTGGAACCCCCCATGAACAAACTGCTTATCAAAAATGCCACCCTGGTCAACGAAGGCCGCATCTATGCCTCCGATGTGTTGATCGAGGGGGAACGGATTGCCCGCATTGCCCCGGATATCGAGGCGCCCGATGCGCTGGTTATCGATGCCGCAGGTCGTCATCTCATCCCCGGAATGATCGATGATCAGGTCCACTTCCGGGAGCCGGGATTGACCCACAAGGGGACTATTGCCAGCGAATCCCGTGCCGCCGTCGCCGGTGGCACCACCAGTTTCATGGAAATGCCCAACGTCAATCCCCAGACCACCACCCTCGACGCCCTCGAAGCCAAATACCAGATCGCCGCCAACTCCTCCGTCGCCAACTACAGCTTCTATCTCGGCGCCACCAACGACAACCTCGAAGAGATCAAGCGTCTCGACCCCAAGCAGTCCTGCGGGGTCAAGGTGTTTATGGGCTCTTCGACCGGCAACATGCTGGTGGACAATCAGGAGACCCTGGCGGCCATCTTCCGCGAAAGTCCGGTGATGATCGTCACCCACTGCGAAGACACCCCGACCATCGCCAAGGCCGAAGAGGCGGCGCGAGCCAAGTGGGGCGAGAATGTGCCGATGGGCGAGCACGGCCGCATTCGCAGTGACGAGGCGTGCTACAAATCCTCCAGCATGGCGGTGGCGTTGGCCAAGCAGTACGGTGCCAAGCTGCATGTGCTGCATCTGACCTCGGCCAAGGAGCTGTCGCTGTTTACCGCCAGCCACGACCTGAGCGAGCTGAAGGACAAGAACATCACCGCCGAGGTGTGCGTTCACCACCTCTTCTTCAATGAAGCCGATTACGAGACCCAGGGCAGCCTGATCAAGTGCAACCCTGCGGTGAAGAGTGCCGCCGACCAGCAGGCACTGCTGGATGCGGTACGCAACGACGTGCTCGACATCATCGCCACCGACCACGCGCCCCACACCTGGGAAGAGAAGCAGAACAGCTACTTCAAGGCACCGTCCGGCGTACCGCTGGTGCAGCACTCTTTGCAGGCGCTGCTGGAGCTCTACCACAACGGCGTGTTTACCCTGGAGACTATCGTCAAGAAGACCTCCCACGCGGTAGCCGAGCGCTTCCAGGTGCAGGATCGCGGTTATATCCGCGAGGGGTATTTCGCCGATCTGGTGTTGCTGGATCTGGGCAAGCCCTATGTGGTCAACGATGACAACATCCTCTACCACTGTGGTTGGTCGCCCTTCAACGGCTACCGCTTCCACAGCACGGTCGAGATGACGTTGGTGAATGGCCAGATCGCCTGGCAAAACGGGCAGGTTACTGACCAGCTCCTGGGCAAGCGGCTGACCTTTAACCGCTGATTGTTCGCAAAGCAGGCGAACGCACCGTTGCTTAGGAATTGGCGGCGTTTCCCTGTTGACAGGGCGGGGTCATCTCCATAAACTCTGCCCCCGTCAGCCGAGCTGACTCCGTCGGTGTGTAGCGCAGCCAGGTAGCGCATCTGCATGGGGTGTAGAGGGTCGGAGGTTCGAATCCTCTCACACCGACCAAATTCCCCGGTAAAGGCCTTGTCAAACGACAAGGCCTTTTCTTTGGCTCTGTCCCAATTACGTGTTGAAAGGCTAATCTTGAAGTAGGCCATCACCTTGAGGTCTACCATCATGGATACCCCAGCCTTTCAACACCTGTTGTCCCTTTTTCCCCAGTTAACCCTGCGCCAGCGCCGTGTTGCTCAGCAGGAGCTCACTGCACCCCACACCATTACCTCGCTCAATACTCAGTTACCGGCATGCAGTGGCTGCCCCCATTGTCAGGCCGATGTTACCCAGCTGGCGCCTTGGGGATGGAGTCGGGGACTGCGCCGCTACCGTTGCAAACTGTGTCTGCGCACCAGCACCGGTCTGACCAAGACGCCCTTGGCCAGATTGCGTAAAGCACAGTGCTGGGAAGACTACGCGCAAGCCCTCATCGAAGGACTGACTGTCCGCCAGGCTGCGCGGCGCTGTGGGGTCAGCAAGAACACCGCGTTCCTCTGGCGTCACCGCTTCTTGCGCGCGATGGCAACCCATCAGGCCACCCGGGAAGAGGGCATCGTTGAGGTTGATGAGACCTTCTTCCTTGAATCGTTCAAGGGGCAGCGGGGACTGCCGCGTCCACCACGTCATCGCGGTGGTAAAGGTCGAACTCGTGGAACCGGGCCAGATTACATCCCGGTGATGGTGGTACAAGA
>NZ_JAAKOE010000014.1:0-129581 GCF_049171255.1 Aeromonas sp. 603757 | reverse complement strand
TGGTGGAGCTACGCGGGATCGAACCGCGGACCTCTTGCATGCCATGCAAGCGCTCTCCCAGCTGAGCTATAACCCCAACTCACCTCGGCGCCACCGAAGTTATCTCCGGCAACGGAGGCGCATGATAGGCATCACCCGCTTTGCTGTCAACCCTAAAATAACCGCGACTGATTCGTTTAGTCAAAATTGCAGCAGTTCGCTGTTTTTACCAGCAAGGCGCGTGCTATCTCTCTGTTTTATGTCACAAATCAGCTCAAGCACCTATAAAGGAGAGGCCGTGCAGCAAGCCCCTTTCCCCGTGCAACGCCCCCCGCTCTCAGACCTCTCTATGCTGGCTGGTAATCAGCTTCTCCCCCGTCACCTCGGGAAAGCCTTTCCATAAAGGGCATTGCATTTGAAAACCCTTTCCATGATTTTTGTAAATTTACAACACAGAAAGTTGATCTGGCTCACAAATGACCATAGGATCAAACCGTGACCCACGTCACACACCATAACCATAAATGACAGAGCGATGAGGTAAACCATGTTTGAGAATCTGGCAGTCCTGTTCCACCTGCGCGGTGCAACTACCAAGAACGGCGTTGTAGAGAAAGATGCCTATGCCCCCTCCACCCGTGAATACTACTTCCGCTACGGCAAGTAATTGCTGAAAGCCTTTCACGGAAAATGTAATAAAACAACAACACACATCATCACACAGCCCTTTCGAGGCGCTGTCCTGTCTGGGCCAGATGTTCCACGGCCAAACCTGAACTCCACCAAACAAGAATGGGGCCCGCAGGCCCCATCTTTTATTGCATCGGCTCATTGCAGGATCTCGGCCTGATCCAGGTATGACACCATGAAATCCCCTTGCCGGGAGCGCTGGCTTGGATAACACCAGCATCCGGGAAGCTGGCTATGATGCTTTCCATCCTTGTTCAACAGCCAAATGCCGTCGATTAGGTACTGCATGAAGGGACAGCATGACGACGGACAGAGATTTAAAAAGAGCAAGCGAAGTTGAGCAAGCCCTCATCCTAGCGATACCGACCCGCTGGCCTGTCTCGCCAACAGCGGGATGCTCGCCTCTTGGGCAACCTGAAAATATTCGGCCGCAGACTTTCCAGCAGTGTAATTACAACAACGGAAAGGTTGCCACGAATCAGGTTCACACCTTATCAGAGAGCAGTGCAGCCATCACTTGGGGAGAGCCTTCATGCCGGCACCACAAGTCGGCCTGACCGGATACAAGACAGAGCAGAAAAAGAGGGATTGGCAGAGCAACCAATGTTCAGCGCCGCGGGTTGCAAAAGCGGGGCATGACCAGCATGCCCCGCCACAACTCAAGCCTTATTTACAGCTGGCGGCCCCCACATCCTGCCAGACGTCGTGTTTGCCGGGCTCGTTGCCCTTGGTCCAGTATTGCGCTTTCCATTGACGGCCATTATGGGTGGTGATCTCGCCACCGTTGTAGGCCACATTGGCATCCCAACCCAGTTGCACCTTGCTCACCAGCAACCACTGATCCGCGGTACGGCTCGGCTCGTTGCCCTGAGTCCAATACTTGGCCTGCCACACCAGCTGGTTGTGACTCACCTTGTCACCGCCGTTGTAGACCTTGCTCGCCTGCCAGGCAGGCCAGTTGGCCGCATCCGGATCGATGGCCGAGCAACCGCCACCACCGCTGACCGGCTTGACCGTCAGACGGGTTGCCGCGCTGGCATCCAACCCACCGTCGGAGACGGTGACGCTCAGGTCATAGCCGGTGTCGATGGTGACGTTCGGGCCAGTCACCACCAGGGTGGCGCTGTTCTGACCCGTTGCGGTGATGCCTGCCGGCACGCTCCACTGATAGGTCAACGGATCACCGTTCGGATCAGAGGCGGTCGCCTTGATGGTCACCTGCTTGCCCGCCTCCACAGAGGCCGTGGCAGGTACACTCACCACCGGCGCCAGATTGGCCTGCGGCGCCTTGTTGGTGACCACCACCTGATCCTTGGCACTCAACTGCTGGTCATCGGTCACTGTCAGCTCGAACACCAGATTGATGTCGGTGGACACGGCATCGAGTACAACGCGGGCATTGGCCTGAGTGGCATCAAACAGGGTGACCTGCGGGCCGGATACCTGCTTCCAGCTATAGGTGAGGGCGCCATTTTCCGGGTCGTGGGACGCGGAACCATTCAGCGTCACCTCGGTCGGGCCAGTGACACTCAGATCGCTGCCCGCGTTGGCCACCGGCGGCTTGTTGGCTGGCGGAGTGGTTCCCTCGCCGTGACCCAACCCCTCGTGCATGGCATTGAGGATGTCGCCGTTGTCGGCGTCGATCTCCCAGGAGAAGAGGCCGCCCAGCTTGTTGGCTAGCACATACTGCCCCTTGGCCTTGACCGAGCGGTCGTTGTCATAGGTGATGAGATCGCCGGTCGAAGCCTTGAACAGATAGGGAGCCTCGGCCACCTCGTCGTAGCTCTTCTCCCAGCCAGCTCCCATCCGGTTGTTGACGATGTCGCGGTAATCGACCACGCCATCTTCCCAGGTGCCTTTCACCTTGCCGGTCGCCTTGCCGGTGAAGGGGTTGTTGCCCTGATAGCCGCTCACGCCAGTCCAGCCACGGCCATACATGGCGGCACCGACCACCAGCTTGCCGGGGTCAACCCCTTGCGCCAGCATCAGGTTGACTGCCTTGTCGGTGGTGTACTTGGTATCGGGATCCCAGCTCGCCGCGTAGAGGTTAGTCTGGTGACCCAACTCGGTGTTGCTCCAGGCGCCGTTGTAGTCGTAGGTCATCATAAAGATGTGGTCCATGTAGGGTTGGGCCGCCCTGTAGTCCACATCCTGGATCTTGTCCCCCCCGGCCCCGATAGCCGACGTCAGCTCATACTGGCGACCAGTCTGCGACTCCAGCTCGTCGAGCATGGCGCGCAGCTCCTTCATCAGGGCCACGTAGGTGGCACCATCACTCGGGCTACCCAGCTTCGGGTTGGCACCCTGTCCGCCCGGATACTCCCAGTCAATGTCCACGCCATCGAAGAATTTCCAGGTCTGCAGGAACTCTTTGACCGAGGCGACGAAGGTATCGCGCTTGGTTTTGTCACCGAGGAAGTAGAAGGGGTCGGAAAGGGTCCAGCCGCCGACGGAGGGGAGGATCTTGAGGTCAGGGTAAGCCTGTTTGAGCGCCATCAGGGCACCGAAGTTACCCTTGTAAGGCTCGTCATAGGCAGTCAGGCCACTTTGCGGCATCTGAACGGCGGCCCAAGGATCGTGGATCGCAACCTTGAAGTCGGCACGACCGGCACACGCACGTTGCAACGCCTGGAAGCTCCCTTCGATCTCCTTGAGGCTATCGTTGAGGCCATCCCCGCCACAGATGGGGGTGAAACCATAGAGGATATGGGTCAGGTTCTGGGCCGGGATCTTGTCCACTGTGAACTTGCGACCATAGACGCCCCACTCCACGTAGTAGGTACCGACCACCTTGCCGGACTTGTTGGCGTAGGGCTTGTTGTTCTCCTGCAACGCAGCCTTTAGCGGCGCCAGGTGGCTGCCATCGGTATCGGCGACCACGATCTCCTTGGCATCAGAGAGAGTACAGCCATCGGCATTGCAGAGGGCCACCTGCATCTGGTAGCGCCCACCTTTGTTCACCTTGAATTTGGCCGTGCCTGCAGCAGCAGAGGGGCCAGACCACACCTCCTTGCCATCAAGCAGTACCTTGGCAGTCTGGCCGACGTCACCGCTCCAGAGGTTCCAGCTCACCTCCACATCGGCGGCATCCTTGACCTTGACCAGATTGTTGTAGGAGGTTGCCGCCTGATCCACTTCAACAATGGCGAACTTGATGGGACCCCAGCCGATGGTGGGCTTGCCCGGCGCAGCCGCATAAACGGCAGATGAGGCAAGCAGGGAGCCGACCATCATGGCCAGCAATGCGGGTTTTGGACTTAGCATATTGTTTTCCTTTACGTTATGGACAAACGAAAGGGCAACACAACACGACAGGCAACACAAACACGACTACCCCTTGGCAAAGGCAGCCAGCATAACACTGTGGTGGCCCCGCTATCCCAGCTCAACAACGCCTTTAGACCGGAGGCTTTGCGTCCCGACTTTTCAATCGGTTTGCCCTTGTCACAACTTTATTTTCGGCGATAACTAATCGCGAATTAACTCTATGGCAATTTATATAACTAAGCAAACAAGACCATTCCAAACCCGCTACTGGCCGTACCTGACGCTGAGCCATAGCTTCATGATTCATCTTTAAAATACAAGGGAGCATTGGCCATGATTAATAGCTACCAAACTGATTAAGCTAAATATTTCACTAAAACAAAATAAAACGACAAAAGCTCAATACCTGTGGCACAACACAACAAGAGGTAGCCATACCTCACGGCAACAAGTGAATTAAAAGTCAATTTATTGCATACCAGTATCTTCCTCCCCCCACCCCTTCTTATTCAGACACCACAAACTTGTTTATCTGCCCCCCAGAGCACAAACGTACAATCCGGCCAGAATGTAAGCAACTGGATAAACAGACATACGCAGTTGTTTATTTTTATTGGCATTTTTATATAATGCCCGCACGTCCCAGTGGCACAGCTGGATAGCGCGCGCCCCTCCTAAGGGCGAGGTCGCAGGTTCGAATCCTGCCTGGGACGCCACCCATCATCCCCTTTTCGCATTCACTCATCTCTTTGGCGATTCGTTCGACGTCCAGCAGCACTCTGCTTGCACCATCAAAATTCTCACCAAGTCACAAGTAATTGTATTCACGCGGCATTCGGCATCTCTCCTCTCTCTGATAGACTGCTTTTTTTGGCTGAGCCCTACGGCAAAGCCAGCAGCTTCATCTTGCAAAGGAGTGTTGGATGTCCGGATGTTCCTGGTGGGATAGATCCACCGGTTTTGCACTGCTGACCATTGTGCTGTGGGCCTCACTGGCGGCGCTGACGTCACGGGTCACCAGCGTGTCACCACTGGTGCTGGTCGGGCTGGTGCTGTTTTTCTGCGGGGTCGGGGCCTTGCCGTTTTGGCGCCAATGGCGCGCTCGTCCTATTACCTGGCTGGTGACGGTTACGGCATTGCTGCTCTACCATCTGCTGCTCTTTATGAGTTTTCGCCATGCCCCGGTGCTGGAGGCCAACCTCATCAACTACCTCTGGCCGCTCTGCATCATTCTGTTCACCCCGCTGTTGTTGCCCGGCCATCCACTCCATGCCCGTCATCTGCTGGCTGGCGCCTTTGGTCTGGCGGGCTCCATGCTGGTGATGGTCAATGGCGAGCTGCAACTGCAACAGACCTATCTGCCGGGATACCTGTTGGCGCTCGGTGCAGCTGTCGTCTGGGGGGCCTATTCGGTGCTGTCACGCCGTCTGCCACCGGCACCTGCCGTGGTCACTGCGGCAGCCTGCCTGCCCGCTGGTTTGCTGGCTCTGCTGCTCGCCCGTCTGCTGGAGGGGCCCCTGCCGCTCGCGCAGATCCCCACCAGTGACTGGTGGCTGATCATCGGGCTGGCGCTGGGCCCCATGGGGGCGGCCTTTGTGACCTGGTATCTGGCACTGCGAGACGGCGATCCACGCCGGATCGGTGCCCTTGCCTACCTGACACCGCTGCTGAGTACTTTGCTGTTAGTGGCATTGAACGGAGAAGAGCTGACCTCGCGCCATCTGCTGGCCGGTGCACTTATCATGGGAGGCGCCCTGCTCGGTATGCTGGGCCAACGCAACAGAGCTCAGGCATCCCCAGCCAGTTAAGTCGGTAAAATAGGGCCACCTGACCATGCTGTCATAAAAACGCCATCATCCCTGTTTAGGCTCGGGCCACGCTCCCCCATGGTCTGTGCTGACAGGAATTACCCCGTGAAAATCGCCCATTACGCCACCCTATCCTCCCTTGTTTTGTTACTGGTTGCGGGAGGACAGGCGCTGGCCCTCTACCACGGCTGGCAACAGCTTGCCCATGCCAATCAGGCCCAGCATCAGCACGAGACGCTGCAACAACTGGTGACGGTGACCCTGCAAAACAGCCTGCGTGACTACCTCAACAGCGGCGATCCACAGCAACTGACCGCGGCAGAGAAGATCCGCCAGCAAGCGCTCTCCTCGCTGGCCGCTCAGGATGATGCCGTGGCGGCCCCGCTCAGACAGCAACTCAAACAGATGGCGCAGCGCATCGCGCACGACTATCAGGCCGCAGGCAAGCTCTCGGGCAACAGCCAACTGCTGCTGCAAAATGCGGAGAGTGAGCTGGGCAGCCAAGCTATGGCGCTGATCCGCTATGGGGAGCAAGGTGCCAGCACGGAACAATCTGCCGCAGCACAGCAATATCGCCGCGGTGCAACCGAGATCCTGGCGGGCCTGCCGCGCCTCGCCCATTTGCGCCAAAGCTATATGGAACAGGGCAATGAGAAGCTGCTCGAAGGGATCCGCTTCGAGCTGGAGGCACTGCAAAAACAGGCCCAAGCGCTGCAAGCCTTGCCGCTGCTCGGCCTGTATGAAGAGGTGCCCGCCGATGAGTTCACCCTGGGGGAGCCGGTACGCAAGGAGCTGGGAGATCAACCGCGCAGCGAATTACGCTCGCTGCTGGGCCGCTATCCGCAGGAGCTGGCCAACAGCCGCACGGCGCTACAACAGCAACAGGCTGGCCGCCAGACCGTGCAGCAAGACATCATGGCCATGTTGCAAGCGACCAGACAGATGGGGGAACAACTTGCCCACGAGCGGCAAGCCGTCAATCAGGAGCTGGCCACCATCCTCGGCACGCTGGCGCTCTGTCTGGTGGTAGTCGCCCTGCTGTTTGCACTGGTGCAACGACGCTGGCTGCTCGCTCCCTTGTTGCGACTGCGCGGAGCCTTTCTGCAGCTCGATCAGACTGGGCAGGCCGAGCCGTTATCTGCCGGGCGTGATCGCAACGAGCTGGCCGATATCGTTGCCAGCTACAATCGGCTGATCGGTCGCCTGCAGCAGGATCAACAACAGAAAGAGGGGCAGCTGTCTGCGGTATCCCTCAGTCTGAAAGGAATGGTCAGCCAGGTTGACGAGATCCACCACAGCACCCGCACCACCGAGCTGGTAGTCGACGAGAGCGGTCAGATGATGGATGAGCTGAACCAGCTGGCCGGAGAGGTCCATCAGGTCGCCGCCGACATCGCCCGGCATGCCCACCATAACGAACAGGCGATGAGCCAGAGCGAAGATCTGGTGGGCAGCATGCTGCACGCTACTCGTCAGACCGGGCTGGCAATTGACGAGAGCGATGAGGCGCTGGAAGCCCTCACCCGCTCGGTTGCCGATGTGACGGACATTGTCGATGTCATCAGTCATATCGCCCAGCAGACCAACTTGCTGGCCCTCAACGCCGCCATCGAAGCGGCCCGTGCAGGGGAACAGGGGCGCGGCTTTGCCGTGGTCGCCGATGAGGTGCGCCACCTCTCGGCCAATACCCAGCAATCCCTCAACCAGATCACCGAGATTCTGCGGCGTCTGACCCAATCTGGTGAACAGCTTGGCACCGTGCTGAACCGGATCACCAGCGAGTCAAGCCGCCAACGGGCACAAGCCGAGCAGTTGCGCCAGACCACCCAGGCGGTGCGGGAGATCGCCCGCAACACCGCAGTGATCGCCCTGCAGGGCGCCGACAATGCCAAAAGTCAGGAGCACAAGCTGGCCAGTTTTGCCGATTTGATCGCCCGTATTCGTCAGCAGGCCTGTCAGGTAAGCCAACTCTCGGTGCAGGTCTCGTCCCATATCCACCATCAGGCGCAACAGATCCCCCGCATCCTCGGCCAGCAAGGCTGACCCTATTCGCCCCACATCCCCACCAATTCACTTTCCCTCGACCAGAGGGAAAGTTTTTTTGTAGCACAAAATTATATGTTGCCTGCAGGTTAACAGCTTCCCTTCCCCCGTATCTGATGAAAACCCGCACCGGCGCTGGCCACACCTCCAAGAAAACGCTCTCATTACCGTGATACCGGCCATGAGGCTGTTTACGACCTTGCCCATGATTATTTGCACTCGGTCATACTTTTGAAACGTTGAGGGAACTTTTCATTGATATTTCGCACCGCGAACGTACTCTTGGAGTTGTCCGATAGCCAAGAATCGGAACAAAAAAAACAACATGTGATGATCAGGACTGCCAACTACAGATGTGCCAAGACATCCGGGTTTGCAGATAACCAAGAGAAGATTTTTTGCCCTTCGGGGTTTTGATTGCAATGCCAATACCGAGCGGTAGGCCCGATGCCAGCTGCCGGAAAAAAGCTAAGTCCATAAAATCAGGAGCAATAAAAATGGAAAAAGTGATCTTCAAGCGCGCCGCTTTGAGTGCCGCTGTGGTAGCCGCTCTGGTCGCCCCCGGCATGGCGTTGGCAGCCCAGGATATGATGAGCCCGGAATATGGCCAGTCCTATGAAACCTTCGTAAAAGACTCCAAACTGACCGGTGGCCTGTTCTACTTCCAGCGTGATCGTCAGCGCATCGATGGTGACCCGACTGCCGCCAAGAAAGAAGGCAAGTACCAGTCCAACCTGAGCCATTCCACCGTCCAGGCAGCTCTCAACTTCAACTCCGGTTATGCCTGGGACACTGTTGGTCTGGATCTGGGCGGCTTCGGTGCCTATGACCTGGCCGTTACCGAAAACCATCCGGTCAACCAGGAGAACGAATTCTCCTTCGCAGGCAACTCCTGGGGCAACAACTACAAAGATGGCTCTCCCGAGGGTGGCTTCAGCCTCTCCAACGCAGCTCTGAAGCTGAAATTCCTGGACGGCGGTGTGACTGCCAAGGGTGGTTACACCCAGCTGTATGTCCCTGGCCAAATCGGTGTTAACTGGTCCTATCAGCCGGGCACCTATCGTGGTGGTCAAGTCGAAGGCAACTTTGGCGGTCTCTACCTGACCTACGCCATCGCTGACGAGTACAAGGCCCCCTGGTACAAAGAGACTCAGGTCTTCTCTCGCGCCAAAGCGTGGATGGATCCGTTCGCTGATGAAAACGTCATCGACTATATCCACGGTATCGCGGCTCGTTACACCTTTGAAAATGGCACTGCCGTGACCGGTTCTTTCGGTCAGTCCGAAGGCTACATGGACAGCTACCACTTCAAACTGGCTCACAAGTTTGACGTACTGGGCGGCCTCGCCACCAGCTACCAGTTCTACGGTTCCGAGACCGAGACCTACACCAAGGGCGGCTCCCAGATTGAAACTTACGACGGCCTGGCATGGCAACAAGCACTGACCGCTGCCTGGAACTACGCCCAATACGGCTTCCGTCTGGAAGGTCTGTGGACCAAGGCTGAAGGTGCGGAAGGCAACTACCTGCCCCGTCTGACCCGTGGCTACGCCAACTCCCAGGGCGCCAACGAAATTTGGTGGGATTCCCGCTCTGACTGGAACGCCAACAACGAAAAAGCACTGTTCTTCGGCGTGACCCGTTCTCTGGATGATCTGGTTGGTGCGCCGGGCTGGGCTGTCGGTGTATCCGGCGCCTACGGTTGGGATATCGAAAATGGCCAAGGCAAGAAAGCAGCCAACGGCGAGGATACCGAGTGGGCCGTCAACTTCGATGTCAGCTATACCGTGCAGGATGGCAAGCTGAAAGGCACCCTGTTCAAACTGCACTACACCGACTACAACAACGACATCAGCCAGGGCGGCGGTTGGACCGATTACCCCAACATCTTCGCCTCCGAGCACGACGTCAAGTTCCACATCATCATGCCGCTTACCTTCATGTAATCAGGCAATACGATGTCAGCAAACCGGGCCACTTGGCCCGGTTTTCTTTTTTCCGGTTGGCAGGCTAACATGCGAGCCGGATAAGGGTTTTATCCACTCACCAGCACGCTTTTGTCAGCAGTCACAAGGACGCCATCATGCCCCGTTTTGTTTTGATCACCGGTTGTTCCAGCGGTATTGGCCTCGCCGCCGCACAGGCGCTGGGGCAGCACGGTTTTACCGTGATCGCCTCGGCGCGCAAGGCGGAAGATGTGGCCCGTCTGCAGCAACAGGGATTGCTGGCAGTACAGCTGGATCTGGCGGATTCTGCCTCCATCGAGCTGGGTGCCAGTGCGGCGCTCCATCTGGCAGGCGGGCGCCTCTATGGCCTGTTCAACAATGGCGCTTATGGCCAACCCGGGGCGCTGGAAGATCTGCCCACCGAAGCGCTCAGGGAGCAGTTCAATACCAACCTGTTTGGCTGGCACCATCTGATCCGTCAGGTGCTGCCGCCGATGCTGGAGGCCAAAGAGGGACGGATAGTGCAGAACAGCTCGGTTCTGGGACTGGTTGCCATGAAGTATCGCGGCGCCTATAACGCCAGCAAGTTTGCGCTGGAAGGTTATAGCGACACTCTGCGCCTCGAACTGGCGGGTAGCGGGGTACATATCAGCCTGATTGAACCGGGCCCCATCGATACCCGTTTTCGTGCCAATGCTCGCAACGCCTTCCTGCGCCACATCGATCCGGCCCAGAGCCGTCATCAGTCGGCCTACCGCCAGACCCTGACGCGGCTGGAAAAAGAGGGGGCCACCAGCGGCTTTACCCTCTCGAGCGAAGCCTGTATCCCTCCGCTGCTCCATGCGCTGACCCACGCCCATCCCAAAGCGCGCTATCCGGTGACCACTCCAACCCGGCTGTTTGCCTTCCTGCGACGGGTATTGCCCACTCGCTGGCTCGATAAACTGCTGGCCAAATCGGCCTGATCCCGTGATGGGCGACAAGCATCCTGCCGCCCGGATTGAGTTAGCTGTATAGCGGCGTAATCCAATCCGCCAACCTGGTTTGCCCCACTCTTCAATAGTGCTCGCCATTGCTGTAGTAGGCGCTCTTGACCAAAGGTATCACCTGCACCACCACATAGGTCTGCTCCCCCAGCACCCGTTTCAAATGGCACGTGATAAGGCGCGCGGCGGCGTCCTGCATCTCCTGCGGCCGCTCGAACCAGTGCAGCTCGACAAACGGAAAACCCGCCTCTGGCTCGCCGTTGCGGATCCAGCTGCTCTCCACCCGCTCCATGGTGACAAACTCCGGCTTGCCGCCGGTCAGCTCGCAAAGTTCGGCCAGCAGCGGGCCGCTCACCTGTTGCAGGGTATCGAGCGTCACGGCGCGAAAACGAAGATGGGGCATGGCAAACCTCTTGGTTATCTGAAATGAGGACTTATCATAAGAGTTATTGTCAGCAAGAGAAGTCACCCGGCGCACATTAAGGATCCCCATGAGATTTCATCGCACCCTCTTTGCCTTCCTGCTCTGCCTGCTGCTACCACTGCACGCCTTTGCCGATCCCGCCTTCTATCGGGTGAGCAAGGGCAACCAGCAACACTGGCTGCTGGGCTCCATCCATGCGGGAAAACCTTCCCTCTATCCTCTGCCCGAGCCGGTGGAGCGTGCCTGGCTGCAGAGTCGCGCACTGGTGATGGAGGTGGACATGAATAGCATCACGCCGGATCAGTGGCAACAGACCGGCTCCCTCACCCGACTGGTGGATGGCAAACCGCTCAAGGATCATCTCCCTGCCGAGCTCTATCAACGCACCCTGATGGCGGGGGCCCGCTATGGCATCGACGAGGCTACCCTCGCCACCCTGCGCCCCTGGTTTGCCGCCATTACCCTGACCCAGGCCGCCATGGCCCGCTCCGACTTCAAGAGTGAACTCGGGATAGACCAGCACTTTGCCGTCCGGGCCGCCAAAGAGGGCAAACCGGTAGTGGGTTTTGAAACCCTGCTGGAGCAGCTCGGTTATCTGGCCAGCGTGGGTGACAACCAGACCCTGATGCTCGCCAGCACCCTGGATGAGCTACCGATGCTGGAGAGTGGTTTCGCCGCCGTGATGAAGGCCTGGCAGCAGGGAGATGAGGCGACGCTTATCAATCTGCTCAAGGAGGAGATGGCTCCCTCTGCGCTACAGAGCTGGATGGAGCAGACCCTGCTGGCCGAGCGCAACCACAACTGGCTGAAGAAATGGTCCACCCTGCCCAACGAGAGCTTTATCGTGGTAGGCGCCCTGCACCTTTATGGCGAACAGGGGTTGCTGGCGTTGCTGGAGCAGCAAGGGTGGCGCATTACCCCGCTCACCACACCGGGCCCTGTGCAGGCTCGGTAGCAAGGAGTCCAGTGAGAACGATCACAGATCGCACTGGTCATTAAACAACCTGCAAGGGAGTTGATCGGGATCATCCCGGACAGGGCAAAGAGGTATTTATCATGCCTGTCATCAACCGGGTGACAGGAGCAATAAAATGGACTTTTGGCTGGACCTGATGTTTGGCAACAGCGTGGGATTGATGTCGATGCTGGTGATTATCGGCACCTTCTTGCTCATCAGCTCTTACGCGGCCTACTTCATCTACAAGGTGATGCACTCGCAACCGCCTCATTCACAGCAACCCCATTCTCAACAACCCAAAGAGGGCAAATAATCCTCTGACCACAGGCGGCAGTTCACACTGACCGCCTGTGCTGTTTTATGGTTCGCGACTGTGATTCCCGGGCCAGGATGCACCAGTGTCCATGCCGGGTGCCCCTTATCCCCTCCCCCTTTCCCCGTTTTCTGTGCCGGTTGCGGCCGTTATAATGGCCCCCACTTTTTCTTATGGGGAGCCTGCCGTGTCTCATAACGACGAACTCTCGCTATTCATGAATGAAGTGGCCGACGTGCGGCCCATTCGCAGCGACAACATCCATCCCCATGCGGCCAAATCCGCCCCGACCGAGGCGCAGCTCGCTCGCCGTCAGGCTGCCACCGCCGAGCAACTCGCCCTCGACCACCTCACCATGGAGGCCATCGAGATGCGCGATCCGCACGAAATCGTCGGCTTCAAGCGTGATGGGGTGCAGGAGGGGGTCTACAAGAAGCTGCGGCTCGGCAAATACGAGCTGCAAGCCAGCCTGGACTTGCACCAGAAAACCCTCAACGAAGCGCGCCAGACGCTGGTGCAGTTCATTGCGGATTGTGAAGTCCGGGATATCCGCTGCCTGCTGATCCTGCACGGCAAGGGGGAGCGCAGCACCCCGCGCGCCCTGCTGAAAAGCTATGTGAGCGCCTGGTTGCCGCAACTGCCCGCCGTCATGGCGATCCACAGCGCCGAGCGTCGCCACGGCGGCAGCGGTGCTCTATACGTGCTGCTGCGCAAAAGCGAACGCAAAAAAGCGGAAAACCGCGAACGGCACCAGAAGCGGCTCGGCTAATCCGCCTCTCGCCCCCACGCCTTTGGCCCGCCTGCATGATGGTGGTCAACGATGCTGCGGCGGTGTTAGCATCGAACGGCCCCGAGCATGCCAGGTACGGGGCGGCATACCATCAGGGACGATAACAAGGACAATCCCATGTCATATCAAAAGCTTGAACAACATCAGCAACAGATCCACCGCTTTAGCCACCTCGCCGCCATCTGCGGCTGGGATCAGGCGGCCATGATGCCGGAAGGGGGCAACGATGCTCGCGCCGAAGCAATGGCCGAACTCGGTCTGCTGATCCACCAGAAGCGCACCGCTCCCGAGCTGGGCGACTGGATTGCCAAGGCCGAGAGCGAACCGCTCGATGAAGTGCAACGTGCCAACCTCGGCGAGATCAAGCGCCAGTGGCAAGATGCCAGCCTGCTGCCCGGTGAGCTGGTCGAAGCGCTGTCGCTCGCTGGCAGCAAGTGCGAGCACGCCTGGCGCAGCCAGCGCAAGAACAACGACTGGGCCGGCTTTGCCCCCAATCTCGAGGAGGTGGTGAAACTCTCCCGTGAAGTGGCGCAGCTGCGGGCCGATGCGCTTGGCGTGCGCCCCTACGACGCCATGCTGGCGCTCTATGAGCCGGGCATGACCAGCGCACGGCTCGATCAGATCTTCGGCGATCTCGCCAGCTGGCTGCCGGCTCTTATCCAGACCGTGAGTGAACAACAAAAGGGCGATGCCCTGCTGCTGCCGCAAGGCCCCTTCCCCATCCCGACCCAGCAGGCGCTCGGTCAGGAGGTAATGGGGCTGCTCGGCTTTGATTTCGCTCACGGCCGCCTCGATGTGAGCAGTCACCCCTTCTGTGGCGGCGTGCCGACCGACGTGCGGATCACCACCCGCTATAACGAGCAGGAGTTTGTCTCCAGCCTGATGGGCATAGTGCACGAAACCGGTCACGCCCGTTACGAGCAGGGGCTGCCGCGTCATCTGCTGGGTCAGCCGGTGGCCGAAGCGCGCTCCATGGCGATCCACGAGAGCCAGAGCCTGTTTTGCGAGATGCAGCTGGGGCATCATCCGGCCTTCCTCGCGCTGCTGGCACCACGCATTCGTCACCACTTCGGCGAGCAGGCGGCGTTTGCGCCGGACAATCTGGCCAAGCTCTACAGCCGGGTCGAGCCGGGCTTTATCCGGGTCGATGCGGACGAGGTGACCTATCCGGCCCACGTTATCCTGCGCTACGAGCTGGAGCGCGATCTGGTGGAAGGGAAGATCGAGGTGGCCGACATCCCCGAACGGTGGGACGCCAAGATGCAGCAGTGGCTGGGGCTCTCCACCAAGGGCAACTACCGCAATGGCTGCATGCAAGATATTCACTGGACCGACGGCTCGTTCGGCTACTTCCCGAGCTACACCCTGGGCGCCATGTATGCCGCCCAACTGCGCTTTGCCCTCGAGAAAGAGCTGGGCAGCATGGGTGAGGTGATCGCGGCGGGCCGCCTGCCGGAGATCTTCGGCTGGCTCGGACGCCACATCTGGTCACAGGGGAGCCTGCACAGCACCGACGAGCTGGTGCGCCGCGCCACCAATGAAGCGCTCAACCCGCACTGGCTGCGCCAGCATCTGGAACAGCGTTATCTGAAGTAATGAGCGCAGTAAGCTAACAGCAGAACGGGGCCCTTTTTAGTTGACCACTACAGGGCCCGTTTTTATGGCGGTTCATTTTTATGGCGGTGCATGGCACAGCACGCCACCACCATGCTGTAAAAAGAGAAAATTCAGAGAGGATCAGGGGCACCCAGCAACTCGCGCAGTTGCAGGATATTGCCCTCCGGGTCGAAGGCGTTGCGCACCACAAAGCCGGGCCCCGTCCACTGCTGTGGCAGCAGGCCGCCGCCGAGATCCGCCGCCTTCGCTTCTGCCCAGGCGAGGCTGGAGACGGTGAAGAACAGCTTGATGGCCCCCTCTTCCCGCAGTGCCGGCGGCCGCTTGATAACAACTTGCCCGGCATAGGGCGCAGGAATGGCGTGGATCAGCAGCTGGATATCGCTGTTTTCCAGCACCACCAGCTGCTCATCCTGACTGCAGACCACCATCTGCAGCAGGGTACGGTAAAAGTGGGTCAGCAGGCCCGGATCCTTGGCATAGATCAGGGCACCGGCGCGAGCTGGGCCTGGCATGGAGCACTCCTCAACAGTGAACGACTGGGTGGACAGATCTCCACCATCTCACAGTTGCGCGCCCCATTCGATCCTTTTTAGCGGCTCGCCAGCCTCACTGCACAAAGTGCCACTGCCGCAGTGCCAGTGTCGGAGGCGGCCCCTGATCATCCCCCAAATCTGCCATGCCCAGCGCCTCGTCATAGTGCACACCGCCCGCGCCACTCTCGGTCAAGTGTTTTGCCCGCACCGCCCCGTACAGACCGCCACTTCCGCTGATCTTCATCTCGGTGAGCGGGGCATAGAGAGCGGCATAGAGCGGCGTATTGCCCGACAGCTTGACCCCATCCTTGCCGCTATACGCGGAATAGATAGAGATAGCGGGCGTACCGCCAGCGGTCAGCCCCTGTTTGGCTGCCGTCACCTCGGCACCGGCCCCAAGATCGACCTTGCCGCTGACGATCAGGGTCAGGCTGCTCCCCTCGCTCACCGTCAACTTGTTGCTGCCTGTCATGGTGAAATCCTTGTCGATCAGCAGCACCACATCCCCCTTGATGGTGAGCTTGGCATCGGCCCCCATATTGAGGCTGTCGAGCTTGTAAATAGTCTGTTCCTTGCCAAACAGCTCCCCTTTGCCGGGGAACGGTAGCCCGGGCTTGTGCTGGTTGCTGCTGGTTACCGAGCCGGTGGAGGGATCCGTGGTCAGCACCATCTGCTGGGTGGCCCCGAGCGTCAGCGGGCCATTGATGGGCAATGTTGCAGGGGGGAACGATTTGGGCAACGCGGCCACATTGAGCGGGTCACACACCTGCCCGGCCACAGGCGGTAGCTTGGGATGAGTTCGGTATTGGGGATACAGATACTTCTGATGCTTGGCATCAAGGAATGCCCCGTTCCCACCATAGTTCAACTTGTCGTCAGCAATGCTTGTGCCATGACCCATAGAAACATCACCATTGATCGCAACAGCTCCGGCAATATGCCCCCCTTGCAAGGCAAAATTTCCACTCCCGTTTACGCTGCCCTCAACCCTGACGACCCCATCAGAGGGAGAAATTGTGATGTCGCCACCAGCAAGTACATTACCCGCAACAGGTGAAGAACCGTTCAAGGTCACCGAGCCGGTCGCCCGCACATCACCCCAGATGGGGGAGTGCCCGGCGAGCACCACATTGGCCTTGTCGCTGACGGTCGCCACCTTGGCGTTCTGCCCCTGATTAAGAGTCCCGGAAACAGACTCCTTGTACGCCCCCTTGCGCGAATCGTAGCTGTCGATAAAACCGCTCCCAGAGAGGCTCAACCCTTCACACGCCACCACCGAATCCTGAAAGATGAGATTGCCCGGCTCGCGCTTGAGGGCAAACAGGGCGTTGAGGCTGGCATTGCCCTCCAGATAACGGCCATGGCTCTGCAACGCCAACTTGCTGCCTGTAGAGGCATCCAGCTGATCGATGCGAAAGCGGCTGCCCGCCATGGCCCCTTCCCCCTTGCCAGGCACCTTCTGCACCAGTTGATCCCACTCTATCCGTGGTTCGGCGCCGAGCGCCTGATGCAGGGCGCGATAACTGTCGTTCATCCCCTGCTCGGCACTGAGCTGCGCATTGATCTTCTTGTGAAAATTGCCGCTCAGGCGGGTTTGCAGCTGATTCTCCTGAATGCTGGTAAACACCAGCAGGCTCGACAGCAGGCTCACCACCAGCACCACCAGCAATACGGCTCCCCGCTGCCCCTGCAATCCCTTGTTCATCCTGCTCCCCCTGCACCGGATGTGGCCAGTGCTGCCGCCCAGACCGCCTTGCGGCGTGCCACCTGCACCTCTACCCCCGGCGCCAGATAGCTCGGCAGCCCTTCGGGCAAGATACGGATATTGACCAGCGCCCCCTGCTGGCCGAATTCAAGATCCTGAAGATGGGCCAGCAACAGACGCGGGCCATCCCCGTCATCGCAACTGAGTACCGGCGGCGTGAAGCGGTACTGCTCGGTAAAATCGGCGGTTTTCTGGTTGCCAAGGCAGGAGAGCACCTGACTGCCCCCCTCTACCTTGAAAGCCAGCGTCAGGCGATCAGGGGTGACCGCTATCAGCTGATCCGCCTGCTTGATGCTGTTGGTAAAGGTGAGAGTGGCAAAGCGCAGCACCTCGTTCGCCTGCTCCAACGCCTTGCTCTGCTCGACCGTGCTCTTGATGGGCACGTAACCGGCAAAAATCGCCAGCATCAGCATCAGACCGAGCACCATGGAGATCATCAGCTCGACGAGACTGACACCTCGCTGTCGGAAGGGAACGTTCAGCATAGTGGTGGAAATCCTGCGTTCAGCTCCACCCGCTTGGCGCCGGAGACCCGCTCATCCTGCCACTCGATAGCGACCACAAAGTTGTCGCTATAACGGTTCGGTAGCACCAGCCGGTGGCCCTCGAGCAGGGTGAAGCGGGCAAGAAAATCGCCCTGGGTGAACCGCTCCGGCTTGCGCTGCACTTCGCACAGCGAACCCCATATCTGCTCCACGCTGTTGCTCGCCTCGATCGTGGCCAGGGTGCTCTGCAGGCTATAGTGCGCCTGCTGCAACGAGACCACCTGCCCCTTGGCGAGACCAAGAAACACCATCACCGCCAACACCATGGAGACCATGATCTCCACCAGATTGAACCCCTGCTGACGGGCAAGTGCGGCGTGTCTCATGAGCAGCTCCCTTGCAGCAGCTGACCGCTCGGGGCCACGCAGAGTACACGCTGCTCACCGAGGCGATTGGCCAGAGTGATCTCGGCGTGGCTGCTGCTGCCGGTTGGCGCGATCCGGATCGGCTCAAACGGTTTGATCACCACTCCGCCAGCAGGTGCTGCCGCCTGACGCAGCAACTTGCTGTCAGCCATCACCTCCCAGCCACCGTTCTCGGTGCCCTGCAGTACCACCGGCAGGGTCAGCTTGACCGCTTCGCTGCGGGCAAAGCGGTAGGCTGACGCGAGCTCGGTCGCACTGCGATCGAGTCGTTCGGCCGCGAGGCGCTGACTCATGGAGGGCAACCCGACTAGCAGCAAAATAGCGGCGATGCCGACCGTGATCATCAACTCAATCAGAGTAAATCCGCGCACGTTCATCTTATGATCCCCAGCAGTCATGGCGATTGGCCGCGCGATAACCGGTCTGATCTAGGGTCAGAGTGCCGCACTCATCCTGTTGTCGCGTCGTTGGAATGGCTTTGAGCAGATAGTCACCAGCATCTTGCTGGCTGTAGCTGAACTGGTAGAAATCCGTGTTGGAAGGGGTGGCAAACGTGGCGGGATAACGCCCCTGTTGGGTATAGATACGTTCGAGGGCGAGCGCCTGCTCCAGCAGTTGCTGCTGCGCTTCGTAACGACGTCCCTGTTGCAGATAACCCTGATACGCTGGCAACGCGATGGCTGCGAGAATGCTGACAACCGTCATGGCGATCAACAACTCGATCAGACTAAAGCCCCGGCAATGGGGCCATGCCTTACAGTCGTTCACTTATCATCCTTGGCAAGTGTTGTTGTTATTGGTCGGCCCTGAGCCGTAGATGCGATGACTTAATAATCATCAAAAATTAACCGACTCAATTGAACAACACAAAATTGTAATTCTCAATGTAAAAAAGCTAATTATGTGATCCATTGTTAATTTCCAAGCCTTTCTCATCACAACTAATCTCGCAATACAAATAAAGTTAAACCCATTGCGCCCCCATCTATCCGCTATGGGCTCTGCTACCCGTGCACAGTGGTAAACAAAATGAAGGGGTAGTCGACATGGAAGAGTGCAACGAAACCTGCGGCCGATTTTTCCTATCCCTGTCCGCTTCTGGCTAGTCACGGCCCCCGAGCCCCCTTACTCTTTTGCCATCTGTTCCAGCAAAGCCGCCAACACCATGAATGCAAAACCAAGCCCTGAGTTGTCACCGGATGAGGTGATCAACACCCTCAGCCGTGAACAGTGTCACGCCGCACGGCTCGCCCGCGACGCTCGCTTTGATGGCCGTTTTTTTACCGGCGTCATCTCGACCGGCATCTACTGCCGGCCAGTCTGCCCGGCACGGCCACCGCACGAGCACAACGTGTGCTACTTCCAAAGCGCCGCGGCCGCCGAGCAGTATGGCCTGCGACCCTGCCTGCGCTGCCGCCCTGAGCTGGCCCCCGCCGCCCGTGGCGATCTGCCGGTTGAACTGGCACGTCTGCTGGCGCGCATCGATCGCGGCGAGCTGGCTGACGGCACGCTCGCTGAACTCGCCGCTGAGGCAGGGATAAGCGAACGCACCCTGCGCCGCCAGTTCGAGCAGCACCTCGGCGCCTCGCCAAAACAGGTGGAACAGACGCGCCGCCTGCTGCTCGCGAAACGGCTGCTGACTGAAACCGGGCTGCCCATTACCGACATCGCGTTTGCCGCCGGCTTTGCCAGCATCCGCCGCTTCAATGACGCCTGGCTCAACGCCTACGGGCTGGCCCCACGCACTCTGCGCCAGCAGGAGCAGCACGCTGACGCGCCAGAACACATAAGTGCGGAGCCGCGCGGCGCCCCCCTGACCCTGCAATTGCCCTATCGCCCCCCGTATGACGTAGCGGCCATGCTGGCGTTCTACCGGATGCGGGCAATCCCGGGGCTGGAGCGGGTAGATGGCGAGGTGTATGAGCGGCGCTACCGGGTCGGCGATCGGGTCGCGCTGGTGCGCATCGCGCAGGGCAAGGGGCATAGCCTGCAGCTTACCGTCCATGATCTGCCGCTCGCGGCGCTGCCCGATCTGCTCTATCGAGTGCGCCGGATGTGGGATCTCGATGCCGATATGCAGCGGATCGGTGATCTGCTCGGTCAGGATCCGCTGCTCGCCCGCTTGCAAGCGCGCTGGCCCGGCGTACGGCTGCCTGGTGGTTGGGATGAGTACGAAGTAATGCTGCGCGCCATCGTCGGCCAACAGGTCTCGGTCAAGGGGGCCATCACCATACTCGGGAGACTGGTGGCCCGCACCGAGGCGCAATTCGGGGTGGCGCAACTACCGACCCCCGCTCAGTTGTGCGAACTCGATCTCGACGGTATCGGCATGCCCGGCAGCCGTATTCGCACCCTGCGGGGCGTGGCACAGGCGCTGGCCAGCGGCGAGCTGACCCTCACGACAGCCAGTGATGAGCAGTTGCAGGCGCTGCCGGGCATAGGCCCCTGGACGGTCGCTTACTGGCGGCTGCGTTGCGGGCTGGATACCGATGCCTTCCCCGCCTCCGATCTGGTACTGCAAAAGGCACTCGGCGGCGGCACCAAGCTGCCGGTGAAAGAGGTGTTGGCGCAAAGCGCTGCATGGCAGCCGTGGCGCAGCTATGCGGCCAGCTGGCTGTGGCACGCCATGAGCGAAGCGCCCGATTTGCTGCTCCGTGCCACTGGCAACGAACAACAGCCAGATACCCAACAACAGGAGATAACCCCATGATCCGCTACGATATCCTGCCGACCCGCTACGGCGATCTGCTGGTTGCCATCAATGAATCCGGTCTGGTGCACGTGGACTTTGTGGCGGGCCTGCGGGCACTGCCCGATATGAGTGGCTGGCAGCAAGATCACGGAGCACTGGCCCCGTTCCTCGCCGAATTTGACGCCTATTTTGCCGGTCGCTTGCAGCGCTTCTCCCTACCCCTTGCCGCCCGTGGCACCGCCTTTCAGCAGGCGGTATGGCAAGCGCTGTGCGACATCCCCTACGGCGAGACCCGCAGCTACAGCGATATTGCTCGCACCATCGGCAAACCCGATGCGGTGCGGGCAGTGGGCGCGGCGAATGGCCGCAATCCGCTCTCGATCATCGTCCCCTGCCATCGGGTGATCGGCCAAAACGGCAGCCTGACCGGCTATGCGGGGGGATTGGAGATTAAAAAAGCACTGCTGGCGCTGGAGAGGGGCAATTAAAGGAGGGTAGGCAGAGAACCTGCGATAAAAATTGCCCCTTTCCGGATGGAGAAAGGGGCTCATTGATCAGCGTTTCAGGCTGCCCATCACATGCATTTCGCAGCGGTTACAGTCAAAACGCAGGCGGAAGGTGTCTTTACCCATCTTGAGTTCCAGCGGCTCGGCCTTGAGACCGGGTACCTCGTTCGGACAGAGGTTCTGGCTATAGCGGATGCAATGCTTGGTGATCATCAGCACCACTTCCCGCTCCTCCTTGTTCGCCTCATAGGCGGGAGCAATCCGCTCCACCCCGTGTTCGCGGAAGAACTGCTCGGCCGCGCTGTTAAGCACATTGCCAAGGTAGGAGAGACGGTGCTGGGGATAGTTGATATCCCGCAGGGCGATACGTCGCTCGGGGCGTTGGTAGCTCGCCACGCGTGCGGCCTCCAGCGCAGCGATGCCATCCCGGCGCAAACCGTTGAGCTGTGATGCGGCGATAAATAGCGGCCTCGTTACTACCAACTCAATCTTGCGCGCCACAAACAGGGTATTGCCGAGCTTGCCAAGTTGATCCCGCGCCTGTTGCAGCGCCCGCTCCGGATTGTCGGCAGGCTGTTTGTCACAGGGAAGCGTCACCGCGGCGCTGATGCCTTGCTCGTCGGTGAGCGTGAGGTTCACGCCCTCATCGCACTCTGCCAGCACCATATCGACCCGGATGCGGCGATCCGCGCTCGCCTTCTCCAGCATCTTGCTGAACGCCTGATCGTGGTTGCGATAGATTTCTGTCCCCACCTTCAGCCCCGGCATGCGTTCTGACAGGAGTAACTGCTTACCTTCGACTTTGTTGAGACGCATCCCCACCAGCTCGTTATTCGGCTTGAAGAAGCCCAAACCGTCGCCGTTGTTGAGGGTGACCTGTTTGCCATCAATCTCGATACCGTCACGGGTCACCTTGGTGACCCGCCCCAGCGGCTCGCCCACATATTTCGGGCTTTTGGTGGAGTCGATCCCCTGCTGGCGACCATGGAGGAAGTAATCGGTGCTGCCGCGGTTGAAGCTCTTTTTGGGGTCAGGCGTGAAGCTGTAGCTGCAACGGCCAGCAGAGGCAGCCACCAGATCGGAGCGACTATCCAGAATGGCGTCCAGCTTCTGGCGATACCAGGCGGTAACGTTTTTGACGTAGTCGAGCCCCTTGAGTCGCCCTTCAATCTTGAAGGAGCGGATCCCCGCCTCGATCAAGGCCTCCAGGTTGTCTGTCTGATCCATATCCTTGAGGGACAGCAGGTGGCTGTCGGCCACCAGCACTTCACCGTCCGGCTTTTGCAGCGAGCAGGGCAGACGGCAGAGCTGGGCACACTCGCCACGGTTGGCGCTGCGGCCGGTACGGGCATGGCTGATATTGCACTGGCCACTGTAGGAGACACAGAGCGCGCCGTGGATAAAGAACTCCAGCTGCACATTGGTCGCCGCGCTGATCTCGCGGATCTGAGCAAGAGACAGTTCGCGCGCCAGCACCACCTGAGAGAAACCCACATCCTGCAGAAACTTCACCTTCTCCGGCGTGCGGTTGTCGGTCTGGGTACTGGCATGGAGCGCGATGGGAGGCAAATCCAGCGCCAGCAGCCCCATATCCTGGACGATGAGCGCATCGGCACCGGCTTCATAAATTTGGTGGGTCAGGCGCCGGGCCTGCTCCAGCTCGTGATCGTGCAGCAGGGTGTTGAAGGCGACAAAGACTTGGGCACCGAAGCGATGGGCGTGGCGCGCCAGCGCTTCGATATCTTCGATGGTGTTGCCCGCAGCGCTGCGGGCGCCAAAGGCAGGGCCGCCCATGTAGACGGCATCGGCGCCATGGTTGATGGCTTCGATGCCGTAGGCTAGGTTCTTGGCCGGAGCCAGCAGCTCCAACCGGTTGTTGTGGCTTAACGGGTGCTTGTTCTGGTGCATGGTCTCGGGATCAGGGCGGACAGCAAATGGGCGCTACTCTAGCCCATTCACCACCCACATGCCTTGATCCCGCTTAAGGTATCTGCGAAATACAGGATTACATAACCACCTTGAGTGCCAGCCCGAGCAGCACCAGCCCGCTCACCTTGTCGATGACAAAGGATTTGGCTTTAAGCCACGCCAGCACCGGCCCGCGCGAGAGCACCAGCGCCACCAGCACGTACCAGACGGCATCGATCCCGCCAGCGGTGAGCATCATGATGCCCCCTTCGCTCCAGCCGGTATCGGCCCGCACAAACTGGCTGAACAGGGCGATGAAGAAGACCGCCAGCTGGGGATTGAGGAAGGCCACCATAAAACCTTCAAAGGCCCCTTGCCGACCGCGCAACTGGTGCACCTCTTCACTCGCTTCACCACTGGCTGGTTTTGCCAGCAGGGCTTTCACCCCGAGCCAGGCGAGAAACGCAGCACCGCCGTAGCGGATCAGATCAAACAGGATCGGGGTCTGGGTGATCAGGATCGAGAGGCCAAGCGCGGTAACCAGCGCATAGATACCAACCCCAAGGCCATGACCGAGTGCGGTGGCAACGCCGTGCCCCTGCCCGCCCTGCACCGTGTTGCGGATGATCAGAGCCAGACTCGGCCCCGGGCTGATGGCCCCCATCACGCAGATTGCGGCCAGTGCCAGCCAACTCGTCAGTTCCATGCATTTCCTCTTTATATGCTCGATATGATGACCTGTATTCAGGGTACGGGCTGAGCCATTATGCCAGTAGTGAAAGTTATGAATAGATTCCATAACCAATGGCTATGGCACCACACAACTGACTGCGGCTAACCGCCGAGATCGAGCAGCTTGCGACTCTCGCCGACGGTACGTTGCAGGTGATCCCGCAGGAATGGGTAGGCCAGCTCGCGAAACCAGCGGTGGGCCGGATCCTGATGGTGGCGCTGATGCCACAGCAGATGATACTGCTGGTCGCGGGTAGCAAAGGGCAGGTCGACAAAGGTGAGCTCATGGCCGCAGGAGAGCTGCCAGGCGATATGAGCCGGGGTGGTCATCAGGCAATCGGTGCGCAGCAACACCTCCACCGCCGCCTGAAAGAAGGGGACTCGGGCAAACCAGCGCCGACTCAGTCCCTGCGGCGCCAATACCTGCTCAACCGGACTGTCCTTGTCGCCACCGCCGCTAACCTGCAGGTGAGGCCAGGCGAGATAGTCATCGAGACTCAGCGCCTTGCCCGCCAGCGGGTGATGACGTCCCATCAACACCGCCAGTCGATCTTCCCCCTGATGCAGACCGCGTATCTGCTCCGGTACCTGCTCGGTGATGGTAGAGACCAGATCGAGCTCGGACTGCCACAGCTGCGGCAGCTGACGTTTGTCCCACAGGCTGTACTCCAGCGCCGCCAACGGCGCCTCTTTGGCGAGCGCGGCGCAGATATCAGGCAGGATATGCTGAGCCACATAATCAGAAGAGGCGAGCCGAAATACCCGCTCGCAGCGGCTCGGGTCAAACCCGGGCGCCTCGTAGAGCCGCTCCAGCGCACCGAGAGAATCCGCCAGCTGGGCAGCCAACTGTTCGGCCCGTGGCGTCAGCAGCCAGCGTTGCCCCTCTCGCACCAGCAACTCGTCATCAAACTCGCTGCGCAACTGGGCAAGCTGCTTGCTGATGGAGGGCTGACTCAGGTGCAGACGCTCGGCGGCGCGGCTGATATTGCGGGTCTCCAGCAGCACCTTGAGGGTCGGCAACAAGTTGAGATTGGCTCTGAGCAAGGAGATACCCTCATCGGTGGCGAAATGCCTATCTTAGGGCAGAGGAGTCCCGCGCTTTAAGCGAAATTTCCTGCCATGTTCAGCGCGTTGCAGCCCTTTGCGACTAGATGGCACAGCTGAGCACCCCGCACATAACCATGACCACAAGATGACAGTGGTTGTCTCGTACGGCATAATTGCACGATTTTCCGCCCGCGGGCGATCCACTTTGAGAAGCGGTAACAAGATGAAATACGCCAATATCACCGGCTGGGGCAAATGCCTGCCTCCCTCCGTGCTGACCAACGATGACCTCAGCACCATCATGGATACGTCAGATGAGTGGATCTATCCGCGCACCGGCATCAAGGCCCGCCGAATCTCCCATGTCAGCACCTCGGATCTCGCCACCCTGGCCGGTCGCCGCGCGCTGGCCTGCGCCGGTCTGGAAGCGAGCGATCTCGATGGCATCATCCTGGCCACCGCCACCCCGGACAACCTGCTGCCAAGTGCCGCCTCTGCCGTGCAGAAGAAACTGGGCGCCGTCAATGCAGCCGTGTTTGATCTCAACGCTGCTTGTACCGGTTTTGTCTACTCCCTCTCGGTCGCCACCTCGCTGGTGCAGACCGGCATGATGAAGAAGGTGCTGGTGATCGGTGCCGAGCGCCTCACCTACCTGCTGGACTGGGCGCGCCGCGATACCGCCGTGCTGTTTGGCGACGGTGCCGGTGCCGTGGTGATCGAGGCGAGCGAGCAGGAGTGTGGCCTGATCGCCAACAAGCTGGGCTGCGACAGCGAAGCGCGAGAGATCCTGCATGTACCGAACTTCGGTACCGATCGGGTGCGTTTTGCCGATATCGATGGGCTGTTCACCTTCAACTTCGAAGGGCCGGAGATCTTCAAACGCGCCGTGCGCGGCATGGGTGAAGCCACCAGCACTGTGCTGGCGCAAGCCGGTATTGCGCCGGAGCAGGTCGACCTGATCGTGCCGCACCAGGCCAATATCCGCATCATCGAGACCCTCGCCAAGCGGATGAATGCGCCGATGGAGAAGGTGATGGTCAACATCGAAAACTACGGCAACACCTCCGCCGCTACCGTGCCCATCGCCCTGTGCGAAGCGCTGGAGCAGGGCCGCGTAAAGCCGAACTCCTATCTGCTGACCGCCGCTTTCGGTGCCGGCCTGACCTGGGGGGCCGCCATCATCAAGTGGGGCGATCGTGTTACCCCTATCAACAAGTGCGAGGCCGAGTTGCCACCCTGCGACCAGAGCGCACTGGAACTGATTGCTCACGCCGTCGAAGGGTGCCAGAAGGCCCACGCCAACGAGGCTTGATCCTCATCAGGAGCCTGAATCCTCAGGCTCCTTTCTCCCACCCCCTTCGCGATACTTTTCTAACCTGATCTCTTGAGGCTCCGGCAATGCCCACCACATCCTGAGCAGAGAGCCAACTTCGGCGTGATGAGCCTGAGCGCATAAACGTGATGAGCCTGAGCGCATAAACGTGATGAGCCTGAGCGCATAAACGTGATGAGCCTGAGCGCATAAAAAAGTCCGGCGCCCCAAAGGGCGCCGGACTTTTTACTGCAACCGGAGAATCCGGTTCAGGAGGACAGATTACTCTGCGGCAGGCGCTTCGGCAGCAACCGGAGCATCAGCAGCCGGGGCTGCATCAGTCGGAGCGTTCGCTTCCTTGATGGAGAGACGTACGCGGCCCTGACGGTCCACTTCCAGTACCTTCACCTTGACCACGTCACCGATAGTCAGGTGGTCAGCCACGTTCTGAACGCGAGCATCGGTGATCTGGGAGATGTGTACCAGACCATCTTTGCCCGGCAGGATGTTGACGAATGCACCGAAATCGGCCAGACGGACAACTTTACCTTCATAGATGCGGTTCACTTCGATCTCGGCGGTGATGGCCTCAATGCGACGGATCGCTTCCATGGCAGCTTCGTTGGCCACAGCGGAGATACGTACAGTACCGTCATCATCCAGCTCGATGTTGGTGCCGGTCTCTTCGGTCAGCGCACGGATCACGGAACCACCCTTACCGATCACGTCCTTGATCTTCTCAGGATTGATCTTGATGGTGTGGATACGCGGTGCGAAATCGGAGATCTGGGCACGGGGAGCCTGGATTGCTTCATCCATCACTTTCAGGATGTGCAGACGAGCACCACGAGCTTGCTTCAGCGCAATCTCCATGATCTCTTTGGTGATGCCTTCGATCTTGATGTCCATCTGCAGCGCGGTCACACCTTCGGTGGTACCGGCTACCTTGAAGTCCATGTCGCCCAGGTGATCTTCGTCACCCAGAATGTCGGACAGCACGACGAAACCTTCTTCTTCCTTCACCAGACCCATGGCGATACCGGCGACGGAAGCCTTGATCGGCACACCGGCATCCATCAGCGCCAGAGAGGAACCACAGACAGACGCCATGGAGGAGGAGCCGTTGGATTCGGTGATTTCAGACACCACGCGCACCACGTACGGGAACTCAGCAGCACTCGGCATCACGGCAGCAACGCCGCGCTTGGCCAGACGGCCGTGACCGATTTCACGACGCTTCGGGCTACCCATCATGCCGGTCTCACCGACGCAGTATGGCGGGAAGTTGTAGTGCAGCATGAAGCGATCGGCACGGTTGCCGGTCAGCTCGTCGATGTTCTGGGCGTCACGCTCGGTACCCAGGGTCGCAACGACCATAGCCTGGGTTTCACCACGAGTGAACAGGGCAGAACCGTGAGCACGGGGCAATACGCCGGTAGCGACAGACAGGGCACGGATCATTTCCGGATCGCGACCATCGATACGCGGCTCACCACGCACTACGCGGCCACGAACGATGCGGCTTTCCAGGCTGTGGAACTCTTCGCCGATCTTCTTGGCATCTTCTTCCACACCGGAAGCGATAACTTGCTCAACCACACGACCCTTGATGGCTGCGATGGTTTCGTAACGGACAGCCTTCTCGGTGATGCGGTAGGCTTCACCCAGTTCGGCGCTCGCCAGCTCGGCAACCTTGGCTTTCAGCGCTTCGTTGACGGCAGGCGGAGTCCAGTCCCACGGCTTGGTGCCGACGGCAGCGGCAAACTCGTTGATCGCATTGATCACGGTCTGCATCTGCTCGTGACCGTATACCACGGCGCCCAGCATGACCTCTTCGGAGAGGATGGCAGCTTCGGACTCAACCATCAGCACGGCGTTGGCAGTACCGGCAACAACCAGATCCAGATCGCTCTGTGGCAGTTCGGTGGTGGTCGGGTTCAGCACATACTGACCGTTCATGTAACCCACGCGAGCAGCACCGATCGGGCCGCCAAACGGAATGCCGGAGATGGCCAGCGCAGCAGAGGCGCCGATCATGGCAACGATATCGGGGGAGACTGCCGGATTCACGGACATGACGGTGGCAACCACCTGAACCTCATTGAAGAAGCCTTCCGGGAACAGCGGACGAATTGGACGGTCGATCAGACGGGAGATGAGGGTCTCGCCTTCGCTCGGACGGCCTTCACGACGGAAGAAACCACCCGGGATACGACCAGCAGCATAGGTACGCTCCTGGTAGTTGACGGTCAGCGGGAAGAAATCACGGCCGTGATCGGCCTCTTTCTTGCCTACGACGGTCACAAATACACAGGTATCGTCCATGCTGACCATAACGGCCGCAGTGGCTTGACGGGCCATCACACCGGTTTCCAGTGTGACGGTGTGTTGACCGTACTGGAATGACTTAACAATAGGATTCACGTGAATTTCCTTTTTACAATTTGGCTCTTTAAATTCGCGCACAAGTATACTTGATTCGATGCAAAAGGTAAGCGTCGACACAAATTCTGTGAGGATGGCAACAAGCCGCTAAAGAGCAATAAAAAAGGGGAACCCGGAGGTTCCCCTTTTCGCGAAATCTGATGGTCGATTAACGACGCAGACCCAGCTTGGCGATCAGAGCAGCATAACGCTCGGAATCTTTACGCTTCAGGTAGTCCAGCAGCTTACGACGCTGGGAAACCATGCGCAGCAGACCGCGACGACCGTGGTGGTCCTTGGAGTGCTCTTTGAAGTGACCTTGCAGATGGTTGATCTGGGCAGTCAGCAGGGCAACTTGCACTTCGGGGGAACCGGTGTCGTTGGCGCCACGAGCGTGCTCGGCAACGATTTGAGCTTTGATCTCAGCATTTAGAGACATGGTATTACTCCAGTACAGTGTTTAAAGGTTCACAGCCAATCTCTAATTCAGCCGTGAAATGAGGGCGGTATGATAATCGTCCCTGCCCATTTTCGCAACGAGAAAGAAGCAAGAGAGGGAAAGAGCACGCCGATACCGCCTGAGGATCACTCCTCGTCGTGATAACGTACCAGTCGCTTGGGGGCGACGCGGCCATCATCATCAATCTCGCCAACCCCGATGAACTCGCGCTCCGGGCCGACCGTCATACGAACCTGACCGCTGTGCGGCGCACCCGCCACCTGCACGGCCTGGCCCTGATTCACATAGGCAGCCACAACAGCCAGCATGTTCACCTCGGGCAAGCTTGCCACGGCAGTATCCATCGGCAGCAACAGGGGATCCAGCTGCTCGCGCGGCGGGATGCTCTCGGCCTTGGCCTGCTCGAAAATACACTCGAGCTGCTCCAGAGTCAGCATCCGCTCGTACGGATAGCTGGCCACCTGGGTACGGCGCAACTGGGTCACGTGGGCGCCACAACCCAGCACTTCACCCAGATCATCCACCAGAGAGCGGATATAGGTGCCCTTGCTGCAGTGCACTTCAAGGCGCACTTCATCACCTTCGAAACTCAGCAGTTTGAGCTCGAATACGGTGATGGGACGGGCTTCACGCTCAATCTCGATACCTTCGCGGGCATATTCGTAGAGCGGACGGCCGTTGTGCTTGAGCGCAGAGTACATGGACGGCACCTGCATGATGGGGCCGCGGAACTGGTCCAGCGCCTCAATCAGAGTACCGACAGCCACGTTTACCGGACGGGTGGAGACCACCTCACCATCGGAGTCGCTGGTGTTGGTGCGCTCGCCCAGTTTGGCGGTCACCTCATAGCGCTTGTCCGCTTCCAGCAGATACTGGGAGAACTTGGTGGCCTCACCGAGGCAAATCGGCAGCATGCCGGTCGCCAGCGGATCCAGCGCCCCGGTATGACCAGCCTTGGCAGCGTTGTAAATCCGCTTGACCTTCTGCAACACATCGTTGGAGGTCAGGCCGGTCGGCTTGTCCAGCAGCAGAATGCCGTGCACATCACGGCCCTTGAAACGACGTCTTCGGGTCATCTCAGGCTTTATCCTCAGTCGTGTCATCCGGTGCGGATTCAGCTTCTTCGTCACGGCCGGATTCGGCCATGCGGCGCTTGTCTTCACGCACAGTGTTGGTCACCAGGTTGGAGAGACGCATCCCCTCGACCAGGGTCTGGTCGTAGTAGAAACGCAGCTCGGGCACCACGCGCAGACGCATGGCACTGCCCAGCAGACTACGGATATATCCGGCTGCTTCGGTCAGACCCTGCAAGCCTTCCTTGATGCGCTCGGCATCATTTTCCAGCTGCAAGAAGGTGACGTAAATTTTGGCATAGTTGAGGTCACGGGACACTTCCACATCGGAAACGGTCACCATGCCGATGCGCGGGTCTTTCACCTCGCGCTGCAGGATCAGCGCGATTTCACGCTGGATCTGCTGTCCGACCCGACGGGTCCGGCTGAATTCTCTGGCCATATTCTATCCTGCGATAAAAGGGGGCCGCGGCCCCCTATTTTGTCTAACTCTCGGCTTACAGAGTCCGTTGGATTTCAACAGTCTCGTAAACTTCGATCTGGTCGCCTTCGCGCACGTCGTTGTAGTTCTTGACCGCGATACCACACTCGTAGCCGTTGCGAACTTCGTTGACGTCATCCTTGAAGCGGCGCAGGGATTCCAGCTCGCCTTCATAGATAACCACGTTGTCACGCAGAACGCGGATACGGTTGGAACGCTTGACCACACCTTCGGTAACCATACAGCCGGCAACGGCGCCGAACTTCGGAGACTTGAAGACGCTACGCACTTCAGCCAGACCGATGATTTCCTGACGATACTCTGGGGCCAGCTTGCCGCTCATGGCCTGCTTCACTTCGTCGATCAGGTCATAGATGACGGAGTAGTAACGCAGATCCAGGCTCTCGGATTCGATAACCTTGCGCGCAGACGCGTCGGCACGGACGTTGAAACCAACCAGGATGGCGCTGGAAGCGGCAGCCAGGGTCGCGTCGGTTTCGGTGATACCACCTACGCCGGAACCCACGATCTTCACCTTCACTTCGTCGGTGGAGAGTTTGACCAGCGCATCGCAGATCGCTTCCACAGAACCTTGTACGTCGGCCTTGATCACCACGTTCACTTCGGACACTTCGCCCTCGGTCATGTTAGCGAACATGTTTTCCAGCTTGGCCTTCTGCTGGCGAGCCAGCTTGACTTCACGGAACTTGCCTTGACGGTAGAGCGCCACTTCACGGGCTTTCTTCTCGTCACGGACAACGGTGGCTTCGTCACCGGCAGAGGGAACGCCGGAGAGACCCAGGATTTCCACAGGCAGGGACGGACCCGCTTCCTTGATCTCGCGACCCAGTTCGTCACGCATGGCGCGAACACGGCCGTACTCGAGACCACACAGAACGATGTCGCCCTGACGCAGGGTACCTTCTTGTACCAGTACGGTAGCAACCGGACCACGACCTTTATCCAGGAAGGATTCGATCACGACGCCGTTGGCCATACCGTCAACCACCGCTTTCAGCTCCAGTACTTCAGCCTGGATCAGGATGGCTTCCAGCAGATCGTCGATACCCTGACCGGACTTGGCAGATACGTGCACGAACTGGCAGTCTCCACCCCAATCTTCGGACATGACGTTGTAACGAGCCAACTCGGTCTTGACGCGATCCGGATCCGCTTCCGGCTTGTCGATCTTGTTGACTGCCACAACCAGCGGCACACCGGCAGCCTTGGCGTGCTGGATAGCTTCGATGGTTTGCGGCATCACGCCGTCGTCAGCAGCAACGACCAGAACAACGATGTCGGTCGCCTTGGCACCGCGAGCACGCATGGAGGTAAACGCCGCGTGACCCGGAGTATCCAGGAAGGTGATCATGCCGCTATCTGTCTGAACGTGGTAAGCACCGATATGCTGGGTAATACCACCGGCCTCGCCAGCAGCAACCTTGGCTTTACGAATGTAGTCCAGCAGCGAGGTCTTGCCGTGGTCAACGTGACCCATGATGGTCACGACCGGTGCACGGGGCTTGGCTTCGGAGGTCTCGTCACGATCGGACAGTACCGCCTCTTCCAGCTCGTTCTCACGACGCAGCACAACCTTGTGACCCATCTCCTCGGCGACCAGCTGAGCGGTCTCCTGGTCAATCACCTGGTTGATGGTGGCCATGGCACCCATCTTCATCATCGCCTTGATGACTTCAACTCCCTTGACGGCCATCTTGTTGGCCAGCTCGGCCACTGTGATGGTCTCGCCGATGACAACGTCGCGGTTCACCACGGCAGCCGGCTTGTTGAAGCCATGCTTCATGGCGTTCGGGGTAGCGACCTTGCCACGTTTGCCTTTACGGGCACGCGGATCACGGGAATTGCGATCATTGCGATCATCATCGCGACGACCCGCCTTTTTCGGGGCCTTGACAGCGGCGGCGGCAGTACGGCGGCTGGTCTCTTCTTTGCGATCCAGCTCGTCTTCTGCAGCTTGCGCATGCTTGTTGGTAGTCAGGTGATAATCGCTGCTCTCTTTTGCACGAGCGGCTTCTTCTTCAGCCCAGCGGGCTGCGTTCTGTTCCGCCATGATGCGAGCCTCTTCGGCTTTCTTCGCGGCGAGTTCTTCAGCTTTTTTCAAAGCTGTCTGTTCCTGTTGGCGCTTCAGTTCTTCTGCTTCGCGCTTGGCCATCTTTTCTGCCTCTTGCTGAGCTGTGCTACTGGCTGCTTTGGCGGGCTGTTGAGCCTGTCGAGCCTTTTGTTGTGCCTCGATCCGCGCCTTTTCCTCAGCTTCACGACGAGCCTGCTCAGCCTCACGGCGAGCCTTCTCTTCAGCGTCGAGGCGAGCCTTCTCTTCGGCTTCGCGACGAGCTTTTTCTTCTGCTTCCAAACGCGCTTTTTCCTCGGCTTCCGCCTGACGCTGTTCTTCTTCCAGCGCCGAGCGTCTTACATAGGTGCGAGATTTGCGAACTTCCACCTGCACTTCTTTGTTCTTGCCGCCGGTTCCCTGAACACTGATGGTGCTCTTGGTCTTGCGCTGCAAAGTCATGCGGGCAGGAGCGGCGACCTCGTCACCTCCATGCTGTTTCTTCAGGTGTGCCAGCAGAGTCTGCTTTTCAGACTCGCTGACCATGTCGTCGGCCTTGCTCTTGCTGATACCGGCATCGACAAACTGCTGGAGAAGACGATCAACCGGTGTGTCGATGTCAGTGGCAAGTTGTTTGACTGATACTTCTGCCATTCATTTTCCTCCGTTTGATCTTACTTAAGACTGCTCTTCTCCGAACCAACAGATATTGCGAGCAGCCATAATGAGCTCACCCGCCTTCTCGGCAGTCAGCCCTTCAATACCAGCAAGGTCATCAATACCTTGCTCAGCCAAATCTTCCAGGGTGCCCACGCCGCGGCCCGCCAGAGCGTATGCCAGTTCACGACTCAGACCGTTCAGATTGAGCAGCTCTTCGGACGGCTCGACGCCATCAAAGGACTCCTCTTTGGCCAGCGCCTGGGTAGTCAGGGCATCTTTGGCACGCTTGCGCAGCTCTTCGACCATGTCTTCATCCAGACCGTCGATAGCCAGCAACTCGTTGACCGGTACGAAGGCGATCTCTTCCAGGGTCGAGAAGCCCTCTTCCATCAGCAGACCGGCGAAATCGTCATCGATATCCAGGGTGCTGGTGAACAGGTTCATGATGCGGTCGTTCTCGGCCTGGTGCTTGGCACGCATGTCCTCAACGGTCATCACGTTCAGCTCCCAACCGGTCAGCTGGGAGGCCAGACGCACGTTCTGACCATTGCGACCGATGGCCTGGGCCAGGTTGGCAGCTTCCACGGCGATATCCATGGTGTGGTTGTCTTCATCAACGATGATGGAGGCCACATCGGCAGGTGCCATGGCATTGATCACGTACTGGGCCGGGTTGTCATCGTACAGCACGATGTCTGCACGCTCACCGCTCAGCTCTGCGGAGACAGCTTGCACACGGGCACCACGCATACCGATACAGGCACCGATCGGGTCGATACGACGATCGTTGGTCTTCACCGCAATCTTGGCGCGGGAACCCGGGTCACGGGCAGCGCCCATGATTTCGATCATCTCTTCGCCGATCTCCGGTACTTCGATACGGAACAGCTCTTTCAGGAAGTCCGGGCTGGAACGGCTGACAAACAGCTGGGAACCACGGGCTTCTGGACGTACTGCGTAGAGCAGGCCACGGACACGGTCGCCCGGGCGGAAGGTTTCACGCGGCAGCATGTCATCACGGAAGATCACGGCTTCAGCATTGCTGCCCAGATCCAGAATGACGTTGTCGCGGTTGCTCTTCTTGACGACACCACTGATGATGGTGCCTTCTTTATCTTTAAACTGATCAACTACTTGTGAACGCTCCGCTTCGCGCACTTTCTGCACGATAACCTGCTTGGCGGTCTGGGTAGTGATACGGTCGAAGGTGACAGAGTCGATCTGGTCTTCAACATATTCACCGACCTGGATATCCGGCTGATCAATCTGAGCAGCTTCCAGGGTAATCTCGGCGTAAGGGTTCTCCATCGCGGCTTGATCTGCGATTACCAGCCAGCGGCGATAAGTGTCGTAGTCACCGGTCTTGCGATCGATTTCGACCCGAACTTCAATCTCGCCTTCATATTTCTTCTTGGTCGCAGTCGCCAGCGCGGTTTCCAGAGCCTGGAAGATCTTCTCGCGGGGTACCGCTTTCTCGTTGGATACTGCGTCAACGACCAGCAAAATCTCTTTATTCATATCCGATAGCCTCGTTAACCAAAGTTCGGCACTATGTTCGCTTTTTGGATATTGGTGAAAGCCAACACGTCGTCCTTACCATCTACTGTCAGGGTGATCATGTCGCCTTGCACAGCTTTGATTACGCCTTTGAACTTGCGGCGGTTGTTTGTTGCCATCCGAAGCGTTACCGCCGCCTCTTGGCCAACGTATTTTTCGAAATGGGCAACCTTGAACAGGGGACGATCCAGGCCTGGGGAGGATACCTCGAGGTAGTACTCCTCGGTGATGGGATCTTCGACGTCCATGATGGCGCCAACCTGATGGCTGACCTCAGCACAGTTCTCGACAGTCACACCCTGCTCGCCGTCGATATAGACACGCAAGGTGGAGTGTTTACCCGCGCGGATAAACTCAATACCCCAAAGTTCAAAACCCAAGGCAACGACCGGAGCCTCGAGCAGATCGGTCAAACGTTGTTCCAACGTAGCCAAAGTCACCCTCCGAAAAACAAAAAAAGGGCATAAAGCCCAGATAGATATCGATTCAGAGTAAATTGCACATAACAAAAAGCCCCGATGTCAAATCGGGGCTTGGCGCTTTACCCTGATTGTCGCCTCGCAGCGACCGCCTTCCTGAGCGTAGGAAATGCGTGAAATTTGGTTGCGGGGGCCGGATTTGAACCGACGACCTTCGGGTTATGAGCCCGACGAGCTACCATGCTGCTCCACCCCGCGTCCGAAATCGTGCGAGATTATAGCCACTTCACTCTCTCGATACAAGACTGACTGGCTATAATAAACTCGGTTTCCCGAGCTCACTGCTTAATTGGTGCCGTGGGCGGGACTCGAACCCGCACACCCTAGAGCACTACCCCCTCAAGATAGCGTGTCTACCAATTCCACCACCACGGCAAAACTCTTACTCGGGAACGTCAGTATCTTTCTTCACTGGCGCTTTGGTCTGCTCAACCTGTTGGGTTTGTTGCAGATTCTCCCACTCACTACCCTGCTTGACCTTGTTGCTGGACATAGATCCGAGCACCAGGCTGATAACGAAAAACAGAGTAGCCAAGATTGCTGTTGTTCGGGTCAGGAAACTGCCTGAACCACCGGAGCCGAATACTGTGTTCGATGCCCCTGCGCCGAAGGAGGCGCCCATATCAGCCCCTTTACCTTGCTGAATCATCACCAGACCAATCAGAGCCAGTGAAACCAGCAGATAAACGACTAAAAGAATCTCGTACATTTAACTTGCACCCTTTGCCGCTTCAACAATTCCTAAAAACGCATCGCTATCGAGGCTTGCTCCGCCAATCAGTCCGCCATCAATGTCGGGCTGTGCAAACAAATCTCTCGCGTTGCTCGGCGTTACGCTCCCACCATAGATGATTCTAACTTTCTCACCTATTACCGGAGTATCCTCCGCCAAGCGACCACGTATAAAGGAATGAACCTCTTGTGCCTGCTCGGGTGTGGCGCATTTACCTGTACCTACAGCCCAAATCGGCTCGTAGGCGATGATAGCATTATCGAAAGCCATCGCGCCATTTTTCTCTATGACGATATCCAGCTCTTCAGCGATCACCTCGAAGGCTCTTCTCGCCTGCCTAGCCGCACCTGATTCACCTAAACAGAGGATGGGAATCAAGCCTGCCGCTCTGGCTGCCGCAAATTTCTCTGCGACGATAAAACTGGTCTCACCAAAGAGACGCCTGCGCTCGGAGTGCCCTACCAATACGTAACGACACCCTGCCTCAACCAGCATCTGACACGAGATTTCTCCGGTGTAAGCGCCAGTAGCGTGCTGACTCACATTCTGAGCCCCCAACTTTATTACTTTCTGCTCGTTGAGCAGTGAAGCGCTAAAGTCGAGATGCACATGGGAAGG
This sequence comes from Aeromonas sp. 603757, assembly GCF_049171255.1. Lineage (NCBI taxonomy): Bacteria > Pseudomonadati > Pseudomonadota > Gammaproteobacteria > Aeromonadales > Aeromonadaceae > Aeromonas > Aeromonas sp. 603757. The sequence goes on along the minus strand of NZ_JAAKOE010000014.1, from coordinate 92,802 downwards.
ACAGAGAACCACATCTACTTTTCCGTCAACGCCGTTTAGGCATTGACTCGTAAACTGCTCTAACTGCGACCTACTACCGTGCAACTTCCAGTTGGCTGCTACAAACGGCTTGCGATGTCCCATCGGCAACTCCCTTGCGAAAGCGGGGCTGATAATATCCAGAGGATGCTCAGCTGACAAGTGCTATTTTTAAATTTTTGAATCGTTTGAACAAGATACAACCAGGGCGGCTAAAAAGCCGCCCTGGTTGTTCATTAAAACGCCGATTCAACCTGCTTGGCGATGCGCTGAGCCATGTCACGCACCTGCTGTTCATGCTCCCCTTCGACCATGACGCGGATCAGCGGTTCGGTACCTGATTTACGCAATAGTACGCGACCACGACCAGCCAGCTCCTGTTCCACCTTGGCAACCTCAGCCATGACAGCATCAGCGGCCAGCGGATCCTTGCCTTCGGCAAAACGAACATTCACCAGTACCTGCGGGAACTTGTTCATGCCGGAGCGCAGCTTGGCAAGCGGCATCTCGGCACTGCGCATGGCAGTGAGCACCTGCAAAGCGGCTACGATGCCATCACCCGTAGTGGTTTGATCAAGACAGATAATGTGGCCGGAGTTCTCGCCACCGATGCGCCAGCCCTTCTCTTCCATCATCTCCAGCACATAGCGGTCACCCACCTTGGCACGGGCAAACGGAATGCCCAGGGTTTGCAGCGCCAGCTCCAGACCCATGTTGGCCATCAGAGTGCCGACGACACCGCCTTTGAGGCGACCATTGCGCAGAGCATCGCGCGCGATGATATAGAGCACTTCATCACCGTCGATGAGATAGCCGGTATGGTCGACCATGATCAGACGGTCACCATCGCCATCAAAGGCAACCCCCAGATCGGCCTTGCACTCCAGCACCTTGGCAACCAGTGCGTCAGGCGCAGTCGAGCCGACACCATCGTTGATGTTGAGACCATCCGGGGCACAGCCCATTGTGATCACTTCAGCACCCAGCTCGCGGAAAACCGACGGCGCAATGTGGTAAGTAGCGCCGTGGCCACAGTCGACCACCATTTTCACCCCATCCAGATTCATGTGGGAGGGGAAGGTGCTCTTGCAAAATTCGATATAGCGACCGGCAGCATCATCAATGCGCACCGCTTTGCCAAGTTCGGCAGACTCGACACACTTGAGCTCGTGATCCAGCTCGGCTTCGATAGCCAGCTCGACATCATCGGGCAGCTTGGTGCCATCGGCGGAGAAGAACTTGATGCCGTTGTCGTAGAAGGGGTTGTGGGAAGCGCTGATGACGATGCCGGCCTCGGCACGGAAAGTGCGAGTCAGGTAGGCAACCGCCGGCGTGGGCATGGGCCCCATCAGAATGGCTTTAAGGCCTGCCGCGGAGAGCCCCGCTTCCAGCGCGGATTCCAGCATGTAACCGGAGATGCGGGTATCTTTGCCAATCAGCACCTTTTTGGTGCCCTTCTTGGAGAGCACTTTGCCGGCAGCCCAACCCAATTTCATTACAAAATCAGGGGTGATCGGGTATTCGCCAACCTTGCCGCGCACACCATCGGTACCGAAATACTTTCTTGCCATTGTCTGTTCTCTTTATTATTTGGAAATAAAATCTTGTCCCGTCATTGCCAGCCAACCGACGCGCAATGCGTCCATGGTCTCCCGTACATCGTGTACCCTGATGATGCGGGCCCCATGCTGCATGCCGATAAGGGCGCATGCCAGACTGCCCGCCAGACGCTCATCCACCGGACGGCCCAGCAGGTTGCCTATCATAGACTTTCGCGACATCCCCACCAATAGCGGCAAGCCATAATCAAGCAGTTCCTTTTGAGCCGCCAACAGCTGATAGTTGTGTGCAAGGGTCTTGCCAAAGCCATATCCAGGATCCAGCAACAGCTCTTCACGACGGATCCCGACCGCCAGACAAGCCGCAATACGCTCATCAAAGAAGGCGCGAACCTCCCCGATCAGGTCCTCATAGTGCGGCTCGACCTGCATGGTTCTCGGCTGCCCCTGCATATGCATCAGACAGACCGGAACCCGAGCTTCGGCCGCGGCTTGCAGTGCTCCAGGTTCTTGCAGTGCCCGCACATCGTTGATCAGATGGGCACCCACCTTGCAACCCTCCCGCATCACAGCCGCTTTGGAGGTATCGAGGGAGATCATCACATCCAGCTCACGGGCCATCTGCTCCACGACAGGAATGACCCTGTCCAGCTCCTCCTGCTCGCTCACATCGGGCGCACCAGGGCGGGTTGACTCGCCACCGATGTCGATGAGGGTCGCACCGTCAGAGACCATCTGGCGCGCATGGGCCATTGCCCGTTCAAACTGGTTGAAATTACCGCCATCGGAGAAGGAGTCGGGCGTCACATTGAGGATCCCCATCACATGGGGACGATCGAGGGAGAGGCTGAGCCCCTTGCTGGTTAACTGCATTTTCATGTCCATCTGATAAAGAAAAACCCCGGGCAAGCCCGGGGTTTGGAGAGTCACGATTATTTGGCCGGCGCGTCGTTGGCTTTGTCGATAGTGACATCCGCCACCGGTGCAGCCTCATCGGCCGGCTTGGCCTCGGCAGCCACGGTGGAACCGCCTTGCGGGGTATCACCGTGCTCGTCATGCCAGTTGCTCGGAGCACGAACCTCGCGACGCGCCATCAGATCATCGATCTGTTTGGCGTCGATGGTTTCATACTTCATCAACGCATCTTTCATGCTGTGCAGTACATCCATGTTATCCAGCAGGATCTGCTTGGCGCGGTCGTAGTTGCGATCAATAACCTGCTTCACCTCGGCATCGATGATGCGCGCAGTGTCGTCGGACATGTGCTTGGCCTTGGCCATGCTGCGGCCGAGGAACACTTCACCATCTTCTTCCGCATAAAGCATCGGGCCGAGACGCTCGGACATACCCCACTGGGTCACCATCTTGCGTGCGATATCGGTAGCTCGCTCGATGTCGTTGGACGCGCCGGTCGAGACCTTCTCGGCACCGTAGATCAACTCTTCCGCCAGACGACCGCCATACAGGCTGGAGATCATCGACTCCAGATGCTGCTTGGAGTGGCTCCAGCGATCCTGCTCAGGCAGGTACATGGTCACACCCAGCGCACGGCCACGCGGAATAATGGAGACCTTGTAAACGGGATCATGATCCGGAACCACGCGACCAATAATGGCGTGACCGGCTTCATGATACGCAGTCATCTCTTTTTCAGACTCTTTCATCACCATGGAGCGACGTTCCGCCCCCATCATGATCTTGTCCTTGGCCTTTTCGAACTCAGCCATGGAGACCACTCGGCGGCTTTCGCGAGCAGAGAAGAGGGCAGCTTCGTTGACCAGGTTGGCCAAATCCGCACCGGAGAAACCGGGTGTACCACGGGCAATCAGCGCCGGATTGACGTCATCCGCCAACGGAACTTTGCGCATGTGCACTTTCAGGATCTGCTCGCGACCACGGACATCCGGCAGACCGACCACAACCTGACGGTCGAAACGGCCCGGACGCAGTAGTGCCGGATCCAGTACATCAGGACGGTTGGTGGCAGCGATGACGATGATCCCTTCATTGCCTTCAAAGCCATCCATCTCGACCAGCATCTGGTTAAGGGTCTGCTCACGCTCATCGTGACCACCGCCCAGACCGGCGCCACGCTGGCGACCGACCGCATCAATTTCATCGATGAAGATGATGCAGGGGGAGGATTTCTTGGCCTGCTCGAACATGTCACGTACCCGGGAGGCACCGACACCCACGAACATCTCCACGAAATCAGAACCTGAGATGGTGAAGAAGGGCACCTTGGCCTCACCCGCAATGGCCTTGGCCAGCAGGGTTTTACCGGTACCGGGAGGACCTACCAGCAGTACGCCAGTCGGGATCTTGCCACCCAGTTTCTGGAATTTGCTCGGGTCGCGCAGATAGTCGACCAGCTCCTTCACCTCTTCCTTGGCTTCATCGCAACCAGCTACATCGGCAAAGGTAGTCTTGATCTGATCTTCACTCATCAGGCGAGCCTTGCTCTTGCCAAACGACATGGCGCCTTTGCCACCGCCGCCCTGCATCTGACGCATGAAGAAGACCCAGACACCGATCAGCAGCAACATCGGGAACCAGGAGATGAAGATAGAGGTCAGCAAAGACGGCTCTTCCGGCTTCTCGCCCATCACCTTGACGTTGTGATTGAGCATATCGTTGAGCAGCTGGGGATCCGGCGCCGGGATGATGGTGGTGAATCGTTCACCAGTACGCTTGACGCCATTAATGACCTTACCGTCCATCCGCACTTCACGGATCTGATCTTGGGTCACCTCTTTAACGAAGCTGGAATAGTCCAGCTGGCGACTGGTGGTATCGCTGGGGCTGAAGCTATTGAACACCGACATCAATACGACGGCGATGACCAGCCACAGGATTAAGTTTTTCGCCATGTCACTCAAATCAGTAACCTCGCAGACTGACAGTTAACGATGAAGGTTAGGGTACTACAGTTTAAAACCGGTAGCCACAATGTAGACTTCCCGTGATCTGGCGCGGGATGAGTCTGGTTTACGAATTTTAACGGCGGAGAAAAGTTTCCGAATTTCATTCAGATAGGCATCAAAGCCCTCCCCCTGAAACACCTTCACCACAAAACTGCCGTCACTGCGCAATACCTGATGACACATGTCCAGAGCCAACTCGACCAGATACATGGCACGAGCCTGATCCACCTGCTGGGTGCCGCTCATGTTGGGGGCCATGTCGGACATCACGACATCGACCTTGTCGGGTCCGACTCGCTCCAGCAAGGCACCGAGTACAGTTTCCTCCCGAAAGTCCCCCTGCAGGAAATCGACACCGGCAATGGGATCCATAGGCAGAATATCGCAGGCGATGACCCGACCCGATTCGCCAACCTGCTCGACCGCGAATTGGGACCAGCCGCCGGGGGCAGCCCCCAAATCCACTACCGTCATGCCATTTTTCAACAGGCGGTCTTTGCCCTGGATCTCGTCGATCTTGAAAACAGCACGGGAACGCAGCCCCAATTTCTGGGCTTTTTTGACGTATTGATCGTCGAAATGTTCTTTTAACCAGCGGGTGGAGCTGGCGGAACGTTTTTTCTGGGTCATGATAATCGGCTTTAAAAAACCACAAGGGTTATTAGTATTAAGGGCTAAGTGGGGGTAGAATACGCCCCTTTCAACCCTGACTTATGAAGAAATTGCGATGATTCTCAACAATAAACAGAAACAGTACCTCAAGGGCCTTGCCCACAGCCTCAAGCCTGTCGTCCTGCTGGGTCAGCACGGTCTGACCGAAGGTGTACTGGCGGAGATCGATCTGGCGCTGAACCATCACGAGCTGATCAAGGTTAAGGTTGCCTCTGAAGATCGCGAGATGAAACAACTGGTTATGGATGCCATCGTCCGTGAAACAGGCTCTGTAAAAGTACAGAGCATGGGTCATGTGCTGACCATCTATCGTCAGGCCAACGAACCCAAAATCCAGCTGCCTCGCAAGTAAAAGGAAAGAGCATTGCTCTTTCCTTATTTCACTTCTTCCCGAGTCGCTTGCCACAGTAGTCGCCAAGCCCTTAACCTGCGATGAATAGTTTCGGACACGCGCCATGGCTCACCATCCTATTCTGACCGACGATGAACTGACCATGTTGCGGGAGCTGGGATGCTCGGAGGCGACCCACCTTCTGAGCGGACATCTCGACAACCCCATGCTTGGCTTGCTGCAAAAAGCCGAACAGCTGGTATTGGAAGCCCGCTATGCAGGCCATCAGTTGCGATTCCCCCTCACCTTTATCCAGAGAGAAGATGGCTTTGTCGAGCCTCGGCTCGCTGCGCCAGTGATCCGGGAGCTGGGGTTTGCCCAGCCAAGAGCTTGGAGACTTGCCCAGAAAGCGACACTGCAAACAGCTCATGGAGTACTCCAAGTGCTGAGCCTTTCGCTCAATGGCCTCATCGTGGAAGATCTGCCCACAGATATGATGGCGGATACTACCTTGCAGGGAACTCTGCAGATCGCCCCAGAGGCGCCATTTCCCTTGCAGGCCAGGCTGGTGAGACGGGTCAAATCTAATGCAGACCGTGCAACCTGGGCACTCAGTTTCCAGATGAGCGAGGCAAACATAGAGCGACTTCGTCACTGGCTGTTTCAGCGCCATCAGGACACCTTCAACGACGCTTACCAACCAGCCTGAAGCGCAACAAACAGGGGAGCAAGTGCTCCCCCGTCTCATCCCGCATTAACTACATCAGATGTAGGCAACGTCCAAGATTTCGTACTCCACATCACCTGCGGGCGTCTTGACGAGCGCCACATCGTCCACTTCCTTGCCAATCAGAGCGCGGGCAATCGGAGAGTTGACAGAGATAAGGTTCTGCTTGATGTCAGCCTCATCGTCACCCACGATGCGGTAGATAACCTCTTCCTCTGTTTCGCTCTTGAGCAGGGTCACGGTGGCACCAAAGATGATGCGACCATTGTTGGTCATCTTGGTGACATCGATCACCTGGGCATTGGAGAGCTTGGCTTCAATTTCCTGAATGCGGCCTTCACAGAACCCCTGCTGCTCACGGGCGGCATGGTATTCGGCGTTTTCCTTCAGATCGCCGTGCTCACGGGCTTCAGCAATCGCTTCGATAATCTGGGGACGAAGCTCGGTCTTGAGATATTCGAGCTCTTCGCGCAGCTTCTCAGCGCCGCGAACAGTCATCGGAGTATGATTCATAGTCGAAACCTGGGTTGCTTGAAAATAGAAGCTGCGGCTATCTGTCAGGACGCCGCAGCACTCGGTTCGGATGGCGCATCTTAATATGAAGCCAACACAAAATCCATGTCGGCCCCCTGATGCAGATCCCGCTTTATCTGTTGCTCCAAGAAATATTACTTTCCTTCCGGTACCGAAATAGGAGAGGAAATGGTCGGTTTGCCCTGCATGATAGCGATCTCTACCCGTCGGTTCATCCGGCGATTCTCGGGAGTATTGTTGGGCACCAATGGTTGGGAATCGGCCATCCCCTGCACGATCAAGCGTCCCTGATCAAATCCTGGGACCTTGATCATCTGGTGTGCCACCGCCACCGCCCGTTGCGACGACAACTCCCAGTTGGACTGGAACAGTTCATCTTCGGTCGCCACGTTGTCGGTGTGACCGGATATGGTGATTTCACCCGGTACATCCTTGAGCAGGGTCGCGACCTTGCGAATAACCGGCCAGAACTGGGGTTGCAGAAACGCCGAGCCAGCCGGGAAGGAGGCTTTTTCCCTGATCCGGATGATGATCTGCTGTCCCAACGCCTCGATTTCGATGGCACCATCCTGGATCTGATCTTTCATCTGCTCGGCCAGCGCCTTTGCCAGGGTATTGGACTGCTGCTGCGCCTTCTGAGCATCCTGAGCTGTGTCCCCCCCCGTCTGCTTGCCATCACTCTTGTCCTGACCACCTGCCTGCTCGGCCTCACCGGGCAAAAAATCCAGCTCGGTCTGGGTCATGTCCATGGTCTGCTGCATCACGGTATCAATCGGGGTTGGCTCTGGGCGGCCAGGACGGAACTCCTGGGCAATGACAGAAGTTCCCTTCGGAATATCTTTCACCTCAAGGATATTCTGGACCCCGAATGCCTTCTCCATGGACCCCGCAATCTGCTTGAACTTCTGCACATCCATCTCGGCAAAGGAGAGCAACAACACGAAAAAGCACATCAGCAGAGACATGAGGTCGGCGAAGGTCCCCATATAACCGGGCAGGCCGGGAGGCGGGCATTTGCAATCAGACATAGGGCTCCCTATTCACTGCCGTTGTTGCGTTTGGACTGGTTCAGATAGTTCTGCAGCATGGACTGGATCACCCGCGGGTTTTGGCCATCCTGGATCCCCATGATGGCATCGAGGATCAGCGAACGGCTAAGGCGCTCTTCGCCGCTGCGCAGTTCCAGCTTGTCGGCTATCGGGATGGCCAGCATGTTGGCTTCGATCGCACCATACAGAGTGGTCAAGAGGGCTACAGCCATGGCAGGACCGATAGATTTGGGATCACTCATATTGGCCAACATGGCCACCAGACCCACCAGCGTACCGATCATCCCCATCGCCGGGCCAAGATCCCCAAGGGTACGGAACACCTTGATCGCAATGACGTGACGTTCGGCAGTCAACTCGATATCCTTTTCCATCACTGCGCGCACTACATCGGCATCATGGCCATCCACCAGCATATCGATCCCTTTTTTCATGAAGGGATTGGGAATCTCGGCCGCTTCAAGCGCCAGAAATCCGCCTTTACGGGCGGCATCGGCAAGCTCAACGGCTTTAACTATGAGGTCTTCCAGCTTGTCGCCCTTGTACATAAAAGCTTTACCAGCGACCTTAAATGCCATCAGAAACTGGCCTAGGTTGAACTTCATCATGGCGATGAAGATGGAGCCCAATACGGTGATGTAGACCGATGGCATGTCGACGTACATGCTCATGGGGCCCCCCAGCAGCATGCCGTACACCACCACCCCGAAACCCAGCACTATCCCTATCAGACTGCCTAGATCCACGTCCCTACTCCTGTCACCGGTTCTTATTCCCAATTATAGTTTGTTGAATTTTCTGCTATTGCGACCCAAGCGGCAAGCATGCATCCACTGAGAATCATGGTTCATTATCGGCCAGTTTATCGAGAGTTTGAGGAGGCAGCGTTTTTCTGCCTCCCCCCTGTGGACGGTCGATGTTAATATAAGCCGTTTTTTTCAATCCCCGAGGATGGACATGGCCAGTAAAAAAATCGACCGCCTGAGTTTTGATGCCACTCTCGAAGAGCTGGAAACCATCGTTCATCAGCTGGAACAAGGTTCCCTACCCCTGGAAGAGGCGCTCAAACAGTTCGAGCAAGGCGTTCATCTGGTACGGGCCGGTCAGCAGAAGCTGGAACTGGCCGAACAGAAGATCCAGATCCTGCTCAGTCAAGCCGATGGCAGCGACCAGCTCGCCCCCTTCCAGCCAGAACAAGGAGAGGAGTGAGTGGCGCTGGACCATTTTTCCCGTCTGCATCGTCAGCGAATTGACGACTGTCTGTCAGCACAACTTGAATCCTTGCCCGCCATGGCGCCACGCCTGCGCGATGCCATGAGTTACGGCCTGCTGCTGGGCGGCAAGCGGGTGCGCCCCTTCCTGGTCTACGCCGTCGGCGAGATGCTGGGCGTAAAGAGCGAGCTGCTGGATGGCCCAGCCGCAGCGGTGGAGTGCATCCACGCCTACTCCCTGCTGCACGATGACCTGCCAGCCATGGATGACGACGATCTGCGTCGCGGCCAACCAACCGTCCACAAGGCGTTTGATGAGGGCACCGCCATTCTGGCCGGTGATGCGCTGCAGACCCTGGCGTTCTCCATTCTGGCCGATCACCCCATGCCCGATACTTTGATGGCCAACCGGGTGCGGATGCTGAGTACCCTCGCCCGCGCCTCCGGCTATCTTGGTATGTGTGGCGGTCAAGCGCTGGATCTGCAGGCCGAAGGTCGCCAGATCTCACTGGCCGAGCTGGAACAGGTACACCGCCACAAGACCGGTGCACTGATTGAATGTGCCGTGGCGCTCGGCGCCCTGTGCAAAGCCGATGTCGATGACGCCACGCTGGCTGCCCTGCAAACCTACGCCGCCGCAATTGGCCTCGCCTTTCAGGTGCAGGATGACATCCTTGACATCACAGGTGATACCGCCACCTTGGGCAAGCCACAAGGTTCTGACCTGGCGCTGGAGAAGAGTACCTATCCGGCCCTGCTCGGACTCGAAAATGCCCGTGAGCTGGCTCGCGAACTGCATGGGAAAGCCTTAACAGCCCTGCAATCCTTGCCCTACAATACCGACATTCTGGAAGCGTTTGCCGATTACATCATCGAGCGAACCCACTAAACGCTGGATAACAGTAACAATATGAGCGTTGATATTAGCAATTTCCCCAACCTGGCCCTCGCGGACACTCCGGTCGAGCTGCGTTCCTTGCCCAAAGATCGGCTGCCGGTGCTGTGCAACGAGCTGCGCGAATATCTGCTGCGCTCTGTCAGCCGCTCCAGCGGACACTTTGCCTCCGGTCTCGGCACGGTCGAACTGACCGTCGCCCTGCACTACGTCTACAACACCCCGTTCGATCGGCTGATCTGGGATGTGGGCCATCAGGCCTATCCCCACAAGATCCTGACCGGGCGCCGTGATCAGATCCACACCATCCGGCAGAAGGATGGTCTGCACCCCTTCCCCTGGCGTGGCGAGAGTGAATACGACGTGCTCTCCGTCGGCCACTCCAGCACTTCCATTGGTGCGGCGCTCGGTATGGCGGTCGCCGCCGAGAGTGAAGGGCTGGGTCGCAAGGTCGTTGCAGTGATCGGTGATGGTGCCATTACCGCAGGGATGGCCTTTGAAGCGCTCAACCACGCCGGCGATGTTCACAAGGACATGTTGGTGATCCTCAACGACAACGAGATGTCCATCTCCGAGAATGTCGGGGCGCTCAACAACCATCTGGCCCGGGTCATGTCCGGCAAGCTCTACACCACCATCCGCGAAGGTGGCAAGAAGGTGCTGGCAGGCCTGCCACCGGTCAAGGAGCTGGCCAAGCGGGCCGAAGAGCACCTCAAGGGGATGGTGGTGCCCGGCACCCTGTTCGAGGAGTTCGGCTTCAACTATATCGGCCCCATCGACGGTCACGATATAGAAGCGCTGGTCGAGACCCTGCGCAACATGCGCAATCTCAAGGGCCCTCAGCTGCTGCACGTCAAGACCAAGAAGGGCAAGGGTTACGAGCCGGCGGAGAAAGACCCCATCGGTTATCACGCTGTGCCCAAGTTCAATCCAGACGAGTGTTCCCTGCCGAAAGCGAGTGCCGCCAAACCAACCTTCTCCGCCATCTTTGGCCAATGGCTGTGCGACATGGCCGCCAAAGACGAGAAGCTGGTCGGCATCACCCCTGCCATGCGAGAAGGCTCCGGGCTGGTGAAATTCAGCCAGCAGTATCCGGATCGCTACTTCGATGTGGCGATTGCCGAGCAGCATGCAGTCACTTTCGCTGCCGGTCTTGCCATCGCCGACAAGAAGCCGGTGGTGGCCATCTATTCGAGCTTCCTGCAGCGCGCCTACGATCAGGTGATCCATGACGTGGCGCTGCAAGATCTGCCGGTGCTGTTCGCCATCGACCGAGCCGGTCTAGTGGGCGCCGATGGTCCGACCCATCAGGGGGCATTCGACATCAGCTTCCTGCGTACCGTGCCCAACATGGTAGTGATGACGCCCTCCGACGAGAACGAGTGCCGCCAGATGCTCTATACCGGCTATCTCCATCAGGGCCCTGCCGCAGTGCGTTACCCGCGCGGCAGCAGCCTGAGCGACGCCCCCATCTCGTCAGAGATGCAGGCGCTGGCGCTTGGCAAGGGACGTATCATGCGAGAAGGCAAGGGCACTGCCATTCTGGCGTTTGGCACCTTGCTGCACCACGCGAAAGCGGCCGCCGAAGCGCTGGATGCCACCCTGGTGGACATGCGCTTTGTCAAACCGATGGATGAGGCGCTGGTGCTGTCGCTGGCGGCCAGCCACGATCAGTTCGTCACTCTGGAAGACAACGCCATCATGGGCGGCGCCGGTTCGGCGGTGAACGAACTGCTGATGCGCAGCAAGCAGTGCAAGCCGGTGCTCAACCTTGGCTTGCCGGATCGCTTCGTCGAACAGGGCACCCAGCAGGAGATCTATGCCCTGCTCGGTCTGGACGATGCTGGCATCCAGCGCAGCATCGAAATCTGGCTGAAAGCCTGATAACGCTTAAAGCTATCAAGCAAAAGAAGGGCGCCTCACTGGCGCCCTTCTTGTTCTTCATAATCTAGAACCTGTTCAAGAACTGTTGCGAGAAGTCCGTCAACAAGGTAAAGAGCAGCGCAGGAACCGGAGTATATGTGAATACATGAGGATTCCGAGCAGCACATGAGCCTTGATCACGGCCTCGCAGTAAGTTCTTGCGCAGGTTATCAACCTTTGTAGATCTTGGGGTTAAACACATCCCGCAGCCAGTCACCCAGCAGGTTGATGACCAGCACCAGCACCACCAGACAGATGCCCGGGAAGGCGGTGATCCACCAGGAGCCGGAGAAGATGTAGTTGAAGCCGACGCTGATAAGCGAACCGAGCGAGGGCTGATCAACCGGCATCCCCAGACCGAGGAAGGAGAGCGCCGCCTCGCTCATGATCGCGTTGGCCACCTGCACGGTGGAGATGACCAGAATAGGCGACAAACAGTTGGGCAGAATGTGGCGGAACATGATGCGCGGGGCGCGGAACCCCATCACCTTGGCCGCTTCCACATACTCCTTCTTCTTCTCCGCCAGCACAGAGGCGCGCACAGTACGGGCATACTGCGGCCACTCGGCGATACCGATGATCACCACCAGCATCATGATGGCGAACTTCGAGTAGAACTCGGAGCCAAAGGTCGCCTGAAAGATAGCGGAGATGATGATCGCCACCATCATGGTGGAGAACGACAGCTGCACATCGGCAAAGCGCATCAGCAGGTTGTCGATACGTCCACCGAAATAACCGGCAATCAGACCGATGACGATACCAAGCACCAGCTGCAGCGCCACCGCAAACAGGCCGATGGTGAGGGAGATACGGGCGCCATAGAGGATGGTGCTCCAGATATCCCGCCCCTGGTTGTCGGTGCCGAGCCAGAAGCGCTCCTCGCCGCCTTCGAGCCAGGAGGGGGGCAACTCGGCATCCATCAGATCAAAACTGGTCTGGTCATAGACGTTGTGCGGGGCGAGCCAGGGGGCCAGCAGCGCCGCCAGCACAAATACCACGAACACCGCAAAGCTGAACATGGCTACCTTGTCCCGCAGGAAGTAGTAGACGATGTCAGAGTTCTTGAATCGTGCCCAACGGCTTGGGCTTGCAGTTACAGCATTAGTCATCTGTTACCCCTTGGCGGTCAGGTTAACGGTCGGGTTGATCAACCCGTAGAGCAGATCGACCAGGGTATTGGTCACCACGAAGATCAGTCCCACGAAGATGACGTAGGCGGTGATGAGGGGCGTATCGACCCGGTGGATCGCCTCGAGGAACAGGAAGCCGGTACCCGGCCACTGGAACACGCTCTCGGTCAGGATGGTGTAAGCCACCATGGTGCCGATCTGCACCCCACCGACGGTAATGACCGGCAGCATGGTGTTTTTGAGGGCGTGGCTGTAGTAGACCTTGTTGTTGTCCAGCCCCTTGGCACGGGCGAACTTGACGTATTCAGAGGAGAGCTGCTCCAGCATCTCGGAGCGCACCAGCCGGATAAACAGCGGCAGCATGATGGAGGAGAGCGACACCGCCGGCAGGATCAGGTGCAGGATGCCATCCCAGGTAAAGAAGCCCGACTCCCAGCCCAGCAGGTTACGGGTCTCGCCGCGGCCATAGGCTGGCAGCCAGCCCAGCTGGATGGAGAAGAGGTACATCAGCATGATGGCGGTCAAAAATACCGGGATCGAGATACCTATACTGCTCCCCGCCATGATGATCTTGGTGGGAATGCTGCGCGGGCGGATCGCCGAATAGACACCGAGTGGAATGGAGACCACCACGATGATGAGCGCGGCAGCAAACACCAGTTCAAGGGTAGCCACCAGCTTGTCGAGGATCACCTCGAGAGCGGGTCGCTTGAAGAAATAGGAGGTGCCCAAATCACCATGCACCGCATTTTTCAAAAAGCGGCTGTATTTGATGAGGAAGGGATCGTTAAGGCCCATCTTCTCGCGCAACTCGTGACGCTGGGCTTCGGAGACGGATTGTCCCACCAGCTCGCGCAACGGGTCACCCAGGTTATCCTGGATGGAGAAGGCGACCAGGCTGATGACGAACATCACTATCACGGCCTGATAGAACCGTTTCAGCAGGAATGTAAACATGCTTGTCCTTCTACGTGGCCTGTGTCGTGGCACAGGCTTCTGTTAGTGGGCGGAGTGACCAGCTGACCACCCCGCCCCGTCCTTCCTTGCGACGTTCTCTTACTTGCTGACCACCAGGTCACCCAGGTAAGGGAAGTTCATCACGTTGACCACCGGCTTGATGTCGACGTTCTTCTTGGCGCCATAGGCCAGATCTTCCCAGTGCAACGGCACGTAGGCAGCATCTTCGATCAGCATGGCTTCGACCTTCTTCAGCATCTCGGCACGCTTGGCCGGATCGGTCTCGGCGTTGGCATCCATCACCAGCTTGTCAGCTTCGGCGTTGGCATAACCGGCGCAGTTGTACTGACCCATACCGGTCTTGGCGTCCTTGGTGAAGGTCAGGAACTCGAAGAAGTTCGCGGTATCTTCGGTGTCGGAGTGCCAGCCGATCAGCTGCATGTCCGCGGCGCACTTGTCAAACTCGGGCCAGTACTGGGCCACCGGCATGGTCTTCAGATCCACCTTGATGTTGATCTTGGCCAGCATGGCGGAGACAGCCTGGGCAATCTTGACGTCGTTGACGTAGCGGGCTGCCGGGGAGATGAAGGTCATCTTGAAGCCTTTCTCGTAACCGGCCTCTTTCATCAGCTCCTTGGCCTTGGCCAGATCATACTGGGGTACCAGCGCCTCGTTGTGACCGGCATAGCCTTTCGGGCTCAGCTGACCAGCAGGGGTACCGAAGCCCTTGTTGATCTTCTCGACGATACCCACCTGGTTGATGGCGTAGTTGATGGCCTGACGCACGCGCTTGTCTTTCAGCGCCGGATTGGTGTTCTGGTTCAGCTCGATGATGATGGCACGGGTACCGGACAGGGTAACCAGCTGGGAGTCCTTGCCATTCTTCACGCGCTCCAGATCGTTCGGCGCAACCGGATAGATCATGTCCACGTCGCCACCCAGCAGGGCTGCAACACGGGTCGCATCTTCCTTGATCGGCACTACGGTCAGGTTCTCGACGTTACCCTTGGAGGCTTTATCCCAGTAGTTGGCGTTGCGGGCATAATCCAGCTTCACACCCTGCTCGCGGAACTTGACAGTGAACGGGCCAGTACCGGAGACGTGGGTAGAGGCATAGGAGTCGCCGTTTTTGACGATCTCGGCCTTGTCTTTGCCCGCTTCGGTCTTGCCGGTGTAGAACTTGGAGTCCATCGGGAAGATGTAGGTGACGGTCTGCAGCACCAGCGGGAAGGGCTTGGCGGTAATCAGATCGACGGTGTAGTCATCGACCTTCTTCACTTCGCTGATGGGATCGAAGATCGCCTTGAAGTCGACGGAGGATTTCAGGCGGTTGACGGTCCACACCACGTCGTCAGCGGTGAAGTCGTTACCGGAGTGGAACTTGACCCCTTTGCGCAGGTGGAAGCGGACGGTCTTGTCGTCAATACGCTCATACTTCTCGGCCAGACGGGGCTCGAACTGCAGGTCCTGGGTGTAACGCATCAGGGGATCGAATACCAGGTGCGACATCTCCAGGGTCTGACCGGAGAGCTGCTCCTGCGGATCCAGCGAAGTGGCGTCAGAAGCGACACCCACCTTGATATCAGCGGCTGAGACACTGAAGGCGAAACCGGCGGCAAACAGCGCCAGGGCAATCTTGGACAATCCTTTCTTCATCTTGTTCTCCATGCTTTTGGCTTTCTTATGACACTTTTTTTGACAAGCAGACCGGCGCACCGGCGCTCTCCTAGCTTGCGATTTCCAGCCCCTCGCGGGACATTCCCTTGAACTCCGGCATGAGGGAGATCAGCTTGCGGCTGTACTCATGCTCGGCATTGGTAAAGAGTTTCTCGGTCTCGGCCACTTCCACCAGATGACCGTGCTGCATCACCCCGATGCGGTCGCACATCTGGCGGATCACCGGCAGATCGTGGCTGATGAACAGCATGGTGAGCTTGAGCTCCTGCTGCAAATCCTTGAGCAGGTTGAGGATCTGGGCCTGCACCGACACATCCAGCGCCGAGGTCGGCTCGTCGCAGATGAGGAAGCGCGGGCGAGTGGCCAGGGCGCGGGCAATGGAGATGCGCTGACGCTGACCGCCGGAGAACTCGTGGGGATACTTGAGGCCAGCACCACGACCGAGACCCACGTGATCCAGCAGATCGCCGACGATCCCCTCGATCTGGCTCTCGCTGCTCGCCAGCTGATGGAAGCGGATCGGCTCGGCAATGATGTCGCGCACCTTCATCCGCGGGTTCATCGACGAATAGGGGTTCTGGAACACCATCTGCATCTGGCGACGCAGCGGGCGACGCTCGCGCTCGCTCTTGAGAGCGGTCAGATCGATCCCCTCAAAGAAGATTTTGCCGGTATCAGGCGGATAGAGACCGGTGATGGCGCGGGCAATGGTCGATTTGCCGGAGCCCGATTCCCCCACCAGACCGAAGGTCTCCCCTTCGAAGATCTCGAAGCTGATGTTGTTGCAGGCGCGCACATACTGGCGGCGGCTCGGGAAGATGGAGTCCTTGGTGACGAACTTCAGATCGACGTTCTCCACCCGCAGCAGCGCCCCTTCATAGGCACGCTCGTCCTGACTCTGGCCAAGCCAGTGGGTCTTGAGGTCAATATTGGTATCCGGCGCACTGGCATCCTCGATATAGGAGACCAGCGGGAAACGCACCAGCTTCACGTCGGAGCGAGGTACCGCCGAGATGAGGCTGCGGGTATAGGGGTGATTGGGGCTGCCCAGTACCTGTTCGGTCAGGCCGAACTCCACCAGATCGCCGCGATACATCACCGCCACCTTGTCGGTAACGTTGGAGACCACCCCCATGTCGTGGGTCACCAGCATGCAGCCCACCTGACGCTCTTTGCAGAGGGCGCGGATAAGCTGGAGGATCTGATCCTGGATGGATACGTCGAGCGCCGTGGTCGGCTCATCGGCGATGATCAGCTCCGGATCGCAGGAGAGCGCAATGGCGATAACCACCCGCTGACGCATGCCACCGGAGAACTGGTGCGGATACTGCTTGATACGCAGCTCCGGCTGCGGAATACCCACCGCCCCCATCAGCTCCAGCGCCTTGGCAAAAGCAGCTTCGCGAGAGAGGTCGGTATTGGCCAGAATGGTCTCCACCAACTGATGCTCAACGGTGAACAGCGGGTTGAGGGAGGTCATGGGGTCCTGGAAGATGAACCCGATACGGGAGCCACGGATGGCCCGCATCTCGTTCTGGCTCTTGCCGGAGATGAGCTCGCCATTGAGATAGATATCGCCACGGGCGAT
Source organism: Aeromonas sp. 603757 (assembly GCF_049171255.1). Classification (NCBI taxonomy): domain Bacteria; kingdom Pseudomonadati; phylum Pseudomonadota; class Gammaproteobacteria; order Aeromonadales; family Aeromonadaceae; genus Aeromonas; species Aeromonas sp. 603757. The sequence continues at coordinate 75,604 of NZ_JAAKOE010000014.1, read as the reverse complement.
GCGACCCGGCGGGCTCAGGAGGTCGATAACGGCGTTGCCGATGGTGGACTTGCCGGCGCCGGATTCACCGACCACCCCGACAATCTCACCCTTTTCGATAGAGAAAGAGAGATCCTTCACCGCGGCCAGCACCCCGTAGCGGGAGGGGTACTCGATCCGCAAGTTCTTTACTTCGAGCAAGGACATGTTTACCTCTGCGGGGGACATCCGTCCCAAATAATTCGTCCGTAAATCAGCCGCAGATGCCGGTTGTTACCTTGGGCAATATTTGCTCAATCCATGAGGCAGCGAAACCAGCGATCCGGGCGGGTTTTTTGCATTTTTTTGGAATAACCCGCGAGTAACTTAGACGGTTTGACCACGGGTGTAAATGATTGAGTTATACAATTCCGCAATGTTTTGTGCAGATAACCACCAATTCGGCAGAGATAAATGATGATTTTCATCACACAAATGGCCGGTGCGTCCGCACATCTATTGGTATCATTACTTTAATTTCAACAACAACGCAACAAGCAGCATTTATCACTATTTCCAAAACGATCACCAGCCCCGAATGAGTAGTGAATATTTATGTGAAATGGATGATAAACGGCAGCATATGCCGATGAATGAAAATTAAGCAGATATAAATCGGGGGATGCCAGAACGGTCATCCCCCGGAAGATGGCTCTCAACCGAGCCAGAATGCCAGTAATTGCATACAAAACAGGGCGAACAGGCCGGCGATCAGATCGTCCAGCATGATGCCCAGGCCACCGTGGATCCGGCGATCAAACCAGGAGATGGGCCAGGGCTTGAGCACATCAAACAACCGGAACAGCGCGAATCCCGCCACCACCCACTCCCAACCGGCTGGCGCTGCGATCATGGTGACGCCAAAGCCGATCACCTCGTCCCAGACGATGGCGCCGTGATCCGGCATACCGATGGCATCGGTGGCGCTCTGGCAGATACGAATACCGACCACAAAACCCACCGCCAGCAAGGCGATAAACCAGTGGGTCGGCAGCCCGCTCACCAGCAGGTAGAGCGGAATGGCCGCCAGGGTGCCCATGGTGCCCGGCGCCTTGGGGCTGAGACCGGAACCAAACCCCACCGCCAAAAAATGAAGCGGATTTTTCAGATCCAGTCGTGTCAGCTCGAGCTTTATCCTGAACAAACTCATGCGAAGTGATCCCACCCTTTCAGTTGCAACTCGACCGCCTGGTCGCCACGCAGGTAGTCGATGCCCGGCTCGCCCGCCACGATGCGGCCGATGCGGCTGAACTTGACCCCGCTGTGGGCCAGCGCCGTATCGAGCGCGCCGCGGTGCTCCTCCGGTACGGTGAAGCAGAGCTCATAGTCATCGCCACCGGCCAGCGCCAGTTGCCACGCATCCTGCTCGCTCACCGCATCCTGCAGCACCGGTGAGAGCGGCAGCAGATCGAGATCGATCTGGGCACGCACACCGGACGCCTTGAGGATATGGCCGAGATCCGATGCCAGACCATCGGAGAGATCCAGCGCACTGCCCGCCAGCCCGCGCAGCGCCTGTCCGGCCAGAATGCGGGGATGGGGGTGGTCGAGCCGTGGCAGCACGGCAGCCAGCTGGTTCTCGTTGAGGGTGCGTTTGCCCAGCAGGTGGGAGAGCGCCAGCGCGGCATCACCCAGAGTGCCGGTCACATAGATGCCGTCACCGGCTTTGGCACCGCTGCGCATCAGGGCGCGACCGGCAGGCACCGACCCCTTCACCGAGATGGTGATGGAGAGCGGCCCGCGGGTCATGTCTCCGCCCACCAGCGCCACGTTGTAGTACTCGGCCAGTTCCAGAAACCCTTCGGCAAAACCGGCAACCCAACCTTCGTTGATGGCAGGCAGGGTCAGCGCCAGCGACACCCAGCGCGGCTCGGCCCCCATGGCGGCGAGATCGGAGAGATTGACCGCCAGCGCCTTGTAGCCGAGATCCACCGGATCCATGTCGGGAAAGAAGTGTACGCCGCTCACCAGAGTGTCGGTGCTCACCGCCAGCTGGGTATCGGTGGGCAGGGTCAGCAGGGCACAGTCATCTCCAGGGCCCATCACCACGTCCTTGCGGGCGTGGGGGACCTTGAAGTACTTATCAATCAGCTCAAATTCACCCATACAGTAAAAAGCCAGCAATAAGCTGGCTCCTCTCTTAGATGCTGACGGACAGCAGGATCAACGCTTGTTCAGCGATTTGATCACCTTGTCCAGTACACCGTTGACAAACTTGTGGCTGTCATCGGCAGCAAAAGCTTTGGCCAGCTCGATCGCTTCGTTGATGACCACGCGCGGCGGTACATCATCACGACGAGTCAGCTCGTAGGTCGCCAGACGCAGGATCGCCTTGTCCACCATGTCCACTTCTTCCAGCGGACGGGAGAGGAAAGGTGCAAACACCTTGTCCAGCTCGCTGCAGTGGAGGGCTACCCCGAACAGCAGATCGCGGAAATAGTTCAGGTCTACACCCTTGGTGTCCTGATCGATCTTGAACTGCTCTTCGATGTCACCCACGTTAGCCTTGGTCATCTGCCACTGGTAGATGGCCTGGGTGGCGCAATGGCGGGCTTTACGGCGCTCAGACGGTTTCAATGTACTTCTCCTCGTTACACGTCCAGTTCTTTCAGGACGTTGATCATTTCGAGCGCTGCCAGTGCAGCCTCTGCACCCTTGTTACCCGCCTTGGTACCTGCACGCTCGATGGCTTGTTCAATGTTTTCAGTGGTCAGCACACCGAAGGCAACGGGAATTTCATATTCCATCATTACCTGGGCCATGCCCTTGCTGTTCTCGTTTGCCACCAGGTCGAAGTGATAGGTGCCGCCACGGATGACAGTACCGACCGCCACGATGGCGTCGTATTGACCACTCTTGGCCAGCTTCTTGATGACCAATGGCATTTCAACCGCGCCCGGCACTTTTACCAGTGTCAGGTTGCTGTCCTGCACTTGACCTTGACGCTTCAGTACGTCCACCGCGCCGTTCACCAGACTGTCGTTGATGAAGCTGTTGAAACGGGCAACAACAATAGCAACGCGCGCCTCAGGAGCGGCGATATTTCCTTCGATAACCTTCATTGGAAATCCTGTATCTGTGCAATCAAAAGGGCCGGAGTCAAAAGTGCGCACATTCTAGCACAACAGACCCACGACAAAAACCATGGCCGCAATAGACGGCCATGATCGCGATTTAATCAGTCCGGCGCGCTTACTCACCGGTGAATTCCACGACTTCCAAGCCGAAACAGCACGGAAGGGGATGGTACTTCTCTGGCAGAACGTTACTCGCCGATGTACTCAACCACTGCCAGACCGAAACCACCCGGAAGGGGATGGTACTTCTCTGGTGGAGCTTTACTCGCCGACGTACTCAACCACTTCCAGACCGAAACCACCGAGGGCATGGTACTTCTTCGGCGAGCTCAAGAGGCGCATCTTGCTTACGCCAAGGGCCTTGAGGATCTGGGAACCAACGCCCACCCGGCGCGAAGTCCCCTGCCACTTGGCTCCTTCCGGAGCCAGTCCCTTGTCGGCGGCGTCAAAACCCTTGACCCTAGCAAGCAGCTCGGCGCCCTGGGCTTCCGCCCCCAAAATCACCAGCACGCCGCCCTCGTCGGCGATGCGGGCCATGGATTTGGGCAGCGGCCAGCTGCGGGCTGCATGACGGTCGGTCAACAGCAGATCGCTCAGCACATCGTGCAGATGAACGCGCACCAGGGTCGGCTGGTCGGCCTGTACCTCACCCTTTTTCAGGGCGAAGTGAACCTGATTGTCGATGGTGTCACGGAAGGTGATGAGGTCAAACTCGCCAAATTCGGTGGGCAGCTTGCACTCGGCCACCTTCTCGACCGTGGTCTCGTGCTGGTTGCGGTACTCGATAAGGTCGGCGATGGTGCCGAGCTTAATGCCGTGCTCCTCGGCGAACACCTCCAGATCCGGACGGCGCGCCATGGTGCCATCTTCGTTGAGGATCTCGACGATGACGGCGGCAGGCTCGAAACCGGCCAGACGGGCCAGATCGCAGCCCGCTTCGGTGTGACCGGCACGGGTCAGTACGCCGCCATCCTGCGCCATCAGCGGGAAGATGTGGCCCGGCTGCACCAGATCGGCCGCCTTGGCATTGGCCGCCACAGCGGCCTGTACGGTCACCGCACGATCGGCGGCTGAGATACCTGTGGTCACCCCTTCTGCCGCCTCGATGGAGACTGTAAAGGCGGTGGAGAACTGGGCATTGTTGCGATCCACCATCAGCGGCAGCGCCAATTGCTTGCAGCGATCCCGGGTCAGGGTCAGGCAGATGAGGCCACGGCCGTAGCGGGCCATGAAGTTGATATCCTCCGGACGGACGCAGGAGGCGGCCATGATGAGGTCCCCTTCGTTCTCCCTGTCTTCGTCATCCATCAGGATCACCATCTTGCCAGCCTTGATATCGGCAATGATTTCCTGGGTTGTGCTCAGCGCCATGGGCTACTCCATCAGTGTACTTGGGGGTTGAGCCAGCAGGCTCAACGCAAATGCGAGTGTATGTTGCTCTAAATTGGGGCTCGCGGCTCCATTTCAATCAGAGCGGGATCACAGAAAATCGTTTTGGTGGCCAGATTCAGCGCACACCGTCAGAGAAAACCGGCCTTGGCCAGTGTCTCCATGGTCAGGGTCGAGGCGCTGCTCTCCTGGGACTTGCCCATCATCAGTCGCTCCAGATAACGGGCAATCTGATCCACCTCGAGGTTGACCTTGTGGCCTGGCTTCCAGCTGGCAATAGTGGTCTCCTGCGCGGTGTGGGGCACGATGGTCAGGCGAAACAGGTCCCCCTGCACGGCGTTGACGGTGAGGCTGATGCCATCCACCGCAATGGAGCCCTTCTCGGCGATGTAGCGGGAGAGCTCGCCCGGCGCCTTGATCCAGTACTCGATGGCGCGGCCGCTGCTGGAGACGCTTTTCACCTCCCCTACCCCATCCACATGGCCGGAGACCAGATGGCCGCCGAGGCGGGAGGTGGGCATCAGCGCCTTCTCGAGGTTGACCCGATCGCCCACTCTGGCGGCGGCAAAACCGGTACGGGAGAGGGTTTCCAGCGACACGTCGGCGGTATAACTCTTGTCGCCCAGCGCCACCACGGTGAGGCAGACGCCGTTGGTGGCGATGGAGTCGCCCAGTTTGACGTCGCTAAAATCCAGACCTGGTGCGTGGACAGTGAGGGCCATGTCATCGCCCTGACGGCGCAGCTCGGCCAGGGTTCCCACCGCTTCGATAATTCCGGTAAACATGCAGATCACCTTGCTGATGACGGGGGCTGCTTATGCCCCCTTGAACATTGATAAATCAGGCTATTTTGGCGGTAATGCGAATATCCGGCCCCACCATGCGCACATCCTTGATGGCGAGCTTGGGGGCCTGGAACAGCCGGGTCAGACCCGGCAGATGGAACAGGCCGCGCCCCTCGTCGCCCATCAGTTTGGGCGCCTGATAGAGCACCAGCTCATCCACCAGCCCTTTTTCCAGCAGAGCGCCGCAGAGCCGCGGGCCCGCCTCGACCAGCACCGAGTTGACGTTCTGCTTGGCCAGCAGCATGAAGAGGCTGACCAGATCCAGCTTGCCATCCAGCAGCGGCAGCTCCAGCTGCTGCACCCACTCGGGCCACTCGCCGGACGCCTTGTGGCGGGCCAGCAGCACCGGGCTCTCGCTCTGGAACATCGGCAGATCCGGGGTGAGCCGGTTTTGCGAATCGACGATGACCCGCAGCGGCTGGCGCAGGGTCTCCTTGGGATAACTCGCCTTGACCGAGGGGGGCAGCTCGTCCCAGCGCACGGTCAGGGAAGCGCCATCGGCCAGCACGGTTTCAGCGCTGGAGAGTACCGCATCGTGGCGGGCCCGCAGCCGTTGCACGTCACGGCGCGCATCCGGGGAGGTGATCCACTGGCTCTCGCCGCTCGCCATGGCGGTGCGGCCATCGAGGCTGGCCCCCAGCTTGACGGTCACCCGCGGGAAGGCGGTACGCATCCGCTTGAAAAAGCCCGGGTTGAGCGCTTCGGCTTCGCTCGCCAGCAGGCCGAAATCTGTCTTGATGCCCGCTTCGGAGAGCATCCGCAGGCCACGTCCGCCCACCTGGGGATTGGGATCGACCATGGCCGCCACCACCCGGGCCACGCCAGCGTTGATCAGCGCCTCGGCGCAGGGGGGAGTACGACCGTGGTGGGAGCAGGGTTCGAGGGTCACATAGGCGGTGGCGCCGCGGGCGTTGTCACCGGCGGCGCGCAGGGCGTAAACCTCGGCATGGGGCTCGCCCGCCTTCTGATGCCACCCTTCGCCAACCACCACGCCATCCTTGACCAGCACGGCGCCGACGCAGGGATTGGGGGCCGTGGTGTAGCGGCCGCGGCGGGCCAGTTCGAGGGCCCGACTCATCCATTGGTAATCATCTTGACTAAACATCCGGGCTCCTTTGACAACACATCTCGACTTTACGCAGTATCGTAGGTTCGATTAGCGCAGCGTAATCGGACGCGGCAACATGGGTGAGAATGGCGGTTTACTTTTCCAGCTTGGCAATCTCTTCGCCAAACTCGCGAATATCTTCGTGTCCTGAGGTAGAGAGGGGCGAAGCGGATATCCACTTGCCCATCCGATACCATCATTTCTCCAATTTGGCGATCTCTTCACCAAACTCGCGAATATCTTCGTGTCCTGAGGTAGAGAGGGGCGAAGCGGATATCCACTTGCCAATCCGATACCATCATTTCTCCAATTTGGCGATCTCTTCGCCGAACTCGCGAATATCTTCGAAGCTGCGATAGACGGAGGCAAAGCGGATATAGGCCACCTTGTCCAGACTCTTGAGCTCATCCATCACCAGATTGCCCACCAGCTCGGAGGCGACTTCGCGCTCGCCGGTGGCACGCAGGCGGGATTTGATATGGTTGACCGCCTTTTCGATGGCCTCCATGCTCACCGGCCGCTTCTCCAGCGCCCGCAGGATGCCGGCGCGCAGCTTGTCTTCATTGAACGGCTCGCGGGAACCGTTGGACTTGATGACGCGGGGCATCACCAGCTCGGCCATCTCGAAGGTGGTAAAACGCTCGTGACAGAGCAGACACTCACGACGGCGGCGCACCTGATGGCCTTCTGCCACCAGACGGGAATCGATCACCTTGGTATCAACCGCACTACAGAATGGGCAATGCATCGGACCTCCGGCGTTAATGGAACAGGGACCGGCCCGGCGGGCCAGGATCTAGGTCGGCCAGTGTAGCACGGCCATCCAAAACCGGTAAAAGCCAGAAAAAACAATGCCACCCGAAGGTGGCATTGGTCTCAAACCGGATGGTCTGACTTATCAGCCATAAACCGGGAAGCGGCGGCAGATATCCAGCACCTTCTCACGCACGGTGGCCAGCACGGCATCGTTGTCGTGGTTGTCCAGTACGTCGCAGATCCAGTGGGTCAGCTCGATGGACTCGGCTTCCTTGAAACCACGGCGGGTGATGGCGGGGGTACCGATCCGCACACCGGAGGTGACGAACGGGGAGCGCGGGTCGTTGGGCACGGAGTTCTTGTTGACGGTGATGTTGGCTTTGCCCAGCGCAGCGTCAGCATCCTTACCGGTCAGCTCGCGGCCGATCAGATCAACCAGCATCAGGTGGTTGTCGGTACCGCCGGAGACGATCTTGTAACCGCGCTCGATAAAGGTGGCAGCCATCGCCTTGGCGTTTTTCACGACCTGAGCCTGATAGGTCTTGAACTCCGGCTCCAGCGCCTCTTTGAAGGCAACAGCTTTACCGGCGATGACGTGCATCAGCGGGCCGCCCTGACCACCCGGGAAGACGGCAGAGTTGAGCTTCTTGTAGAGCTCTTCGTCGTCAGCGGCGGAGAGGATCAGACCACCGCGCGGACCTGCCAGGGTCTTGTGAGTGGTAGAGGTGACCACGTGAGCGTGGGGAACCGGGTTCGGGTAGACGCCAGCGGCAATCAGACCAGCCACGTGAGCCATGTCGACGAACAGGTAGGCACCGACCTTGTCGGCGATTTCGCGCATGCGGGCCCAGTCAACGATGCCGGAGTAGGCAGAGAAGCCACCGATCATCATCTTCGGCTTGTGCTCGACAGCCTGACGTTCCATGTCGTCGTAGTCGATCTTGCCGGACTCATCGATACCGTAAGGCACGATGTTGTAAAGCTTGCCGGAGAAGTTGACCGGAGAGCCGTGGGTCAGGTGACCGCCGTGGGCCAGGTTCATGCCCAGTACGGTGTCGCCCGGCTGCAGCAGAGCCATGTAAACGGCGCTGTTGGCCTGAGAGCCGGAGTGCGGCTGCACGTTGGCGTAAGTGGCACCGAACAGCTCTTTGGCGCGCTCGATAGCCAGGGTTTCGACCACATCCACATACTCGCAACCACCGTAGTAACGCTTGGAGGGGTAACCTTCGGCGTACTTGTTGGTCAGCTGGGAGCCCTGGGCTTCCATGACACGGGGGCTGGTGTAGTTCTCAGACGCAATCAGCTCGATATGCTCTTCCTGACGACGGGTTTCGTCTGTGATGGCCTGCCACAATTGCGGATCATAATTGGCGATGGTCATGTCACGTTTCAACATCCGTTTCTCTCCTGAAAATCGTTTGCGCGTTAGGTGAAGTGGGCGCGGGCATTGTAACGTGAGCTGGATCAAAGAGACAGTCCAACCACCTAAAAAAATGTTGAATTTATGTTGTAAAAAGCAAGATTCCCTCCCCGTTCAATACCCTGGCCGCTCCGCCAAACGACTCATTTTTCATCCCGCTGCGGGCGGGCAAAACCCGAAGGGGATCACAACGCCCTCTTTATCCATCCTGTAACATATTCATTCGAAACAAATTTAATGATGATGGAGCTGATTGCAGCCATGCATCCGAGGGGCTGCACCTAACCGGAGGAGTTCAAGATGGACCATCTGCTGACATTCGTGATCCTGGCTGTCTTTTTTCTGTTCTACTGGGTCTACTACACCAGCCAACGCAAACATCTCCCCACCACCTCGTGGGAGCAACTCCCCACCAAAGCCGAATATCTGGCGGCCCACCCTGAATCAGTCGATGGCGATATCATCTTCTGTTATCACTGCGGCCACCACGAGTTGCTGGAGGTAGGAATGGTGCACCTGACCGATTTTCGCCGGGAATGGGTCTGTGCCAAGTGCAAGCAGGTGCTGTTTCGGGAGATCGAATAACAGCGCAGGGGCTGGCCTCCCCAAACGTTGTGCATCGCCAGCAGGGATCAGAACTGCGCATCCCTGTTGGCCGTCAGCCACTGCTGCAACCCGCTCACCGCCGCGTCAAATTGCGCCCCGATTGTCGCAGGCTCCCCGCCTCCCACCTCAAGAGCCGCACAGTGGCTGGCAAATTCGGTCAACCCCAGCGCCAGCGCACTCCCCTTGAGCTTGTGCGCCAGCTGACGTTGCTCTTTCCCCTCACCCTGAGCCAACTTATCCACCAACACCCGCCCTTGCGACTCAAACAGCGCGACCAGCTGGCGGATCCGCGCCATGCCGAGCAGGGGCAGATCGGCGTCCAGCACCGGATTGGCCCACTCAGGCTGGTTAGTTGGGGGCGCGGCTGCTGATAATTGCACCCGCGGCTCAATAGCGGCGCCCTCTTGCCGAAACAGCTGATCGATGGCGTTCGCCAGCACCGCCAGCCGCACCGGCTTGCCGACAAAATCGACAAACCCGGCGGCAAGGCAGTGGCGGATATCCTCCGGATACATCTGGGCCGAGATGGCGATGGCGGGCAGCGGCCGCTCATGCATCTCCTCGCTGATGGCTGCCAGATCCTCGCGCAGGGTCATACCGTCCATATCGGGCAGATTGATATCGAGCAGCGCCAGCTCGAAGGGGCGCTCGGTCACCAGCGCCAGCGCGCTGCGACCATCCTCCGCCAGGGTGACGCGATGGCCGAGGCGGGTCAGCATGCCGTGCGCCACCAACCGGTTGATCTCGTTATCCTCCACCAGCAGGATGTCACGGGACTGGCCAAGGTGCAGCGGTTGCGCCTCGGCAGGCAGCTGGGCACTCGAGCGTTGCAACGGCAGACTGAAGCTGAATTCACACCCCTTGCCCGGTTCGCTGGCAAGGATAAGCTCGCCCCCCATGGCGGCCACCAGCTTGCGACTGATCGCCAACCCCAGCCCGGTGCCGCCCTGATGGCCTATATCGCGCTTGCGCTGGCGAAACGCCTCGAACACCGCCGCCTGCTCATCGGCCGGAATGCCGGGGCCGGTATCGCGCACCACAAACCGGATGCAGGGCTCGGCGCAAGGGCCTTGGCAGGCAAGAGGCGCCACCGTCAGGGTAATCTGGCCACGGGCGGTAAACTTGACCGCATTGCCGAGCAAGTTGCCGAGCACCTGGCGCAGCTTGCCCAGATCCCCCTCGACCACAGGCGCCAGCCCGGGCGCATATTCCAGCGCCAGAGTGACCCCCTTGGCCGCAGCCTTTGGCCGGAACAACGCGCTGAGCTCATCCACCAGCTGGAACAGGGGGAAGGGTTCGCGGCGCGCCTCCACATGGCCCGCCTCTATCTTGGAGTAGTCGAGAATGTCGTGGAGGATCTCCAGCAGGGATTCGCCGCTGTGCTCGATGGCGGCCAGATAGCGCTGCTGGGTCTCGCTGAGATGGGTATCTTCCAGCAGCGTCAGGCCCCCGAGAATGCCGTTCATGGGGGTGCGGATCTCGTGGCTCATGGTGGCGAGAAACACCGACTTGGCGCGGTTGGCCTGTTCTGCCTCGGCGCGGGCCTGCCGCTGCTTCTCCACCTCCTCATTGAGCCGCTCGTTGGCGTGGCTGAGCTGGCCGGTGCGCTCCTCGACCCGCGACTCCAGCTCTCGCTGATAGCGGCCCAGCTCAACCGCATTGTCACGAAACACCTGCAAGGCCCGGCCCAGCTCCGCCAACTCATCGCGCCCGGTGCTGGCGATCGGCTCAAGAGGGACCAGATCCCCGCGCGCCAACCGGCTCATCCCCGCCACCGCCCGTTGCAGCGGCCAAACGATCCGGCCGTAGACCATGCGCCACATCAACAGCATCAGCAGTAACAGGGTGAGCAGGCCAATGGCCATCAACGCCTGCTCCAGCAGCCTGAGGCGCTGGCTTAGCGCCAGCTGGCTCTGCCCCAGCGAATCGCGGGCACGGCTGACCAGCTCACCGACCTGCTGGTTGAGGCTGCTCATCAGGGCCTCATTGGCATTGGCCAGCACCCGCAGCGCCTCCCCCTTGCCGAGCCAGTCGCTGCGCAGTTGTACCAGCTTGTCGCTCTGCGCCAGCACGGTCAGCGCCTGCTCCACCGCCTGCCGGCGGGCCGGGTCGGTCACCGCTCCGGCCCGCAGTTGCAAGATGGCCAGCTCCCGCTGCCCCTCTTGCAATAGCGTTTGCAACTGTTCCTGCCGTTCACTGCGCCACATCTCCTCGATGCGCTGCTGCTGCATCAGGGTGCGATGGCGCAGCTCGGTCATCTGCTCCAGCCAGTCGAGATCCTGCTCCAGCAAGCGATCCAGCGTCCGGGCCGCCTGCGCACCTTGCTGTTGGTAGAGGGAACCCAACCCCGCCACCATCACGGTTTCGGCGTTCTCCATCTGGCTACGCGCCAGCTCGGCAATCTGCCCGGCTGCCGCCACCAGACGGGCCCGCTGCGCCTCCCCCTGCGCCATCAAGGTCAGGCGCTCCCCCACCAGCCAGCCCTGCTGACCCAGATTGCCGATGATGCTCTGACTGAGCTGATCGAGGCTTGTTGAACCCTGCCCACGGCCGAGTTGCACCAGTACCTGCTGCAACTGTTGCCCCTGCAGGGTGAGCAAGCGCCCCTGATGCTCCCGCTCCTGCTCGCTGGTTGCGGTGGCCAGCAGCCGGGACGCGCTCTGGATCTCGCCGCTGAGGCGAGAGAGCGTGCGGGCCAGCTCCTGATCGGCCAGCGTCTGCTGCACCCCTTGCTCCAGCTGGCGCAGATGGCTAAGCCCCACCCAACCCAGCAGGGAGGCACTCAGGGTCAGCAACGCCATCAGGGAGAAGGCCAGCAGCAACTTGCCACCCAGGCCGGAAAAGATTCTCACGGGAAGTCCCTTGGTTGTGGTCGGCTTTGACCGGATAATATGGCCCAACACTTTAACAAAACCCCTGACCATGCGAAGCGTCTATCTCTCCCCGTTGTTGCTGATGTGGTTGCTAATGCTTCCCCGCGCCGCCCTCGCCTTTGCGGTCGATATCTGGCCCGGCGGCGAATTCAGCGGCCAGCCGCTGCGCCAGCAGTGGCAGGAACCCGCAGCGGCAACCAAACCGCTGACCCTCTGTGCCCTCTACCCCCATCTGCGCGACGCCTACTGGCTTTCGGTCAATCAGGGCATGGTGGACGAAGCGAAGCGGCTGGGAGTCAAGTTGCAGATCCACGAAGCGGGGGGCTATGGCGCCCTCGCCGAGCAGCGCCAGCAGTTGCAGCGCTGCGTGCAGGAAGGGAGCGACGCCATCTTGCTCGGCGCGGTGAGCTATCAGGGCTTGCGCGAGGCCATCAAGGTCACGCCGCTGCCGGTCTTTGGGCTGGTCAACGATCTGCCCAGCGGTCTGGTGCAGGCGAAGGTGGGGGTCTCCTGGTACCAGATGGGCTGGCAGATTGGCCACTGGCTGGCGCAGCGCCACCCCGCCGGCAGCAAGCCGGTCTCGGTCGCCCTCTTCCCCGGCCCGCAGGCAAGCGGCGGCAACAACTTCGTCGAGCCGGGCTTTGCCGACGCCATCAAGGGGAGCGCCATCAAGCTAGTCACCACCGAGCGCGGCGACAACAGCCGGGAAATCCAGCGCACGCTGGTGCAGCAGACGCTGGCCCGCTATCCCGACCTCGACTATCTGGTGGGCGGTGCCATCGCCGCCGAAGTGGCGGTCAACGAGCTGGCGCAGCGCCATCTCGACCGGCCCCAGGTGCTGAGCACCTACTTCAGCCACGGGGTACAGCGTGGCCTGCGCCGAGGCAAGGTCCTGGCCGCCAACAGCGATCAGATGCGGCTGCAGGGGCGCCTTGCGGTCGCTCAGGCGGTCTGCCTGCTGCAACACCCTGATGCCAGTGCCGAGCAGTGCCCGCGGGTGATGGGGCCACCCATTCTGACGCTGTCTGCACCGCTGGCCGACCCCGCCGATTCCCTCTCGGATGGCGCTTTTCGTCCCGTCTATCGGGTCGAATAGCCGTTCCAAATCCGATCAGCCCACTCAAGGAGAAGAGATGAAAGAGTTACATGCCAGCTGCCTGTGCGGCGCCGTTGCCCTGACCCTGCCGGATCAGTTCGACTATATGGGGAACTGCCACTGCAGCGAATGCCGCAAGTTTTCAGGGGGAGATTACGCCTCGGTCGGCGGACTGGATGGCAACAAGGTCACCATTGTGAAGGGGGAAGAGGCCATCAGCCGCTACCGCAAATCGGCAGAGACCACCCTGGCCTTCTGTCGTCACTGCGGCTCCAGCCTGTTCAGCCAGAAGAGCAGCAGCGGCAAGATCAACCTGCGCCTCGGGGTACTGGATAATGTGCCGAGCCAGCGACCCGCATTTCACATCTTCGTCGGATCCAAGGCGCCCTGGCACCAGATTGGCGACGACTGCCCGCAATTTGATACCCGCCCGCCGGTCTGATACCCGGTCAAACAGGTCAAGGCCGCCGCAAAGGGGTCAGGAGGCTATCTCGCCGGCAAACAGATAGCCTTCACCATGGACGGTGACAAACAGCTGGGGATCCCGCGGATCCGCTTCCATCTTGCCGCGCAGCCGCCGGATCAACACGTCTATGGTGCGATCGCTCGGGCCATCGCCGCGATGGCTGATAAGGGTCAGGATCCGCTCCCGACTGAGCACCCGCCCGGCATGGGCGACAAAGGCCACCAGCACTTCATATTCGGCCTTGGTCAGACGCACCGGCACTCCGTCCTTGCTGAGCTGGCGGCGGGGAATATCAAAACGCCAGGGGCCAAAGCGCACCGCATCGTCAGCCACCGCAGGCTCGCTCGGCGCGGCGGCCGCCAGCGAGATCCGCCACAGCAGATTCTTGACCCGCACCAGCAGTTCCCTGAGCTCGAACGGCTTGGTGACATAGTCGTCGGCCCCCATCTCGAGGCCGACAATCCGGTCTACCGCATCACTGCGGCCAGTGACCAGAATGATCCCCACCGTGCTGCGCGCCCGCAGTTCACGGGTCAACAGCAGACCATCTTCCCCCGGCAGATTGATATCCAGCATCACCAGATCGACCGGCTGCTCTGCCAGCACGGCGCGCATCTCCAGGCCGTTTTCGACCGCCGTCACCCGATAGCCCTCCCGCTCGAAATAGCCGGTCAGCTTCTCGCGGGTAACCGCATCATCTTCAACAACCAGAATGTGGTAGCTCATGGGCAGGGTTCACGATGGTCGACAAGGGAGGATTATTCTATTCACATTTTGTCATAAATACCCCTATTTCATTAATTTGTGGCGGCAGCCCTGTTCACAACGCCTCCCTATCATGGCTCCCATCAAAAAAGTGATGTGAGAGAGCATGATGAAAAAACTGTGGCACTTCCTGCGCACCCCCAGCCGTCGCTGGTCGGTACTGGCGCTGCTTCTGGTGGGCGTCGGCGTCACCCTCGCGGGCACCGTCGGCCTGCACTACGGCTTTGAGAAAACCAGCAGCCTCGAATTCTGTATCTCCTGCCACTCCATGAAAGACACCGTCTATCCGGAGTACAAGGAGTCCATCCACTTCAAGAATGCCTCAGGGGTACAGGCGGTCTGTACCGACTGTCACCAGCCGAAGGACTTTGTCGGCAAGGTGGCCCGCAAGATGGAGGCGGCCAACGACCTCTATCAGGAGTACATAGGCCACAGCATCGACACCCAGGAGAAGTTCGAGGACCGGCGCCTGCATTTGGCCGAGAAGGTGTGGGCACGGATGAGCAGCCAGAACTCCAAGACCTGCAAGTCCTGCCACAGCTACGACAACATGGATCACGCCAAGCAGTCCCCGGCGGCCGCGCTGGCGATGAAAGACGCGGCGGCGAAGAACATGAACTGCATCGAGTGCCACAAGGGCATCGCCCACGAACTCCCCAACATGGCGGGGGGCTTCCGGGCCACTTACGCCACCCTGGTCAACGACGCGCAAGAGGCGCCAGCCGCCGAGACCCTCTACAACCTGGGTGAAAAAGATCTCTACGCCAGCGAGCAGAGCACCGACCCGGTTGGCAAACTGCTGCCTGCCTCCCGCATCGACGTGGTGGACCGCAGCGGCGATCGCCTCAAGGTGACCATCGAAGGGTGGCGCGAGAGCGATGGCAAGGGCCGGGTGCTGAGCGAATACATGGGCAAGCGGGTCTTCGTCGCCACCATCCGTGATGAACTGAAAGCGAGCGAGAAAGTGCTCAAACAGGAGACCGACAGCGCCACCCATATCAAGTGGGAGCAGGTTCAGGTGCAGGCCTGGGTCGATGGTAAGGGCTTTGAGCCCTCGCTCAAGCCGATCTGGGATTACGCCGGCGAGATGTACAAATCCACCTGCAACTCCTGCCACGGCGCGCCGGATCCCGCTCACTTCACTGCCAACGGCTGGATCTCGGGGCTCAAGGCGATGTCTGCCTACTATCGCCTGAGCAAGGAAGAGGAGCGCACCCTGCTCAAATACCTGCAAAACCATGCCGCCGATACCGGTGGTCAGGGCAGCCACTAAGTCCGGATTCGAAAGAGGAATAACAAGATGATCAATATTTCCCGTCGTGGTTTTCTGGGTGGCTTGCTGGCCAGCGGTGCCTCTGCCCTGATCGGCCCCTCCCTGCTCGGTCGCGCCGTAATGGCCGCCGAGTCTGGCGACAAGCTGGTGCAGTCCGGCTCCCACTGGGGCGCCTTCCGTGCCCGGGTGGTCGATGGCCGCTGGGTCGAGACCCTGCCGTTCGAGCACGACAAGCACCCCACCGACATGCTCAAGGCCTTGAGTGAAGTGGTCTACAACCCCTCCCGCATCCGCTACCCCATGGTGCGACTGGACTGGCTGCGCAAGGGCCACCAGTCCGACACCAGCGAGCGCGGCCAGAACCGCTTCGTGCGGGTGACCTGGTCCCAGGCGCTGGACTTCTTCTATCACGAGCTGGAGCGGGTGCAGAAGACCTATGGCCCGAGCGCACTCTATGCCGGCCACTCCGGCTGGCAGTCGGTGGGCAAGCTGCACTCCGCTGGCGCCATGCTGGGACGCGCCATGAACCTGCACGGCACCTATCTGGCCAAGGCCGGTGACTACTCCACCGGTGCCGCCCAGGTGATCCTGCCCCACGTGGCGGGCGCCATGGAGGTGTACGAGCAGCAGACCTCCTGGCCGCTGGTGCTGGAGCACAGCAAAACCATCGTTATCTGGGGCTCCGATCCCATCAAGAACCTGCAGGTGGGCTGGCTGGTGCCGGATCACAGCGTCTACGACTACTGGGCACAGCTGAAAGAGAAGGTGGCCAAGGGCGAGATCCGGGTGATCAGTGTCGATCCGGTCAAATCCAAGACCCAGAAGTACCTCAATTGCGATCAGGTGACCCTGAATCCGCAAACCGACGTGCCGCTGATGCTGGGTATCGCCCACACCCTGTATATCGAGAAGCGCCACGACGAGGCGTTTCTGAAGAACTACACCACCGGCTTTGACAAGTTCCTGCCCTACCTGCTGGGCACCAGCGATGGTCAGGTGAAGGATGCCGAGTGGGCCGCCGCCATCTGTGGCGTACCAGCCGAGACCATCCGCGAGCTGGCCCGCGCCATGAGCAGCGGCCGCACCCAGCTTATCGGCGGCTGGTGCGTGCAGCGCATGCACCACGGCGAGCAGTACGCCTGGATGCTGGTGGTACTGGCCTCGATAATCGGCCAGATCGGCCTGCCGGGGGGCGGTTACGGCTTTGGCTGGCACTACAACGGGGCGGGTACCATCACCTCCAGCGGCCCCATCATGTCCGGTTTCAGCTCGGTCATCCCCGGGGTCAAGCCGATCCATGATGGCGACTGGAAGGGCTACTCCAAATTCATTCCGGTGGCCCGTTTCGTCGACTGCATCCTCAATCCGGGCAAGCAGATCGCCTTCAACGGCCAGACCATCACCTACCCCCACATGAAGATGGCGGTGTTCTGCGGCAACAACCCGTTCCACCACCAGCAGGATCGCAACAAGATGGTCGCCGCCTGGCGCAAGCTGGAAACCGTGGTCAGCATCGATCACCAGTGGACCGCCAGCTGCCGCTTCGCCGATATCGTGCTGCCCGCCACCACCACCTACGAGCGGGATGACATCGAGCAGTGGGGTTCCCACTCCAACGCCGGCATCCTGGCCATGTACAAGGTGGTGGAGCCGCTGTTCGAGGCGCGGGATGACTATGACATCTTCGCCGATCTTTGCCGTCGCTTCGGTCGCGAGGCCGAATTCACCGGTGGCAAGAGCAAGCTGGAGTGGATCCAGAGCATCTATGACGACGCCCGCCTGCAGGGGCGCGGCATCGGCATTCGTCTGCCCCGTTTCAGCCAGTTCTGGCACGGGGAAGGCTTCGTCACCTTCCCGGCGGGCCAACCCTGGGTGCGCCACGAGTCGTTCCGTCAGGAGCCGGATCTGGAACCCCTCGGTACCCCGTCCGGCCTTATCGAGATCTACTCCAAGACCATCGCCGACTACGGCTATGGGGATTGCCCGGGCCACCCGGTCTGGATCGAGCCCTACGAGCGCTCCCACGGCGGGCCGGGCAGCAAACAGTATCCGCTGCACCTGCAATCCTGCCACCCGGACAAGCGGCTGCACAGCCAGCTCTGCTCCTCCGACAACTACCGCACCACCTACACGGTGCAGGGGCGCGAACCTGTCTACATGAATCCGCAGGATGCCAAATCCCGCGGCCTCAAGGACGGCGATCTGGTGCGGGTGTTCAACGGCCGCGGTCAGGTATTGGCTGGTCTGGTGGTGAGCGATGACTACGCCCCCGGCGTGGTGCGCATTCAGGAAGGAGCCTGGTATGGCCCGCAAGAGGGTGGCAAGGTGGGTACGCTCTGTACCTACGGCGATCCCAACGTGCTGACCGCCGACATCGGCTCCTCCAGCCTGGCGCAGGCCACCACGGCCCATACCGCGCTGGTGGAGATCGAGAAGTTCCGAGGACAGGCACCCGCCATCACTGCCTTCGGCGCGCCGGAATCGGCCAAGGGCATCGACCCCATGTTCCCGGCACTCTGACCCCGAGGGGACGAAAGCGCCCCCTTGAGTTTCCTTTATTTTTAAAGTCGTTAGAATCGGGAGCCATCAAGGCTCCCGATTGCCATCCACGGAGGAAAAATGCAGGAATTTATGGCTACCAGCGAACGCCGGGCCGAACTCTACTGGTGGTTCTCCACCCTGTTCGCCGCCGAACTCAGTGATGAGCAGATCGCCGAATATGACACCTATGACGTGCGAAGCTTCCTGAAAAGCCTCTCCACCCTGGATCCGATGCGCGAAGCCGTGGCCGAGCTCAACGATGCCATCGCCCGCCTGCTGGTGCGCCCGGATCGCCAGCTGGAACTGGCCGCCGACTTCGCCGGCCTGTTTCTGGTGGATCCCAAACAGGGCGCCCTGCCCTACGAATCGCTCTACCGCGGCGAGGCCAAGCTGCTGATGCAGGCCCCGATGGCCGAGATGCAGGCCCGCCTCGATCGCCTTGGTATCAATGTCAGCGACAAATACAAAGAGCCTGCGGATCATCTGGCCATCGAGCTGGATCTGATGGGCAATCTCATCATCCGTGGGGCGGAAGCCAAGAGCGCGGCCGAGCGGGAACGCTGGCTCGACGAGCAGGAAGCGCTGCTGCACGGTCATCTGCTGGGCTGGTTTGACAAGTTCGAAAGCGCCTGTCGCGCCGCCGACCGGTTTGGCTTCTACGGCGCCAGTGCCCGTCTGCTGGGGGTCTTCCTCAAGATGGATGCCAACTACCTCTCTCTGGTCAAACCGGCACCGTCCGCCGACTGAGGCCGCGATGAAGACAGCCCTGCTTCTGATTGCATGCTGGCTGCTGGCCCTGATCCCGCTGGATCAGGGCATTACTCCGCTGATCGCGCTGCTGTTCAACCCGGATCGCGAGCTCTACGGCACCGCTCAGCTCACCGGCTTTGCTGGCATCCTGCTCACCCTCTACCTTGCCAATCTCGGCGTCGAGGTGGTGTTGCGCCGCCGCTTCCAGATTGCCGGCATGCTGGCGCTGCTGGCCGCCTGGATCGACTTCATCAACAGCAGCGGCAGCGAGTCGCACTTCCTGCTGCTCTACCTACTCGCCCTCCCGTTCCACCTGCTCGGCTGGCTGGTATTTGTGCGCGGTATTCAGGCATTTGGCCGAGAGAAAGGCTAAAAAATAGCCAACAATATTGCAAATCATGACAGCCAGGTCAGGCACTTCCCAGTCATTACAAGCACATCGGTACAGCTCCCCGTAATATTTGCTTACATTCAGCTCCCGTTCAGTTTTACAAAAGCCGATATAGTGCCGCTCCTTTCGCCACACTACACAGGAGCAATCATATGCCTCCACAGGATGCGCGCATCACAGGCCTCGATCTGTTGCGCGGGCTTGTCATCTTCATGGCCGTCTTCGAGCACTACACCGGTTACCTCAACTACTGGTACATCGATTTCTTCAATCGGGAACATGCCTTGTGGGACAGCTTCTATGTATCACACAAGGCAATGGCGGGACACCTGCTCCCCATGGATCAGCTGACAGCACACGCATCAGCCTGGTTAATCCCCTGGGTCAGCCAGATCTACCTGGCCTTGGCCGCATTCAACCTGAGCCGCCGCGATCAGGCCAGCTTCAAGCCGCAGCTGGGCAGCAAGCTGGCCCTGTTTGCCAGCATCATACTGATGCTCTATGTCGAAGGGTTGGTCATCGCCCCCAACTTCGGCGAGGCCATCTCGTTCTACCCGGTCATGCTCTGGATGTGCCTGCTGGCGCTCTTCTCCATGGTGTATGCCAGGTTCGGCATCCGCGGCATGCTCCTGCTGACCCTTCTAAGCCTGCTACTGGATCAACTCGGCGTACAGGATCTGCTCGGCCATATCGACAGCTGGATGAAGCTGCACGTTCACCCCGACTATGAGCTGGATGCCCGTCTCGACCTCTTCATGGCCAGTGGCTGTTTCGGCTTTCTCTATGGCTGGTGCTGGCATCAGCGCCCACAATGGCGAGATCGCCTCAACCGTCTGGTACTGACGCTGTCGCTGGTGGCGCTGGCCATCTATCTCATGTTCGGCGAGACAAGCACGGTCGAGCTCAACGACATCTACGCCAACGAACACGAACTGGCGCTGGACATGATCGGCCGAGCCGGGATCTGGGGTATGGAGTTTCTGGTGATCGGTACCGTGCTCTGGCTACACCAACACAATATCCGTCTCTGCTGGCGACCACTCAACTGGATCGGCATGTACTCGCTGACCGTCTTCATCTTCCACAAGAGCATCTTCGTGCACCTGTGGGGCCCCTTGCTACTGTGGTGGACCGCCCGTCAGGGCACCATACTGCCCAACAGTTTTGGCCTTATCATGTTGCTCTGCACCGCCAGCATACTGCTTATTTATGCTTTCCAGCGCTCCGGCATCATCTGTCATCTGATGGGAATGCATCAGGATCGGGACTGGGCGCGGCTATATGGCAAATAAGTATTGGCTGTCGCTGCTAATACTGGTGACGCTACCATTGCAAGCAAAGGAGTTGTTACTGGGCAGCAGCTGGCAACTGGATAGTAACCAGGCCAGTAGTAACGCAACCCAGCACAGCCAACTCTGGTGGGGTTATGAACGGGAGACCCAGGTTGGGCTCCTTTTCACTAACGGAAGCAGTGCCGGGCTGGCACTACCTCTCTATGAAAAGAGTTTTATCGCCTTGGGAGTTGGATCCATGCCAGTGGTTGATAGTACCCGTTTCAGTGCTATGTGGCGCCTGGGATGGCAGCTGGATGATGACCATCAATTGACGTTGTCCCAGCTCGTCGACCTCACTGGCCGTTATGGCCAGCTCTGGTACATGGAGCACAGCCTGCCGCTGCCGGCCGGGCTCTCCCTCAACCTCTGGCTGACCCGGGGCAGTCAGGCCCACATGGCTGCTTATGATGCTCATGAAGGTTGGCGAGACTGGGGGCTAACCCTGGAGCACAGCTGGGCTTGGCAAAAGTGGCAACTCGACGCAGAAGCGGGTGCCAAGCAGTGGCTCATCCAGGGTTGCGATTGGCAACCAGTCGTGAACCTGACCCTGAGCTATCGCTTCAGCTGGTAACACTCACACCACAGGCAACTTCCACGTTTACCAGCGCCCACCTATCTTGGGTCCAGCCAAATGAAAACGCACAGACAGTCAAACCCATCGCATCATTAGGCTCTACAATGCAACTGCTTCCTGCAATCAGGGGGATATCCTGTTGCTGCGCACTCCAGGTTTCCTGACCAAATGGCAACATGCCAACCATGTTGCCAAATTCCATTACAACAGAGTCAATCATCGTCAGCCCTCTTTGCCAGCAAGCCGCACAGCTCAAGCACTAACGCTCTGATCGCGCATGATAAACATCCTCTGTTAGCGACATAACGCTCTCTCGGGATGTCAAAAGGACCACGGTAGCAAGGGCTTGCAACTCAGGCTGAACATCTGTGCCCACAAGCCCTTAACAGGGGAAGAAGGGATTATCTATTGGTACGCAACGTCAGGTCGACTGCGTTCATCAAAGGATGATGATGTCATTGGTGCCGCAGGGGAAAATCCCCTGGCGATAGATATGACTATCTGCCAAACGTCAGGGTGGGAACACCACCATCATCCCGCTCATTGAGCATGCGTGTGAGCGGGGAGTCGCCCGAATAACGGGATCCAGGCTCACTGAGGGAAAATTTGGCCCCCGGTTTTTTTGCCTGCCATGCGTTGCCAAGCTCATCGGCAACCCGATCCCGCACGGTCTGTGACGGCTCCTGATGCGTAATCACAAACTCTTTGGGGGGCTTGTCTGCCAGAACAGGCACATCAAACTGCCAGAGGGATGCACAGAGCAATAGAGAGAACATAACTACCTCCATCCATCAAAGTCCTCCTTTTTACCCACTCACCACCTGAGTGTCACCCATTACCCTGTAACCAAATGTTGCTGTCTATCCAAAAGTCTAATTGCCCCCATCAGCCAAAGGTATAAGTTGTTACTTAATTATTAAAAGTATGTATTCAAAGGAGTGAGTGATGAGCGAGAGCAAGGTCTATCCGGTCAAACCCCATATCAGCAACAGCGCCCTGCTCGACAAGGGCGACTACGCCGCCATGTACCAGGCCTCCGTCGAGGATCCCGATACCTTCTGGGGTGAACAGGGCAAAATCCTCGACTGGATAAAGCCCTACACCAAGGTAAAAAACACCTCCTACGATCCGGGCCATGTCTCCATCAAGTGGTTTGAAGATGGCCAGCTCAACGTCTCCGCCAACTGCCTCGATCGCCATCTCGCCGAACGGGGTGACAAGGTCGCCATCATCTGGGAAGGGGACAACCCCGCCGAAGATCGCAAACTCACCTACCGCGAGCTGCACAGCGAAGTGTGCAAGTTTGCCAACGTCTTGAAAGCTCAGGGGGTTCATCGCGGCGACGTGGTCTGCCTCTATATGCCCATGGTGCCCGAAGCCGCCATCGCCATGCTGGCCTGTACCCGCATCGGCGCAGTGCACAGCATCGTCTTTGGCGGCTTCTCGCCGGAAGCACTGGCCGGTCGCATCATCGACTCGGGCTCGCGCATCGTGATCACCGCCGACGAGGGACTGCGCGGTGGCCGTCCGGTGCCACTCAAGAAAAACGTGGATGAAGCGCTCACCAACCCGGATACCCAGGTTAACAAGGTGATCGTGCTCAAGCGCACCGGCGGCAATGTCGCCTGGCACAACCACCGCGACATCTGGTGGCATGAAGCGACCGCCACCGTCAGCAGCGACTGCCCGCCCGAGGCGATGAACGCCGAAGATCCGCTCTTTATCCTCTATACCTCCGGCTCCACCGGCAAACCCAAGGGGGTGCTGCACACCACCGGCGGCTATCTGGTCTATGCCACCCTCACCTTCAAATATGTGTTCGACTACCACGAAGAGGACATCTACTGGTGTACCGCCGATGTGGGCTGGGTCACTGGTCACTCCTATCTGGTCTACGGGCCGCTCGCCAACGGCGCCACCACCATCATGTTCGAAGGGGTGCCCAACTACCCGGCCACCAACCGCATGAGTCAGGTGGTGGACAAGCACCAGGTCACCATCCTCTATACCGCCCCCACTGCCATCCGCGCCCTGATGGCCAAGGGCAACGAAGCGGTCACCGGCACCTCGCGCCAGAGCCTGCGCATCATGGGCTCGGTGGGTGAACCGATCAACCCGGAAGCCTGGGAGTGGTACTACCGCACCATTGGCGATGAGCGCTGCCCCATTGTCGATACCTGGTGGCAGACCGAAACCGGCGGCATCCTGATTACGCCGCTGCCCGGCGTCACCGACCTGAAACCGGGCTCAGCCACCAAACCCTTCTTCGGGGTGCAACCTGCGCTGGTCGACAACATGGGCGAACCGCTGGAGGGGGCCACCGAGGGCAATCTGGTGATCACCGACTCCTGGCCGGGTCAGATGCGCACCGTATTCGGCGATCACGAGCGGTTCGAGCAGACCTACTTCTCCACCTTCCCCGGCCGCTACTTCACTGGCGACGGTGCCCGTCGCGATGCCGATGGCTACTACTGGATCACCGGACGGGTGGATGATGTACTGAACGTCTCCGGCCACCGCATGGGTACCGCCGAAATTGAATCGGCGCTGGTGGCCCATCCCAAGATCGCCGAAGCCGCGGTGGTGGGGGTTCCTCACGAGATCAAGGGTCAGGGCATCTATGCCTATGTCACCCTGATCGCCGGGGAAGAGCCGAGCCGTGAGCTGCACAAAGAGGTGAAGGAGTGGGTGCGCAAGGAGATCGGTGCCATCGCCACGCCAGATGTCATTCACTGGGCGGAGGGGCTGCCGAAGACCCGTTCCGGCAAGATCATGCGGCGAATTCTGCGCAAGATCGCCACCGGCGAGACCGACAGCCTGGGGGATATCTCCACCTTGGCGGATCCGGGCGTAGTAGACAAACTCATCCGCGAGAAGTCGGAAGCAGCCTGATCCCGCTTCGTTTGTTGCTCGACAAAGCCGGCCCTGTGCCGGCTTTGCTGTTTCTACAGCGGTACAAACGGCCTGAGCGGCTGAAACTGGGTGCACAGGGAGGTGACGCTCAATAAATAGCCAGATGTAGAGATTAGACCAGTAAAATGCTGCTAATTTTCACGAAATCAATATAATTGCGAAATCTGTGTGCCAGGGCACACCGATTTGCGCAGAAAATGGCTAGATTTCAGGTAGTCCACAAGATAGCTGACAGATAGCAGCATGATCATCGAGGATGCACTCAATATGTCGCAACATCGCCGAATTCTCCTGCTCAACGGTCCAAACCTGAATCTGCTGGGCAAACGGGAACCGGGTATCTACGGCAGCAAGACGCTCGATGAGATCGTCGCCGATCTGAAGCTCAACGCCAGCGAACTCGGTGTCACTCTGGAACATCTGCAATCCAACGCCGAACATGAGTTGGTCAGCCGCATCCATCAGGCCATGGGTCAGGTGGATTTCATCATCATCAATCCGGCCGCCTTCACCCACACCAGCGTCGCCATCCGCGATGCGCTGCTGGGTGTCGCCATACCCTTTATCGAGGTTCACCTGTCAAACGTTCATGCCAGGGAGCCGTTTCGTCATCACTCCTATCTGTCTGATGTCGCCAAAGGGGTCATTTGTGGTCTGGGGGCCGATGGCTATCAATTCGCTTTAACCGCGGCCGTGCGCCATCTGCACGCGGCTTGATAATCACTGATCAGATAAAGAAGAAAGAGAATGCTAATGGATATCCGCAAAATCAAGAAGCTGATTGAACTGGTTGAAGAGTCCGGCATCGCCGAACTGGAGATCTCCGAAGGTGAAGAGTCCGTTCGCATCAGCCGCAACTTCGCAGGCCAGGTCACTGCCGCACCGCAGATGATCATGCAGCAAGCAGCCGCTCCGGTTGCCGCTCCAGCCGCCGCCCCGGTTTCCGCTGCGCCGGCCGCAGATGCCGCACCGAGCGGTCACCTGATGCGCTCTCCCATGGTTGGCTCCTTCTACCGCTCCTCCAGCCCGGAAGCCAAGCCGTTCGTGGAAGTGGGTCAGCAAGTCAATGTCGGCGATACCCTGTGCATCGTCGAAGCCATGAAAATGATGAACCAAATCGAGTCTGACAAGGCCGGTGTGATCAAAGCGATCCTGGTTGAAAATGGTCAGGCCGTCGAATTTGACGAGCCGCTGTTCATCATCGAATAAGGGAAATCGCCACCCATGTTGGACAAAGTAGTCATCGCCAACCGCGGTGAAATTGCCCTGCGGATCCTGCGCGCCTGCAAAGAGCTCGGGATCAAGACAGTGGCCGTTCACTCCACCGCCGACCGGGAGCTCAAACATGTGCTGCTGGCCGACGAATCCATCTGTATCGGCAAACCAGCCAGTACCGACTCCTACCTCAACGTTCCGGCTATCATCGCCGCCGCCGAGGTGACCGGTGCCGTGGCCATCCACCCGGGTTACGGCTTCCTCTCCGAGAACGCCGATTTTGCCGAAGTGGTCGAAAAATCCGGCTTCATCTTCATCGGCCCGCGCGCCGAGACCATCCGCCTGATGGGTGACAAAGTCTCCGCCATCGAAGCGATGAAGAAGGCAGGCGTACCGTGTGTACCGGGCTCTGACGGTCCGGTGGACAACGACACCAAGCGCAATGCCGCTATTGCCAAGCGCATCGGCTATCCGGTGATCATCAAGGCTGCCGGTGGCGGCGGTGGTCGTGGCATGCGCGTGGTACGCAGCGAGGCCGAGCTAGCCTCCGCCATTGCCCTAACCAAATCCGAAGCAGGCCAGTTCTTCAAGAACGACATGGTCTACATGGAGAAGTACCTGGAAAACCCGCGCCACATCGAAATTCAGGTGTTGGCAGACGGCCAGGGCAACGCCCTCTATCTGGGCGAGCGCGACTGCTCCATGCAGCGTCGCCACCAGAAGGTGGTGGAAGAGGCGCCGGCACCCGGCATCACCGCCGAAATGCGCAAGTTCATCGGCGAGCGCTGTGTGCGCGCCTGTATCGAGATCGGCTACCGCGGTGCGGGTACTTTCGAGTTCCTGTACGAGAACGGCGAGTTCTATTTCATCGAAATGAACACCCGTATCCAGGTTGAGCATCCGGTCACCGAGATGGTCACCGGTATCGATCTGATCAAGGAGCAGCTGCGCATCGCCGCCGGTCAGCCCCTGTCGATCACCCAGCAGGATATCCGCATCCGTGGTCATGCCATCGAGTGCCGGATCAACGCGGAAGATCCGGCCACCTTCATGCCCTCTCCGGGTCTGGTGCAGCGCTTCCACGCGCCGGGTGGTCTGGGCGTGCGTTGGGACTCCCACATCTATGCCGGTTACAAGGTACCGCCCCACTATGATTCGATGATCGGCAAGCTGATCTGCTACGGCGAGAATCGTGACATTGCCATCGCCCGCATGCGCCATGCGCTGGACGAGCTGGTAGTGGAAGGGATCAAGACCAACGTACCGCTGCAAAAAGAGATCATGAAAGACGAAAACTTCCAGCACGGTGGCACCAATATCCACTACCTGCACAAGAAGTTAGGTCTGTAAGGATCGCTGATAGAGACCCGATGACATTGCACGGTGGCAGTACCAACGCCCACTATCTGCACAAGAAGTTGGGTCTGTAAGGATCTCTGATAGAGACCGGACTTCCGGTGGAAGTCTGCTCCGCAAGGAGCCTCTGCTGAAAAAGGGCCATGGCGACATGGCCCTTTTTTGTTATCCTTGCGCCCCTCAAAATTGTCGGAGGCCAAGGTGAACCGTTTTGCTCTCGCCCGCCGGGAAGCAGCTTTCTGCCTGCTGCTGACCCTACTCTATTTTCTTGCCTGGTATGGCACGGCTTATCTGATCCCGGAAGAGATCGAATGCTGGGACATTCCCCTTTGGTTCCTGCTCAGTTGCGTGGCGATGCCACTGCTGTTCATCGCACTATGTGCCCTGATGGTGGATCGACTGTTTGTGGATATCCCCCTCGATACCCCAGCCCCTTCCGGCAAGGAGTCATCCCATGAATCTTGAGCTGATGCTGCCGCTCTTCATCTATCTGGTGCTGGTGCTGGGGGTGGGTTTCTGGGCCAGCCGTCATAGAGCTGAAGGCAACTTCGTGCAGGAGTACTTCATCGGCAACCGCAGCATGGGCGGGCTGGTGCTGGCGATGACGCTAGTGGCCACCTACACCTCGGCCTCCTCCTTTATCGGTGGGCCGGGCGCGGCCTACAAGATCGGTCTGGGCTGGGTGTTGCTGGCGATGATCCAGCTGCCCACCGTCTGGCTCACTCTGGGAGTACTGGGCAAGAAGTTCGCCATCATCGCCCGCCGGGTCAATGCGGTGACCATCAACGACATGCTGTGGGCCCGCTATCAGAGCAAGGCAGTGGTGATCCTCGGCTCCGTTACTATCATCCTCGCCTTTATCGCGACCATGGTGGTGCAGTTTATCGGCGGTGCCCGCCTGCTGGAGACCGCCACCGGGCTCTCCTACCAGCAGGGGTTGATGCTGTTTGCCAGCTGTGTGCTGCTCTACACCATCATCGGCGGCTTCCGCGCCGTGGTGATGACTGATGCCCTGCAGGGGATCATCATGCTGATCGGCACCGGCGCCCTGCTGGCAGGAATTCTGATTGCCGGTGACGGCCTGCCGAACCTCATCCACCAGCTCAGGGAGATCGACCCCAAGCTGGTAAGCCCGCAAGGGGCCGGCGACATGCTGACCCAGCCCTTTATGCTGAGCTTCTGGATCCTGGTCTGTGTCGGGGTGGTGGGGCTGCCCCACTCGGCATTGCGCTGTTTTGGCTATCGCGACAGCAAGGCGCTCCATCGCGGCATTCTGATCGGCACCGTTGTCAGCGCCCTGCTGATGTTCGGCATGCATCTGGCGGGCGCCCTTGGCCGCGCCATCCTGCCCGGCATGGACAGCCCGGACAAGATCATGCCCTCCCTGATGATGGAAGTGCTACCCCCCTGGCTGGCCGGAGTCTTTCTGGCGGCGCCGATGGCGGCCATCATGTCCACCATCGACTCCCAGCTGATCCAGGCTTCCGCCACTCTGGTGAAGGATCTCTACCTCAACTATCTGAGTCCAAAGCAGGAGAAGCTGGAAGTGCGCATCCCCCGCCTCTCCCTGCTCTGTACCCTGATCCTCGGCACTCTGGTGCTGCTGGCGGCGTTGCAACCGCCCGAGATGATCATCTGGCTCAACCTGCTCGCCTTTGGCGGATTGCAAGCGGTGTTCCTCTGGCCACTGGTGCTCGGCCTCTACTGGTCGCGGGCCAACGGCCCGGGCGCACTGGCCAGCATGGTCAGCGGCATCGTAAGCTATGGGGTACTCAGTCAGTGGGGGATCAAGCTGGCTGGTCTGCACGCCATCGTGCCAAGCCTCACGCTGGCGCTAGTGGTCTTTATCACGGTCAGCCTGCTGACGGCACCGCCCTCGCGGGAAGTGCGCGAGCTTTTCGGGCAGAAATAATAAAAATATAAATTAGGGGTTCCAAAACTATCCCCAAATAGGTGTTTTCCGGTTAAACTGTGCGCCAAGTCACAGAACGTAGCCGCTGTATGCCCGTTAAAGCCACTCGACAAGTCGTTACTCAAGCCCTGCAGCGGCTCGGTTATGCCCTGCTGCTGCCCGTCTCCATCCTGCCGATGGCGGCGCTGATCTACCGGCTGGGGCAACCCGACGTGCTCGATTTGGCGGTGCTCTCCCTCACCGGTCAGGCGATCTTCAGCCAGATGCCGCTCATCTATGCGGTGGCGATCGCCTTTGGCCTGAGTCGGCAGGAGCTGGGCGGACAGACACTGGCGGGTGCGGTCAACTTCCTGCTGCTCAGCACCGCCTTCAATACGCTTGCCCCCAACCTGCACGCCGACATGATCTGCGGTCTGCTGGCGGGGCTCACCACTGCCATCATCTATCCCTGGGTTCACCAGCAAACCCTGCCCCGCTGGCTGCAGATCGCCAGGGGGGAGTTTCCCAGCCTGCTGGTGTCGGCCTTGGCCTGCCTGCTGATCGCCATCCCCCTCTCGCTGCTGTGGCCGCCACTGGAGCGCGGGCTGACCCTGCTCACCTCAGAGCTGCTTACCACGCCGTTTGGCGCCTTCTGCTACGGCACCCTCAACCGCTTGCTGATCCCGCTTGGGCTCCATCAGGTGCTGGGCAGCGTCATCGGCCTTGGCGAGAGCAACCTGCAGGCGCTGGCCACCGCCCAACCCCTTCATGAAGGGTATGTGGCCGGTCTCTACCCCATCATCATGTTCGGCCTGCCGGGCGCCTGTTTTGCCATCTGGCTGCACCGCCAGCGGATGCAGCGGCTGCCGCAGGGCGGGCTGCTGCTCACCCTGGCGCTCACCTCGGCACTGGTGGGTATCACAGAGCCTATCGAATTTCTGTTCGCCTTTACCGCCCCCTGGCTGTTTCTCGCCCACGCCCTACTGACCGGACTGTCACTGGCGGTCTGTAGCGGGCTGGGGATCAAGGTGGGCAGTTACTTCTCCGCCGGTCTGCTGGATCTGGTGCTGAGCTATCAGGCTGGGGAGCACAGCTTCTGGCTCATTCCGGTCGGTATCCTGTTTTTCGTCGCCTACACCCTGCTCTTTTACCAACTGCTGGAGCGTGCCCCCCTCAGCATGCCGAGCAAGCCCATCGCGGTGGAACATCCGCGCCTTGCCAGTGTTGCCCCCTCAGACCCGCAGATGCTGGCGATCCAGTATCTCAAGGTACTGGGCGGGATGGACAATCTGGTGGCGATGAGTGTCTGTATCACCCGCCTCAGCCTGCGGGTGCGCGATATTTCACTGGTGGATGAATCTCGCCTGCTGGGCCTGGGCTGCCTCTCCTGGATCCAGCTCAACGACCACCAGCTGGTGCTGGTGCTGGGCCCCAGCGCCAGCCTGATTGAAGGGCAGATCCGCATGCTGGCGGAGCGCCAGTCGGTCCCGCTCGGCCTCAAACCCAATCAGGAGTCGGCCAGCCAGAGCAGCTGGTAACTCAGGCAAACGGCAACCGCTCGGCCACGAAATCCATCAGGGTGCGCAGGGCGGGGGCCAGATGCTCCCGACTCGGATAGATTAGGTAGAACGGGTTGGCCGGAATGGGCTGATCCGGCAACACCTTCTGCAGCCGCCCCGCCGCCAAATCCCCTTCACAGACATGGTGGGGCAACAGGGCAATTCCCCCGTCATGAAGCGCCATCTCCCGCAGCGCCAGCAAGCTATTGCTGACACAGGCCCCCTGTGGCCGCCAGCCCCCCTCCTGCAATGGCCACACCGGCATGGCCGAGTGCACCAGACAGGCATAACGACCCAGCTCGCTCAGCTGTTGCGGCATGCCGTGGGCCGCCAGATAGGCGGGCGCTGCCACCAGATGACGCGCCACCTGACCGATACGCCGACAGATGAGGCTGGAGTCTTTCAGCGGCGCCGCCCGCAGCGCCAAATCATAACCTTCCCCCACCAGATCGAGCTGATCGTCACTCAGGGTCAGTTCCAGCACCACTTCGGGATAGAGGGCGCGAAACTCGGCGAGGATCCGGCCAAGCAGCAGAGTGCCGGTTGCCTCAGGGGCGGTGATCCGCACCCGCCCCGCCGGGGCCGAGCGCAGCCGTGCCATCGCCAGATTGGCACTGCGGGCCATTGCCAGCAGCCCCTGACAGTGCTCCACATAGAGCTCCCCCTGCGGGGTCAGGCTCAACCTGCGGGTGGTGCGCTGCAACAGCCGCACCCCGAGCTGGGATTCGAGCCGCGAGATCTTCTGGCTCACCGATGACTTGGGCATACCAAGCAGCTCGGCGGCTCGGGTAAAGCTTCCCTGCTCCACCACGGTGGCGAACAGTCCCATCAACTCCAGATCGACATTGTTCATATATTCAAACAGTCTTTACCGATTACCCATCTTAATCTTGATAATCAACCAGACTAGAGTGAGTGGCAATCCCGAACACAGCGATTTGAAAGGAAAAACCATGAAAGCCATTGCCCTGACTCACTATCTGCCAAGCGACCACCCCGACTGCTTCATCGCCGCCAACCTGCCCGATCCGGTTCCGGGCCCGCGGGATCTGCTGGTGCGGGTCACCGCCACCTCCGTCAATCCGGTGGATACCAAGGTGCGCTCCCCCAAGGCCAAAATTGAAAGCTCGCCCAGGGTACTGGGCTGGGATGCGGTGGGGGAAGTGATCGCCACCGGCAGCGAAGTGACCCTGTTCAAGGCGGGCGACCGGGTCTGGTATGCCGGCGACATCAGCCGTCCGGGCAGCAACAGCGCTCTGCAACTGGTGGATGAGCGTATCTCCGCAATCGCCCCCACCAGCTTGAGCGATGTGGAGGCCGCCGCCCTGCCGCTCACCGCCATCACCGCCTGGGAGACCCTGTTCGAGCGCTTCGCTCTCACCCGCGAGAGCCGTGGCAAACTGCTGATCATCGGCGGCGCCGGTGGCGTGGGCTCCATCGCCATCCAGCTGGCCCGTCAGCTCACCGGTATGGAGGTGATTGCTACCGCCTCCCGCCCCGAGAGCCGCGAGTGGTGCCTCGAGATGGGCGCCCATCAGGTCGTAAACCACCACAAGTTGCAGGAGGAGCTGACCGCC
Organism: Aeromonas sp. 603757; assembly: GCF_049171255.1. Taxonomy (NCBI): domain Bacteria; kingdom Pseudomonadati; phylum Pseudomonadota; class Gammaproteobacteria; order Aeromonadales; family Aeromonadaceae; genus Aeromonas; species Aeromonas sp. 603757. Next base: position 43,811 of record NZ_JAAKOE010000014.1, on the reverse strand, counting down.
CTTGGCATCACCCAGGTCGATGCCATCTTCTGCACCAACGCCACCGCCGAGCACTGGGCCACCATGGCCGGGCTGATCCGCCCGTTTGGCCATATCTGCACCATCGCCGAATCGAGCGAACCGTGGGATCTCTCCCTGCTCAAGAGCAAGAGCGTCACCTTCAGCCAGGAGTTCATGTTCACCCGCTCCCTGTTCCAGACGCCGGACATGATCGAACAGCACCGCCTGCTCGGCCGGGTGGCGGCACTGGTAGATGAAGGGGTATTGCAGACCACCCTGACCAGAACCATCCCGTCGCTGACCCCGATCACGCTGGCTCAGGCCCATGCCGAGGTGGAAGCGGGCCGCATGGTTGGCAAGCTGGTGATCGACATGAGCGACTTTGCCAACTAAGCCCTCAAACGCACCATGATGGGATAAGTTCACCAAGGAGATGCCCCAAACGGGCACAACCAGCAGCGCTAATGCCAGCCAGCGGCAGGCCAACATCCAACAATCAGCCAAAAAAGAGGCCATTTCGCGAGAAATGGCCTGAATACCTGAACATTGGGGTAACAATCACACACATATCCTTATGCAGGACATATTAGTCTTTGCATCTGGCGTGCCAACTGCAGCATGAATGCGCCAAAACGGCGTCAGTCCATCCTTGAGCAAGGTGCCGACCTTGCTCTTTTTTTGTCTGGCAGACTGTTTACCAGGCAAAGGAGTGCAGATAAAAAAATGCCACCCGAGGGTGGCAGTGAAAGATGACGGAACTTGAGCAAAGCGTTCAGCGAAAACCGGTCGTCTTCGCCTGCATAGAGCAATACAGGAACCGTGCCAATCCGGCAAAAGCCCCCGTATCCCTCCACGTCATGGGCAAACCACGACAGCACTGCCCCATGATGGTAGAATCTCGCGGTTTCACATTTATGAAGAGTCGACGCCATGCCCTGGATACAAATTCGAATCAACGCCACTGCCAAGACCGCAGACAAGGTGAGCAACATGCTGCTGGGGCGTGGTGCCCAGGCGGTGACCTTTATGGATGCCAAGGATGTGCCCGTCTATGAACCCATGCCGGGCGAAACCCCGCTGTGGGGCGAGACCGAAGTGATGGGGCTGTTTGACGCCGAAACCGATCCGGCCCCCACCATCGCCTTCTTCCAGCAGATCTTCGGCGAAAATGTCGGCTACAAGGTCGAGCAGCTGGAAGACAAGGATTGGGTGCGCGAGTGGATGGATCACTTCCACCCCATGCAGTTTGGCGAGCGCCTCTGGATCTGCCCGAGCTGGCGCGATGTGCCGAACCCCGATGCAGTTAACGTGATGCTGGATCCGGGCCTGGCCTTCGGTACCGGTACCCACCCCACCACCGCCCTCTGCCTGCAGTGGCTGGACGGGCTGGATCTGAGCGGTAAAACCGTGGTCGATTTTGGCTGTGGCTCCGGCATTCTCGGCATCGCCGCCCTGAAACTGGGTGCTGCCCGCGTTATCGGCATCGACATCGACCCGCAGGCCATTCAGGCCAGCCGCGACAACGCCACGCGCAACGGTGTCGCCGACCAGATTGAGCTCTATCTGCCGGCCGACCAGCCACAAGATGTCGAAGCGGATGTGGTGGTCGCCAATATCCTGGCCGGCCCGCTGCGCGAACTGGCACCGCTGATCGCCGGTCACGGCAAAGCGGGCAGCCTGATGGCCCTCTCCGGCGTGCTGGAGAGCCAGGCTCCGGAGCTGGAAACCATCTACGGTCAGTGGTTCGAAATGGACCCGACCGCCGTCAAGGAGGAGTGGTGCCGCCTCTCCGGCCGCAAGCACGGCTAAGCGCGGGCAACATAGACGCCAACCTCATGCCATCAGGGCTCCCGTTCGGGGGCTCTGATTGTTTTGGCCTACCGAGCTCATCCAGGTCCGTGAGCATGGGCTTGATCGCCCTCCCTTCTGATTGTGTTCGTTTGAAAACAACAGACACCTTTATTCCGGTAAGATAGCGGTCCGAGCCAACGCAACCGAGAAGGATTTCTTATGCGGATTGCCATTCTGGATGACTATCAGGATCAGGTGCGCCACCTCCCCTGCTTTGCCCTGCTGGCGGGTCATGACGTCACCATCCTCAACCAGAGCGAACCCGATACAACGCGCCTTGCCGCCCTGCTGGAAGGAATGGAAGCACTGGTGCTGACCCGCGAGCGTACCCGCATCGACGAACAGCTGCTGATACAGCTTCCCACCCTTAAACTCATCAGCCAGACCGGCAAAATCAGCCAGCATATCGACCCGGCACTATGCCAACAGTACGACGTTGCCGTGGCAGAAGGAGTCGGCAGCCCTATTGCTCCCGCCGAGCTCTGCTGGGCGCTCATCATGGCAGCTTCCCGCCATATACCTGCTTACAGCCAGGCGTTAAGCCAAGGCCAATGGCAGCAATCTGGTGACCTCGGTTTGGGACGCACACTGCATGGGCTGACGCTCGGCATCTGGGGCTACGGCAAGATAGGCCAGCGGATCGCCCGCTATGGCAAGGCATTTGGCATGTCGGTACTGATATGGGGCAGTGAGGCTTCGCGCAGGCAGGCCGAGCAGGATGGCTATGCCTGCGCCTCCAGCAAGGAGGCTCTCTTCAGTCAAGCCGATATCCTCACGCTGCATCTGCGCCTGAGCGAGACAACCCGCGGCGCTGTTACCCGCGCAGATCTGGCCCGCATGAAAGTTGACTCTCTGCTGGTCAATACCAGCCGTGCCGAACTTATCGAGCCGGGCGCCCTCTATGCAGAGCTAAGTACCCATCCTGGAAAACGGGCCGCGCTCGATGTATTTGACATCGAGCCGGCGACACAGGAAAGCGAGCCCCTGCTGCGCCTGCCCAATGTATTGGCAACGCCTCATCTCGGCTATGTGGAGCAAAACAGCTACGAACTCTACTTTCGCGTGGCGTTCGAGAATGTGCTGGCCTTTGCCGAAGGCAAACCTGCCAACCTGGTTCTGCCCGTATCGGGTGGGTGATCACGTTACTTCTGTCGTATTGGCGCCAATATCCAAATCCCTGGCAGATAAAGGAAAGCAACCTTCATGAGCGAATACCAGAAGATGATTAGCAGCCAACCGTACAACTGCATGACACCCGAGCTGGCCCAGTTGCGCCGGGAGGCGGCACGGCGCTATCGCCGTTTCAATCTGGCGGAAGAGGAGACAGAGCAGCGGACACTACTGGCGGAGCTGATTGGCGAACTGGCAGAGAATGCCTTCATCTGCCCGCCCCTCTACTGCACCTATGGCCGCCACATCCACCTGGGCAAGGACTCCTACATCAATATGGGAGCGACCCTGCTGGACAATGCCCCCATTCGCATCGGCGCCCATGTGATGATTGGGCCAAACGTGCAGATCTATACCGCAGCCCATGCGCTGGAGGCCGACGAACGGATTCAGGGCACAGAGACGGCGCTGCCGGTCACCATTGAAGACAAGGTCTGGATTGGGGGCGGCGCCATCTTGCTGCCCGGCGTCACCATAGGGCGGGAGGCGATCGTCGGCGCGGGTGCCGTAGTCACCAAAGATGTACCGGCCGGTGCTCGGGTAGTCGGCAACCCGGCCCGGATCCTGCCAGCCAAAAACAGGGCATAAGGCTGCCAACCGGGCCGTATGACGATGCCGCCATCAGTTCACAACAGCCCCGACACCCCATAAAAAAATAAAGCCCAATGTCACGAAGACGTTGGGCTGTTAAAAGGTGCTACGGAATTGCGACTCTCATCGCAGAAAAATTAGAAGGAGTGCCCTTCTAAACTGGCAGGGAGATATTAGCGAATGCGCAAACGTTTTACATAGTGAAATACCACAGGATTGCGAGGTACATCGCACTATTTAAATAATTACCTGCTATGGCGCGCGCAGCCTCTTTGACCCATTTATTTTCCCCAATTTCTCTGGTTACTATTCACGGTTAAACAGAAAAGCCCCGATTTCTCGAGGCTTTGCATCTCTCAACCGCAACGTGGCCGAAAAGTCAGAAACGGCGGACAAACTCATCGAGCGGCAGTTCGCGCAGTTTGCGTGCTTCCAGCATGGGGGTACCGAGATAGAGGAAACCCACCAGCTGATCCTCTGCCGCCAGTCCCAATCCCTTGTTGATCTGCTCATCGAAGATAAACCAGCCGGAGCGCCAGATACCGTTGAAACCCTGCGCCTGCGCCGCCATCTGCATCGCCATCAGGGCGCAACCTGCGGAGAGCTCCTGCTCCAGTTTTGGCACCTTGGGGTGAGCCTGATAACGGGTTGCCACGGCGACGACCAAGGGCGCCCGCAGCGGCGCTTCGCTGCACTTCTTGATGCTCTCTTCATCTTCACCGCGAGCACGGGCCGCGTCCGCCAACAGCTTGCCCAGCCGCTCGCGCCCCTCCCCTTCGAACAGAATGAACTGCCAAGGGGTCAGGGTACCGTGATCCGGCGCGCGCAGGCCCGCCTTGAGGATATTGTCGAGCACCTCACCGCTCGGGGCGGGATCGGCGAGACGGCCACAGGAGTGGCGATTGAGCAACAGGGTGAGGGCATCCATGGGCAATTCCTTCTCTGGGGCAATGATGGCGCTACCTTAGCACAGCACCGAATGAAGAAAACCCCTGAGGCTCAGGGGTTTATCGCACTAAAAAGGGACAAGAGGGCACAGTTGGCTAGATGATCGCAGCCAGCTCGGCCCCTTGCCGGATAGCACGCTTGGCATCCAGTTCGGTAGCCACGTCGGCTCCGCCGATGATATGCACCGGCTTGCCTGCCGCCTGCAACCCGGCCTGCAGTTCTTTAAGGGGCTCCTGCCCGGCGCAGACGATAACCTGATCCACCGGCAGACACTGCTTGGTCTCGCCCACCTGAATGTGCAAGCCCTCGTCATCGATCCCCAGATATTGCACCCCGGAGAGCATCTGCACCTTGCGGTTCTTGAGCACGGTACGGTGGATCCAGCCGGTTGTCTTGCCAAGTCCGTCACCCACCTTGCTCTCCTTGCGCTGGAGCAGCCAGATCTGGCGCTCGGGGGCGTCGATTTCAGGAGCCGTGAGGCCACCGCGCTCGCCAAGCTGTTTGTCGATGCCCCACTCCTTGAGCCAGTGATCACGGTGCCCATCGGCATCCGTCTCCACCTTCTTCTCTACCCTTTTCTCCACAAGGAATTCGGCCACATCGAAGCCGATGCCGCCTGCACCGATCACCGCCACCTTCTGGCCGACCGGTTTGTGATCCCGCAATACGTCGAGATAACTCATCACCTTGGGATGTTCGATGCCCGGAATATTGGGGGTGCGCGGACGAATACCGGTAGCGAGGATCACCTCGTCAAAACCGCCGCCGAGCAGGCTCTCGGCACTCTGGCGCTGGCCCAGATAGAGCTCTACGCCGCACTTCTCCAGCCGTTTGGCGAAATAGCGCAGAGTCTCGTGAAACTCCTCCTTGCCCGGGATCTGCTTGGCGAAGTTGAACTGGCCGCCGATTTCGCTGGCCTGATCGAACAGGCTCACCTGATGACCGCGCTCGGCAGCGTAGCAGGCAAACGCCAGCCCGGCCGGGCCCGCCCCCACGACCGCCAGCTTCTTGGGCTGGGGCACGCGGCCAAAGGTCAGCTCGGTCTCGAAGCAGGCGCGGGGATTCACCAGACAGGAGGCGCGCTTCTGCTTGAACACATGGTCAAGGCAAGCTTGATTGCAGGCGATGCAGGTGTTGATCTCGTCCGCCCGGTTCTCGGCAGCCTTGATGACAAATTCGGGATCCGCCAGGAAGGGGCGCGCCATGGAGACCATATCCGCCTCGCCACCCGCCAGAATGCGTTCGGCCACCTCGGGGGTGTTGATACGGTTGGTGGTAATGAGGGGCACCTTGAGGTGTTTTTTCAGCTCGGCGGTCACCCAGCTGAAGGCGCCGCGCGGCACACTGGTGGCGATGGTGGGAATGCGCGCCTCGTGCCAACCGATGCCAGTGTTGATCAGGGTCACCCCCACCGCTTCCAGCGCTTTGCCAAGGGCAATCACCTCTTCCAGGGTCGAACCCTGTTCCACCAGATCCAGCATGGAGAGGCGGAAGATAATGATGAAGTCGGTGCCGACCCGCTCGCGGATGGCGCGGACAATCTCCACCGGGAAGCGCATCCGGTTTTCACTGCTGCCGCCCCAACCATCGGTGCGCTTGTTGGTGCGCTCGCAAATGAACTGGTTGATGAGATAACCTTCCGAGCCCATCACCTCGACGCCGTCATAACCGGCCGCCTTGGCCAGCGCTGCTGTAGCCGCGAAGTCGCGAATAGTGCCGCGGATCTGCCGCTCGCTCATGGCGCGCGGTTTGAACGGAGAGATGGGGGCCTTGAGGGCGCTCGGCGCCAGACTGAACGGATGATAGGCGTAACGACCGGCATGGAGGATCTGCAGCGCTATCTTGCCCCCCTCCTGATGCACGGCGCTGGTCACCTTCTTGTGCTTGCTCACCTGCCAGGGGAAGCTCAGCTGGGAGCCGTGAGGTACCAGCCGACCGCGCAGATTGGGGGCAATGCCGCCGGTGACGATAAGACCGACGCCACCGCGGGCACGCTCGGCGTAAAAGGCGGCCAGCTTGTCAAAACCGCCCTTCTCCTCTTCGAGGCCGGTGTGCATGGAGCCCATCAACACACGGTTGCGCAGCTGGGTAAAACCGAGGTCAAGGGGCGTCAGCAGATGGGGATAGCGACTCATGATGCCTTCCTCTTTAAGGCCAGGGTGCATGGAACAACGCCCAACACCCGATTGCGCAGCTGGGTAAAACCAAGATCGAGCGGGATCAGCAGGGTCGGATAGCGGCTCACGATGCCTCCAGTTAATTTTTTGTTATCAAACTGAGGCTAGAGTAAAGAATCGAAAATTCTTTTTCAAACAAATGTTTGGACAATTTTTCAGCGAACAGCCGTGCCCTGAACGAAGATAGGCGGGATCCGCCAGTCGGAAATGGCAATTTCGCCCGCAACTGGTTAATAATGGCTCTTCTCTACCCATTAACAGGGCGATAACGCGACTATGTCTATTTTCAAAGGTCTGGGTTGGTTGTTCCGCAGCCTGTGGCGCCTGCTCAATTTCACCCGGCTGATGCTGGTCAATCTGCTGTTTCTCATCGTAGTGCTGGTCATCGTCTTCAGCGTCAGCCAGAAAGAGGCCCCCAAGGCGCCCATCGAAGGGGCGCTGACCCTCAATCTCAACGGCGTGCTGGTGGAGCAACGCTCCCAGACAGATCCCACCGTACAACTGCTGCGCCAGATGGACAGCAGCGACGAGCAGCCGAGCGAGATCGTTCTCTCCGACCTGCTGTGGGCCATCAAGAGTGCCAAGGATGACGAGCGCATCAAGGCACTGGTGATCAAGCCACAAGGGCTGCAGGGAGCCAACTTCACCAAACTGCAGGAGGTGGCGAGTGCCATCGACTCCTTCCGGGAGAGCGGCAAACCGGTGATCGCCATGGCCGACTTCTACACTCAAGGCCAGTACCTGCTAGCGGCCCACGCCGATCACGTGCTGCTCAACCAGAGCGGCGCCGTGGTGATCGAGGGGCTTGGGGTCTACCAGACCTACTTCAAGTCGGCGCTGGAGAAGCTCAACATCACCCCGCACGTGTTCAAGGTCGGCACCTACAAATCCTTCGTCGAACCCTATACCCGCGACGAGATGTCCCCCGAGAGCAAAGAGGCGAACCAGCGCTGGCTGGATCAGCTGTGGCAATCCTATGTGGCTGACGTAGCCGAGCAGCGAGAGATCGAACCCGAGGCGGTCGCGCCGGGCAAGGATCGCTTCCTCGAGCTGCTGCGCAAGGCCGGTGGCAATGCCGCCAACTACGCCCTCGACAACGGGCTGGTGGATCAGCTGGCCACCCGCGATGAGATGACCCAGGCTGTTATTAAAGAGGTGGGTGAAGCGGACGATCACGGCTGGAAAGGGGTCGGCCTGAAAGAGTATCTGGCCGCAGTGCCCGAACAGTATCCCCAGAGTGGCAAGGATGAGGTGGGTCTGGTGGTCGCCAGCGGCGCCATCATGGATGGCGTCCAGCCTGCCGGTACCATCGGCGGCGACAGCCTCTCCGACCTGCTGGCCGATGCTCGCCGCGATGACAAGATCAAAGCCGTGGTCCTGCGAGTTGACAGCCCCGGCGGCAGCGCCTTCGCCGCCGAGCAGATCCGCGCCGAGCTGCTGGCCCTGAAACAGGCAGGCAAACCGGTAGTGGTCTCCATGGGCAGCTATGCCGCATCCGGTGGCTACTGGATCTCCGCCGATGCGGACAAGATCTTCGCCTCCCCAACTACTCTCACCGGTTCCATCGGGGTATTCGGCATGTTTGCCACCATCGACAAGGCGTTGGCCCAGTTCGGCGTGCATACCGACGGGGTTGGCACCACAGATTACGTCGGCGTAGGCCCGACCCGCGCCCTGCCGGATCACGTCGGTCAGGCCATCCAGCTGAGCGTGGAAGATACCTACCAGCGCTTCATCGGTCTGGTGAGCAAGGGCCGCGGTCTGAGCCCGGAAGAGGCCGAGAAAGCGGCCGAAGGCCGAGTCTGGACCGGCGAAGATGCCAAGGCCCTGGGTCTGGTGGACGAGTTCGGCAATCTGGATGACGCCATCAAGGCCGCCGCCGAGCTGGCCAACCTCAAAGAGTGGCAGGTGACCCCCATCGAGCAGGAGGAGTCCACCAAGGACAAGTTCCTGCGCCAGCTGTTTGACAGCAGTGCCCAAGTGCTGGCCCCCCAGTTGCAAAGCTGGCTGCCGGCAGGATTTGGCAAGGCATTGGTGGAAGTGAACCGCAGTCTCGACCCGCTCACCCGCTTCAACGATCCGCAAGGCACCTACGCCTTCTGCCCGGTCTGTGTGCAGTGATTCTGCCTGGGTAAAACGCTGACTCGAGCCCAGAAAAACGGCGACCATAATGGTCGCCGTTCAGCGTGATGAGAGCCCCTGGGCCCAAGCCAAGGGGTTGACCTCATATCGACATGGTCAATGCACGGACTGCGCCTTGCGCAAAGCCTCCAGCCGCTTGACGTCGAGATGACCCCCTTGACTCTTTCAGCCCCCAAGAGCACCGCCTGCTCAACATCGATAACTACTTCTCTTTTTACTTCAGCCGCGACAAGGTTCACTCCTGCTGTTAGCCCGAGAATGGTCGAACAGCCATTGACTCATCGGCATTAACCCCATGGGCGGCCCTCTTTTTTCTCCTGTGTCCCGTCCTGAATATGGTTTACACCTTTCCCCCCCAATACATGGAGAACCCGATGGGACAAGGTGTGAAACGGACACAGCGCGATTACTCACTGACTTTTAAACTGGCACTGGTCGAGCAGATTGAAAAAGGCGAGCTCAGTTGCCAGCAAGCACAAGCCCGATATGGCATTCAGGGCAATTCGACCATTCTGGTATGGTTACGTAAACATGGTCGGCAAGATTGGAGCCAGGGGGCTTCTGTACGTGCCGGCAGGAGCATCACCATGCCTGACCCCGACAACCAGACGCCAGAACAGCGCATCAAGGAACTTGAGCAACAGCTGGCACTGATGAGTCAGAAGGCCCAGTTCTTTGAGGCCGTCGTCGATGTACTGAAGAATGACTACGGCGTCTCCATCGTAAAAAAGCGACCCGGCAAGTCCTATCGCAGCGGCAAGTCGAGAAGCTGACCATCGTCAGGGCTTGCCTGTTTCTGGGGATAAGCCGGCAGGCTTACTACAAGCGCAATCGGGTCGCCGACGAGCGCCATGCTCAAGGGCTGCAGGTGGTGCGCTTTGTGCGTCAGGTTCGACTGCGACAACCTCGGGTGGGCACTCGCAAGGTGCATTATCTGCTCCAGGGTCAGGATGATGGCGGGCTCAAGGTCGGGCGGGACAGGCTGTTTCAGATATTGGCCGAGCACCGCCTGCTAGTGCAACCTAAGCGGGCGTATCACAAGACCACCCACAGTTTTCACCGTTTCTACCGTCATCCCAACTTGCTCAAGGCGGGGCCAGGGCAGATCACACCGGTGGCCCCGGAGCAGGTCTGGGTCGCTGAAATCACCTATCTGCCAGCCAGGAGCGGGCCGCTGTACCTGAGCCTGGTGACGGATGCGTACTCACGCAAGATAGTAGGCCACCACGTACACGAAGGGATACACGCGGAGTCGGTGGCGATGGCGTTCAAGAAAGCACTGAAGCAACGGTGTGGCAGCGGGGAGCTAATCCATCACTCAGACCGCGGCGTGCAGTATTGCTCGGGACTGTATCAGTCATTACATGAACGGTACGGGGTGAAATGCTCGATGACGGATGGGGATGACTGCTACCAGAATGCGTTGGCGGAGCGGGTGAACGGGATTTTGAAAGGAGAGTTATTGCTGCAAAGCCCGCAGGATTTAACGCAAGCGCGGGAAATGGTGCGTGAAGCGGTGGATATTTACAACGCGGAGCGGCCGCATCATGCGTTGAAATACAGAACCCCCGATGCGGTACATAGGGGGTTCTGAGTAGAGAAATGCTAGTTGAAAATGTGTAAACCTATTTCAGGACTAGACACTGCTTTCTGAATTTGCCCCTCCCGAGCAGGGATCAAATAACGCTCATCCCCCACCTAATACTGTCGATACTGATAATGCGAGGCAATGAACAAGCGGGTTCCTGCCCGCGAGCAAGACAATCAGGAGGTCTGCATGAAAACAAGCGCAGTAGTGTTCACTCTCGCCACGCTGGGCATATCGATGGCACAGACGACCCAGGCAAGTAATACAGGACGCATCGAATTCAGCGGCGCCATCGTGGAGGATGCCTGCCGTGTCAACCAACTAGAGAAGCAGATGCAGGTCACCTGCCTCTCAGGCTCCGCACAAACAACCGAAACAGTTAATTTGCAAAAACTGGCAAGAGAGGCATCCCTGAATCTCTCCCACAGCCAGGTCTCCTACCAGTGGGTCGATGATCGCCACACTATGGCAATCGTCACCGTCAGTCACAAATAACGCCCACTGCCGCTGGCAGAAACAACAACGGCGACTATAGGGTCGCCGTTGTCATTACCGGGTCTCGAGTTCAAGTCATCAGGCTTGAGGATTGAGACGGGTCGGCATACCGGTACGCTGTTCCAGCACCTGCTTGACCACGTTGGAGTCAGACTCGGCGTGGGCGATGAAGCGGGTGATGGCCGGTGTCATCGGGAGCGGCACGGAGGCGGTGGAGTTGAACTCCTCCTCGGTCCGTGACAGCGGCTCGTGCACTTCCATGTAGCGACCGCCATCCGGCTCGACCGTGGTCTTGACCGGCTGGTTGACGAACTGGACGCGGGTACCGACCGGCACGTTGTCGAACAGATACTTGATGTCGTCGGCACGCAGACGTACGCAGCCGCTGCTCACCCGCAGACCGATGCCGAAGGTGGCGTTGGTTCCGTGGATGGCATAGAGGTTGCCGATGTAGAGGGCGTGCAGGCCCATGGGGTTGTCCGGGCCGGCTGGCCAGACCGCAGGCAGTGTGATTCCCTTCGCGGCGTAGCGACGACGAATGTTTTCGGTCGGGGTCCAGGTCGGGTTGGCGCGCTTGCGCTCTACCTTGGTGATCCAGTTCTCCGGGGTGTTCACCCCCAGCTGACCGATGCCGATGGGCAATACCTGTACCACGTTCTTCCCTTTCGGATAGTAGTAGAGGCGCATCTCGGCAACGTTGATGACGATCCCTTCGCGGGGCGCGTTGGGCAGGATCAACTGGTGAGGGATGATCAGGGTGCTGCCCGCTTTGGGCAGATAGGGATCAACGCCCGGGTTGGCTTCCATGATATTGGTCAAACCCAACTGAAACTCGGAGGCAATCTGCTCCAGCGGACGATTGTCCGCAGGCACCACATATTCCAGATTCTCACCGATCAGACGGCTGTTGGCCGCAGGCAGACGGTACTCGACGGCGGCAGCCTGCTGGCTGATCAGCGCAAGTGTGCATAAAAGGGCCGAAGCGGCAGTGCGAAGGGGGTTCATAAAATTCCTGTGTGGTTTCCTGTACCAAATGGGCCGGAGGCCATCTTATCTTCGGTCTGCCGGTGGCGGGTCAACCTGCACCACGGCGCCAAATAACCGAGCGCGCATTCTTTCCCGAGTCGGCCAAAATTTCAACTTCCATATGTTGCTTTTCTTGTTAAAAGTGGCCGTTTTCGGTGTGATGCTTATCAACAGAGCAAAAGCCCCCTTGGCAAGTCGCCATTGAAAGAGAGATGTACAGCATAGCCCCCTCTCTGCGGACCAACCCCGCCCCCGTAGACCACAGCGCTGTGCCACCTGGTGTCACGGTTGCAGCCCTAGCTGAAACGTTTGTCACCTCGGAGGAGATAGGCCAATGTTGACTGTGGCACTTTCATTGGAGCGAAAAGGGGGAAAATAGCGCTTCGACTACAGCAGGGACTGGCTGCCGCCATAAAAAAACCGCTCCGAAGAGCGGTTAATGGAGCCACCAGGCAACCATAAAAGGGACTTCAAGCGTTGTCATTGGAATTACTGGACGGCCGCCTCCCCCGCACCACTCTGCTCTTTGAGGAAGCTGATCCAGGGGGATGCCCGACCGCTGACGTTGCCATTCTGAGCCGCCTGGGTGAAGGCGTTGAGGGCCTCCTTCGGCTTTTGTTGCTCAAAATAGGCGACCCCGGTCAGGAACTTGAGATCCGCCCGCTGTTCACCATTGGCATTGGCTGCCGGTTTGGCGGCCAGCGCCACCAGATCCTGATAGCGTTTGCTCTGGATCATCATGCGCGCCATTTTCAGCTGCAAATCGGCGCTCGGGGCCAGCTGATAGGATTTGGCCAGGGTGTCGATGGCCGGATCCAGCTCCTTGGCCTGATGCCAATAGTTGGCCAGGGTCTTGTAGTTGCTGGCGCTCTGCTCAATCACCCCATCCTTCATCCCCTTCTCCATCACCCGTGCGGCGCGATGGGGAATGCCGGTGAAGGCGAGGTAGTTGGCGAGGCGCTGCAGCTCGGCGGCCTCGGTCAACATGCCGAGGTTGTATGCCGACTCCAGCGCCGCCAGCGCCTTGGCATCGTTACCTGCCTGCATATGCATGGCCGACAGCTGGGTCCAGTACTTCTTCTTCTCCGGGAACATGTTGACCAGAGAGGTCAGCACCTCGGTTGCCGGTTTGTACTGTTTCAGCTCGTAGTGAGCGCCCATCTTCAGCAGATACCAGGACTCCGGCGCTTTACCTGCCGACAGCTTGATCGCCTGATCCACCGCCGGGATCGCGTCACGGTACTGCTTGAGCTGCACGTGGGCGTTGGCCAGCGTGATATAGGCATGGGAGTTGGGCTTGTCATCCTTGCCCTGGTTGGCAAACCACTCCTTCATGGTCTTGATCGACCCCTGATAATTACCCTCCGCCATATAGAGCTGGGCCAGGTTGTAGCGCACCTGCTGGGCCACCGGTGGCGGCAGGCCGCCTGTCGCGATGGCATCGGCAAAGTACTTGGTCGCCTGACCGTATTTCTCCTGCTGGGCGGCCACGAAACCGAGGGTCTGCAATATGACCCCCTTGTCGTAGACTCGCTCGCCTGCGCCGGAGAGCGCATCTTGCAACTTGGCATTGGCCTCACCGTATTTCTTCTCGGTGATCAGCTCCTGCGCCTTGTTGACCGCCCGATAGGCCCGATCCGACAGGGCCGGCTGCTCGGCGGCCCAACTGGCGGTGCTGAGCAGCACCGCCATGGCGACCGGGGCGAGGATCATCTTCTGTAACTTGTTCATCGCCACCTTCCTTAGTTGACCGCAAACTCGATCTCTTGCTGCATACGGCTCGCCTGCGGCTTGCCATCCACCATGGCCGGTTTGAACGTCCACTTGGCGATGGTTTTGCGCGCCTCTTTACCGAGGTCATAGCTGCGCGGCTCTTCCTTGACGATCCGCACGTTGCTGACGGTGCCGCGCTCGGTGACGGTGAACTCCACCAGCACCTTGCCGGAAGCCAGCCCCGCCAGTGCCGCCTTGCGGGGCATCATGGGCTCGAAGGTTGCCAGCGGAATGGCGCCGTTGTTGCCACCGACGCCGCCACCACCGCCGCCGGTACTATAGGCACCCAGCGCGTTGCCACCACCGATATTGACCGGGATGTCGAGCTTGGGCATGTCCATCGGCGCGCTCTCCATCTTCGGCCGATCCGTGCTGGCCACTTCCATCTCGGGAGGAGGTGGCGGGCGCTTGGGCGGCGGCGGTTTGGGCAGCTCCCGCTGTTTCTCTTGCAGGGTCTCCTGGGGCTTGAGGCGAATGAAATCGGTCATGGTGACGTCATCCTTCTCCACCAGCTCCCGGTGATCCGGTGTGATCAGCTTGTTCATTCCCAGAAACAGAAAGAACACCACCACACAGGAGACCGCCAACGATATCAGGTATCTCATAGGTCTCTCTCCGGCATCAGCTGCTCTTGTCTGCCGCGATGGAGATGTTCTGGACACCGGCCATGCGGATCTGATCCATGACCTGCACCACCAGACCGGAACGGGATTCGTTATCGGCCTGGATCACCACGGCGCTCTCCGGGTTTTCGGCCCGCAGTCGCTCGATGTTGGCGCGCACCGCCCCCACCTCGACCACCCGCTTGTCGACCCAGACCTGACCGTTTTCGCGCACCGCGACCATGATATTGCCCTTCTTCACCGTCTCGGCCGTGCTGGCACTGGGACGGTTGATCTCGACACCGGACTCCTTGACAAAGGAGGTGGTGACGATGAAAAAGATCAGCATGATGAACACTATGTCCAGCATGGGGGTCAAATCGATAGCCGCCTCGTCAGCACCGCTGTCGCTGTAACGTTTTCTCATAGCAGAAACTCCTTGCTTGTTCTGTGCCCCCGGCAGGCCATGCCTCGCCGGGGGTATGCATCCTGCATCAACCGTGTTTCAGGTTGTCTTCCAGCTTTTGCACCGCCAGTTTGGCCTTGTGATCGAGCTGGTTGACAAAAAACAGGCCGGAAAGGGCGGCGATCATGCCCGCCATGGTCGGTACCGTTGCCTTGGAGATCCCCGATGCCATCGCCCGCGGCGAACCGGTGCCGGTGATGGCCAAAGTGTCAAACACCTGCACCATCCCCACCACGGTCCCGAGCAACCCCATCAACGGGCAAAGAGCGATCAGCACCTTGATGACCGGCATCCCCTTGTCTACCGCCATGGCGACCCGTGAGACCAGCTCGCGGCGGATCTGCTTGGCAGACCAGGAGAGATGATCGGTACGGGCCAGCCAGGTGGCCTTGGTCTGCTTCACCTGCTTGGGGTAAACCGCCATAAAGTAGAACCAGCGCTCCAGCAACAGGGCCCACATCATCAGGGTCAGGAAGAACAGGGCGACCAGTACATCGCCCCCCAATCCCAAAAACCGGCGGACCGACTCGACTTCTTCAATCAACCAGAACCACATGGGTGACTCCTTACGCTGCGGCTTTGGAGGCGTGCAGACGTTCCTGATAACGGGCAACGAAACCGGCGCTCTGCTCTTCCAGCACCTGGATCAGACGACGGCTCTGGGTCTGCACAATGGTGTAGAGGAACAGCATGGGCACCGCGACGACCAGACCCTGCATGGTGGTCACCAGCGCCTCGGAGATACCGCCCGCCATCAGCTTGGGATCGCCGGTGCCGAACAATGTGATGGCCTGGAAGGTGGCAATCATCCCCACTACGGTACCGAGCAGCCCCAGCAGCGGCGCGACGGAAGCGATCAGCTTGATGATGCTGATGCCCTTCTCGAACTTGGGCACGTTGCGCAGGATGATCTCGTCGAGCTTGGACTCCAGATCCTCGATGTTGTCACCGCGATGGCTCTGGTAGGCCCCCAGCATGTCACCAATGGGGTTGCCCTTGATGATCTGATCAGATTTCAGCTGCTTGCGCATGGACGAGCCGATCAGCGACAGGCGGATACCGCAGAAGATGGCCAGCAGGGTACCGAGCACGCCGAGCACCATGATGACGTAACCCACTTCACCACCCTGATCGATCCGCTCCTTGAGAGTCGGTGACTGCACCAGCAGAGAGAGGATCACGCCGCGAGACGGGTCGATAAAGATGGGCTTGACCCCGTCACCGCCCTGTTCAAACTCGGCGATCGGTTCCAGCACCCCCTTGTCAGGTTGACGGGAAAGCTGCTCGAACTTGCCGGTCTCCGGCACGAAGGTGAGGTACTTGCCTTCGGAGACAGTGTTGAACTCACCGATCTGGGTGACCGTCTTCTCGGCCTGGTTGCCTTCGCCGTAGACCACAGTCGCCGGGATCTGGCTCACCTTGCCACCGTCCACCATGCGGCTGAGGGTGGTGGTCCAGAACGCTTCCAGATCGTCGCTGGAGGGGAGCTCTTTACTCTCGGCCAGACGGGTCAGCAGCGCGGTCTGTTCCGGATGCTCGACCCGACGGGCGGAGGCGTTGAAGATCCCCTTGAACTCACCGGCGAACTGACGCAGTACGCCGAACATCTCACCCATGTTGCCGGAACGCTGGCGCAGGGTTTCAGTCAGCTCGGTCAGCTGCTTGTCATTGGCATCGAAGGTCGCCTTGAGCTGCTCGCCCTTGGCGGTTTCGGCAGCCAGCTCGGCCTTGGCCTTGGCCAGCAGCGCCCCCTGCTCGTTCTTGTCAGCCAGGAAGCGGGCTTCCCGCTCCTTGTTGAGTTGGGATTCGCTCAGGCTGGAGGCCTTGACCTGATTCAGCAGCGCATTGAGATCCACCGGTTTTTCGGCGGCGGTCACCGGCAGGGTGACCAGGGTTGCTCCCGCAATCAGGGAGGCAATCGCAAGTTTGATTCCTTTCATGATGCTTTCTCCGCAGTTTGAACCGGCAGCTTGATCAGAGCGGGAGGCGCCTGCTTCTTGGCGATGCGAAGGCCCTGTTCAACCGCACTGCGATACTCCTGGGGCAACTCTTCCCACTGGCGAGTCTTCTTGTTCCACATCCCGGTCTCATTGCCATCCGGGGATTGATAAAGCAGCGCGATGCGGCCAACCCGCAGGAACTCGTAGGTCTTCTCGCTACCATCCTTGTCCAGGCTCGCCTTGTAGGATTCGATGGTGCGGCTGAAGCCCTCCTCGATCTGGTAGGCCTCCAGGATCTTGCGGTACTTCTCGGAGATGGTGACATCGGCACGGTTCATCAGGTCGGTCAGGGCTGCTACGCGGTCCTCGCGCTCGACCTTCTGGAACGGCAGATCCAGCGCCACAAACTGCTCGAGGGAGTCGATCATCTTGAGCATCAGGGGGACAACTTCGGTGCTGGTCTGATCAATCTGGGCGATCTGCTTTTGCATCGACGCCAGCTCGGCACTCTGGGACTCGACCATCTTGCTCACCTGCTCGTTGTAGGTGCGCAGACTGTCGACCTGACGCAGGGCTGCCTTGTACTGGGCCAGTGCGGATTCGGCAGATTCGGCATAGCTGTCGATCTTCTGCTGGGAAACTTTGGATGCGTTGTCGGTGGCGGCTTGAGCGTCCACGGCCTGACCGGCAGTGGCGGCACTCAGATTGAAGCTGGTCAACAAGGCGGCCGAAACCAGGCTGCCAAGGAGCGCTTTCTTCATTGTAATGGTCCTTGTCTTCATAGGATTACCCTATCTCCGTAACTTCCTTGGACGTTGGGCACAGCCGGCCCGACCGGGCCGGCTGAGGTTGTATATCAACGGGGTTGATTAGAACTTCTGGGTGTAGTCGATGTAGTAGACCCGTCCGTCAATGCTGTAGAGGTATTCATCGTAGGTGTAACCATCATTTGACAGGGAAGGTCCACGGTTGAACATGTTCTTCACGCCGGTCTGGATCTTGGCATTCCAGCTGGTATCGACCGCAACGTTCAGGTTCCAGATGGTGTTGGAAGCAATATGGCCCTCTTCCTTGTCATCCACATAGTCCTGGCTCTGGGAGTCGATATAGTTGGTGCTCAGGTAGGTATCCAGATTCCACAGCTGTGGGAAGTTGGCACCGATCCCGGAGTTGAAACGGAAATCGGGTTTGCCATTCCAGCCCTTCTTGTCAACCATTGGGCCACCAGCAAACAGACCTTCCTCATATTTCAGGATGTAGCTGCTGCCAAAGTCGTAACGCAGGGTGAAGGAGTTGAAGTCGTACTTGTAGTCCGCCTTGAAGTCGATACCACTGGTCTTGAGTTGCCCCAAGTTGACCATGCCGGCATAGACCTTCTCGACATCGCCGTTGGCGTCACGAATGACGTTCGGGTTGCTGCCGGTATTGAGCTCCTGATAGAACTGGGTCTGGGTGGTAGCCAGCTGGATCACGTCATCAATCTTGATGTAGTAGTAATCGAGCGACAGGTTCAGATTGTCCAGCGGATTGTAGGCCGCCCCGATAGTGAAGGTATTGGCGGTCTCTTCCTTCAGGTTCTTGTTGGATTGGCGCGTTGTCTCGTACTGCTCTTCGGAACAGTTGGCAATACCATTGGCCTGGCAGTAGACATAGTCCTTGGCAAAGTCCGCTGACTGGGCATCCGCCGCATAGAGATCATTCAGACCCGGCGCACGGAAAGACTGGGACCAGGAGGTACGGAACATCAGCTGGTCGAGCGGCTGATAACGCAGACTCGCTTTGGGCGAGAAGGCGCTGCCAAAGTCGCTGTACTTGTCGTAACGACCCGCCAGGTTCAGCTCGATCTGCTCGGTGATGGGGAGCAGGCTCTCGATGTAGGTGGCAAACACATCGCGCACACCGCTACCGGAGTTGCCGGATGAACCCAGTACGTTACCCGCTTCGGACTGGCTGTCGTAGGTGTCGGAGTAAACCCAATCGTTATACTCGGCACCCAGATACCAGCTGACCGGGCCAGCAGGCAGTTCGCCCATCTCCCAACCCAGACCGCCATACCACTGGAAGAAATCCATCTTGGAGTTGCGGCTGGTGGTATAAGAGAGATCCTTGGTGGCATCAGCGGAGAAGCTGCCGTTGACGAAGTTTCCACTGTTTACCTGAGTCTGAACCGCCGGCTCCAATACATAGCCATTACCAATACTCTGGTTATCTGTCTTGGAGTACATGTAACCGGCGTTCCACTCCAGATCGCCAACCGCCTCGGTCGGAACCACCCCTTCAAAACCCAGGTTCAGAGTACCGGTCAAGTCGGTCACTTCGTTGTCACGGGGACCGACGTTGTTGAAGCGGTAGTAAACCGTCGCAGCCTTGGCGGTGCTGAAGTTGTTGGCAGACAGGACTGCAGCGCTTTCAGGGGTGGAGCCATCCACGGTGAAGGCACCTGCAGCAGGGGCGAAACGACCAAAACTGGTGACCCGGGAACCAATCATCTGTGGCACGAAATCCACATTGTCGTTGATATGGTAGCGGCCGTTGACATAGACGGTGTCGCGAGTACGCGAGGCGGTCTTGGCTGCGACCTGGGCAAAGTCGAAGCGGCAAGCCGTACCCTTGGTGACAAAACCGGCGCCGGTGCTTTCACAGTCGACCCCATTCAGAGTACGGGTTACGGTCTTGCCAGTTGCCGCGTCTACTCCCTTGATATTGCGACCATAGAGGCTAGGAGACTCAGCCCCCTGCTTGGCCAGATAGTCACGATCCTTGTAATAGATCTCGTCTTTCACATCATGCTCGTAGACCATCATCAGGGAACCTTTCTCACCCGAAATACCGCTGACGATGGAACCACTCTGTTCGTCACCACCTTCCTCGGTCGGTGAACCGACGCGCCCCTGGAATGACAAACCTTCAAAACCCTCTTTGAGGATCACGTTGATAACGCCACCGATGGCATCAGAACCATACAGGGCAGAGCCACCGTCCAGGTTCACTTCCACCCGCTCAACGGCCGCCATGGGGATGGTGTTGAGGTTGATGGCGGTGCCCCCCATGGAGGGAGAACCGGCGATACGCTTGCCATTGAGCAGCACCAGTGTGCGATCTTCACCAAGGCCACGCAGCCCTACGGTGGCTTGTGACTGGGCTGAGCTACCGGAGGATGGAGAGAAACCACCAAAGGAGTTGTAGGAGGCCTGTTTCAGATAATCGGCCACAGTCTGCTGACCAGACTGTTCAATTTGAGCCTTGCTGACAGAGACAACCGGAGTCGCCCCCTCAACATCAACACGGGAGATACGGGAGCCAGTGACTTTGATTTTCTGCAGTTTTTCGACGTTCTGCCCTTCTTCGGCAGATACGGATGGGGCCGCTGCAAGGCTCGCCAAGGCGAACGCAATCGCAGCAGAGATTCTGCTCTTCCTAAGCATCGCTTATATCCTTCCTGGTTGTTTATTGTTTGCTTCCTGATACCGCCCTCTTTGGAGCGATGTGTAAGGCTTATCAATCTTTGACTAGCGACGTCAATGGAGCAGGGGTGTAGCGAGGTCAGGCGTAGAATAAGCGGAGTGTATTAATTTTGACCGGCATAATTAGTGAATAATTCTGCCAAAAACAATTCACACAATGTAAAAACATTGTTAAATGGCGTAAATGGCGCTGAATTAAAATTTGATGAACTTATTAGTTAACGTGCTGTCAGTTTATATCTTATTTTGATTTATCGGCCTTAATAAGAATAAAACACTAACTTCATGAGGGTTGTACCTGACCATTCTCATAGGGATAACAGATAAAATCGTCGAGATGATATCGTTTTCCTTCAATTTCACCACCCAAACAAAATCATTATAAATCAATAGTTTAAAAACAACGAAAACTCAAACAAACAGCTGTTTATATTTTTTAAAATAATGTTGAGCAGTAGCGTTTTGTTTTGATTTTCACTTTTCAGATAAAAAACGTCATTTTTCGGTGCTTTTGGTCTCAGCGGGTCATTTGTCCCAGTTTTCCATTTCCTTGTACTTGATTTTTGTTGCAGAGCTTTTACAGTGGCCAAGCGGATTGTCTGCTGTTTGGCAACCAATCCAGCGCGTAATGCCAGGAAGGACAGGCCCGTCACCGGATTTGACTGGCCGCAAAAAAGAACAACAAGGACGAGGTTCCACCATGCTGTCGTATTTCCTACGCCGGATGCTTTTGATCATCCCGACGTTTCTCGGTATCACCCTGCTCGTCTTCACCATCACCCGTTTCGTGCCGGGCGGACCGGTCGAACGCATGCTGCTGCAAGCCCAGGTTTCCCAGAATGAATCCGGCCGCTCCAGTGGCAGCAAGGGGGCGCAGGCCCTCTCCGATGAACAGATCGAGGAGCTCAAGGCCTTCTATGGCCTCGACAAGCCCATGCTGGTCGCCTACTGGGAGTGGCTGCAGAAGCTGGCGGTGCTGGATCTGGGCGAATCGACCCGCTACTACGAACCGGTGTGGGATCTCATCAAGGAGCGGCTCCCCGTTACCGCCTTCTTCGGGCTGGCAACCTTTCTGCTGAGCTATGCGGTCTCCATTCCGCTCGGGGTGGCGAAGGCGCTCAGGCACAACAGCCGCTTCGACTCGTTGAGCTCCATGCTTATCTACATGGCCTATGCCTTGCCCGCCTACGTGGTGGGGATCTTCCTCATCACCGTCTTCGCCTTCCATCTGGAGTGGCTGCCGATGGGCGGTTTTCCGGGGGACGACTTTGAATACATGGAGAGCAGCTGGGATCAGATCCGCACTGTCTTTGCCCACGCCCTGCTGCCGCTTATCGCCTACGCCATCGGCGATTTCGCCATCCTCACCATGACCATGAAAAACAGCCTGATGGAGAACCTGTCGGCGGATTACGTGCGCACCGCCGTGGCCAAGGGGTTGCCGTTTCGCAAGGCAGTCACCGACCACGCCATGCGCAACAGCCTGATCCCCATCGCCAGCCACCTGGGGTCTGTGCTCACCGTTTTCTTTGGCGGCTCCTTCCTCATCGAGACCATCTTCAACATCGACGGCATCGGCCTGCTCGGTTACGAGGCTATCGTCGAGCGGGATTACCCCACCGTCATGGGCATTCTGGCCATCACCTCCATGCTGATGCTGATTGGCAATATCGTCTCCGATATCTGCGTTGCCCTGGTTGATCCGCGTGTGCGGTTTGGAGATTGACCATGAACCAGACCTCTATTGCCATGCCGATGCTGATATCACGCCATATCGTCTCCGATATCTGTGTTGCCCTTGTTGATCCCCGCGTGCGGTTTGGAGACTGACCATGAAGCTCAATCCGGTTACCTTGAAAAAACTCAAGCGCTTCAAATCGATCAAGCGCGGTTACTACTCCTTCATCATCTTCACCACCCTGGTGCTGCTCTCCCTGCTGGCGGAGCTGCTGGTCAACAGCCGGGCACTGATGGTGAGCTATCAGGGCCAGCTGCATTTCCCCACCTATGGCGATGTGATCCCCGGTCAGCAGTTCGGGCTCGATTACGAGTACGAAACCAACTACCGCCAGCTCAAGGCCAAGTTTGCCGCAGAGGGCCAGGGCGACTGGGTACTGCTGCCGCCGGTGCCCTGGAATCCCTACGAGCAGGATTTCAAGGAGGATGCCTACCCGCCCTACGCCCCCAGCGCGGCCGAGCGCCACTTCCTCGGCACCGATACCAGTGGCCGCGATGTGCTGGCGCGGCTGGTTTACGGCTTTCGCATCGCCATCGGCTTTGCCTTTATCGCACTGGCGGCCAGTTACGCCATCGGGGTCACCATCGGCTGTCTGATGGGCTTTCTCGGCGGTCGCTTTGATCTCATCCTGCAACGCTTTATCGAGATCTGGTCCCAGGTGCCATTTCTCTACGTCATCATGATCCTGGTGTCGCTGGCCAAGCCCAACTTCGGCCTGTTTGTCGCCATCAACGTGCTGTTCGGCTGGATGGGGATCACCTGGTATATGCGCACCCTCACCTACAAGGAGCGGGCGCGAGACTATGTGATGGCGGCGCGAGCGCAAGGGGCGACCACCGGGCGGATCATCTTCAACCACATCCTGCCCAACACCCTGATGATGATCGTTACCCTGGCGCCATTCGCCGTGGTGGGCAATATCTCCACCCTGACGGCCCTCGACTATCTGGGCTTCGGGCTGGCACCGCCGACCCCGAGCTGGGGGGAGCTGCTCTCCCAGGGCATCAACAATCTGGATGCCATCTGGATCGTCAGCTCGGTGGTGGCCGCGGTGAGTCTGGTGCTGATCATGGTCTCCTTTATCGGTGAGGCGATCCGCGAGGCGTTCGATCCGCGCAAATTTACCCGTTACCAATAAGCCAGCCGATGCCAGCGCATCGGCAGGCGTCGGGTAACGAAAAGTGATTAATGAAGGACGGGCCGCCGCCATCGGCGGTCCCGGGAGCAAGGGATAATCCCGTTATCAATCAAGACCCCCAGTGTAGGGGCCAGACCTGGAAGTCAAACATGAAAAATAAAATCAAATGGATAGGTGCTCTCTTTGTGCTGGTAAACGGATCCTGGGTCTGGGCGGCCAGCCTGCCCGCGGATCTCAAATGGGAGACCAACGACACGGATCCTGTGTTCGCCTCCCCCAAGGCGCTGTCGGGCGGCAGCCTCAATATGTTTGTGGAGAGCTTTCCGCTGACGTTCCGCACTGTGGGGCCTGACTCCAACGGATCGTTCCGCTCCTTTATTCTCGATAACCAGTTGCGACTCATCAGCTTCCACCCCAATACCGGCAACCCCATCCCCTCACTCGCGACCCACTGGGCCATCGCGCCAGACAGCCAGACCGTCTACTTCAAGCTGGATCCGCGAGCCAAATGGTCGGATGGCAAGCCGGTCAATGCTGACGACTACACCTTCGGCTACGAGATGATGCGCTCCAAACACATCAAGGGGCCCTGGTTCAACAACTACTACACCACTGAAGTGGTAGCGGTAGAGAAGATCGATGATCACACCATTATGGTCAAAGCGGGCAGCCGCAAGGCCAAGCTGGATCTGCTCAACACCACCGAGCTGTGGCCCCAGCCCAAGCACTACTACAAGCTGACCCCCAACTGGGTGAAGCAGTACAACTGGGCCGTGGTGCCCACCACAGGTCCCTACGTGATCAGCGACGTCAAGAAGGGCAAGTCGGTCACCTTCAGCAAGCAGAAGGATTGGTGGGCAAAGGATGATCGCTATAACCAGCACAGATTCAACATCGACACCATCAAGGTGCAGGTGATCCGCGACCACAACATCGCCTTCCGCCACTTCCTGAAAGGGGAGATCGATACCTTCGAGATGATCCTGCCCAACTGGTGGCATGAAAAAGCGGTCACCCCGGAGTACAAGAAGGGGTACGTGCAGAAGGTGATGGCCATGACCGACACCAAACAGGGCGGTCAGGGAGTTCACCTCAATGTGGCCAACCCCAAACTGGCAGACGTAAACGTGCGCCTCGGCATCCAGCACGCCTTCAACATCGACAAGATGATAGAGACCGTGCTGCGCGGCGACTATGACAGAGCCACCACCTTCGGCTCGGGTTTTGGCGAGTTCACCGACATGACGCTGCCGGAGCGGGCTTATGACATCGGCAAGGCGCGGGAGTACTTTGCCAAGGGCGGCTACAACAAGCCGGGGCCGGACGGCATCCTGCAAAATGAGAAGGGGGAGCGGCTGACGCTGGCACTCACCTACACCAGTCAGGAGCACTCCAAGCGCCTGACCGTGTTGAAAGAGGAGGCCAAGAAAGCGGGTCTCGATCTGGAGCTTAACCTAGTGGATGGCGCCACCGGCTTCAAGGTGATGCTGGAGAAGAAACACGAGGCGGCCTGGCTTGGCTGGGGCGGCGGCGGTCTCTATCCACAATATTGGGAGTCGTTCCACTCCGCCAACGCCAACAAACCGCAGACCAACAACCTGTTCAACGTGGCTGACAAGGAGCTGGACGCACTGATCGACGCCTACAACGTCGAATTCGACATGGCCAAACGGGCCAAGCTCTCCCAGCAGATCCAGCAGCGCATCTATGACCTCGCCATCTTCGTGCCCGGGGTGCAGCTCAACTATGTGCGGGCCAGCAGCTGGCGTTATGTGATGCTGCCGGAAGTGCCTGCCACCAAGAACACGCCGGATCTGCTCTACTGGCCGATGGACGGTTATCCTCACAGTAGCGGCGGTTTGCTCTGGCTCGATCCCAAGGTGAAGGAAGAGACCCGCAACGCCAAGGAGGCAGGGGAGGCGCTGGCGCCCATCAACCTGCTCGACAAGACCTATGCACGTCATTGATATTCAGGCCATTGCGAAGGGAGCAGCCGTTATGCCCAACACTCAGGCCCCCATTCTTGACGTACCGGATAACGGGGGGGAGTTCGCCGTTGATCACGGCCAGCACCAGGCCCCAATCCTCGAAGTTCGCGATCTTGAGGTGGAGTTCGCCGTCGATGACGGCAAGATCAAGGTGCTCGACGGGGTCAGCTTCAAGGTGGCCCCGGGCCAGACGCTGGGGATCGTCGGCGAGTCCGGCTGTGGCAAGAGCGTTACCTCGCTCGCCATCATGGGGCTATTGCCCAAGCCCCATGGTCAGGTGGTAGCCGGTTCCATCCGCTTTCAGGGGGAGGAGCTGCTGTCGCTTGCGCCGGATCAGATGTACAAGGTGCGCGGCAACCGCATCTCGATGATCTTTCAGGAGCCGATGACGGCCCTCAACCCGGTGCAGACGGTGGGGGAGCAGCTGATGGAGGTGTTTCGCCTCCATCGCCCCGAGTATGACAAGGCCCAGCGTAAAGCCGCGGCCATCGCCATGCTGCAGAAGGTGGGGATCCCGGAACCGGCCCAGCGCTTTGCGGTTTATCCCCACAACCTCTCCGGCGGTATGCGCCAACGGGTGATGATCGCCATGGCCCTCTCCTGCGAGCCAGACCTGCTTATCTGCGACGAGCCGACCACGGCGCTGGATGTCACCATTCAGGCCCAGATCCTCGAACTGATGAAAGAGCTGCAGGCCCAGACCGGGATGGCCATCATCTTTATCACCCATGATCTGGGGGTAGTGGCGGAGCTGTGCGACGAGGTGGTGGTGATGTACGCCGGGCGGGCGGTAGAGCAGGCCGACGTGTTCGAGCTGTTTGACCACCCCCGTCACCCCTATACCCACGGCTTGATGAGCTCAATCCCGCGCCTCGAGGATGAGCCCAAGAGCCTGCTCAAGACCATCAAGGGACAGGTACCGGCCCTGCACGAAATGCCCGCTGGCTGCCGCTTCTCCAACCGCTGCCCCCATGCGACCGATCTCTGCATCAGCGCCATTCCGGCGGTGGAGCAACTCAATCCGCGCCACCATGTCGCCTGTCACTACTGGAAGGAGTTGACCGTATGAGCACTCTGTTATCGGTCAGGGACCTGAAACAGCACTTCCGGCTGGGAGGCGGGTTCCTGCGCAAGCAATATACGGTTCACGCGGTGGATGGCATCAGCTTCGACCTGAAACAGGGGGAGACGCTGGGGCTGGTGGGTGAGTCGGGCTGCGGCAAGTCCACCCTCGGACGCAGCCTGCTCAAACTGTTCGAGCCGACCGCGGGCACCATCACCTTCGAGGGGCGCGACATCACCGCCCTCAGCCCGAAGGAGATGCGCTCCCTGCGTCAGGAGATGCAGATGGTATTTCAGGATCCTGCAGAATCCCTCAACAGCCGCCACACCGTGGGCCAAATTTTGGAGGAGCCCTTTATCATCCACGGTAAAGGCAACACTGAACAGCGCCGCTGCTGGGTGCAGGAGTTGCTGGCAAAAGTGGGCCTGCCGGGCAGTGCGGTGGATCGCTACCCCCACGAGTTTTCCGGCGGTCAGCGCCAGCGGATCGGCATCGCTCGCGCCATCGCCCTCAAGCCCAAGCTGCTGGTGTGCGACGAGGCGGTCTCGGCCCTCGATGTCTCGGTGCAGTCGCAGATTGTCAACCTGCTGCTCAGCCTGCAGCGGGAGATGAATCTCTCCATCATCTTCATCGCCCACGATCTGTCGGTGGTCAAACACATCTCGGATCGCATCGCGGTGATGTATCTGGGACGGATCGTCGAACTGGCGGATGCCCAGTCGCTCTATCTGGCGCCACGTCACCCCTATACCCAGGCACTGATCTCCGCCATTCCGGTACCGGACCCGCGCAGGCGCAGCCAGCGCATTTTGCTGACCGGCGATGTGCCCTCCCCCATCTCGCCGCCAAGCGGCTGCCACTTCCACCAGCGCTGCCCCCATGCGACCGAGCTGTGCAAAAGCAAGGCGCCAAGGCTTGAGGCGTGTGATGAGTCCCATCATCAGGTGGCCTGTCACACCCCGCTCGCCGTCGGTAGTCACGCCATCAGCGGCAACGCTATAAGCGGCGACAGCAGGCTGGAGCAGGCGAGCTAGGCGCAGCGAACAAACCCCAGGGTAGAAACAGACGAGGCGGCCATCAGGCCGCCTCGTGCTATCGGGTCACGCTTGTCTTATCGGGTCACGGCTGCCGCTTGTCAGGCAATCTGGTAACGGCCCGGCTTGTGGTTGAGTGTCAACACCAGATTACAGATAACCGCCGCCACGATGGAGAGCGCCAGGATCCAGGGCTGCACCACGAAAAACGAGGCAACAACAATGACGCAATCGAGCCCCATCTGCAGCTTGCCCGCCCGGATGCCAAAGCGATCCTGAATAAAGAGCGCCAGAATGTTGAAGCCCCCCAGACTCGACTTGTGACGGAACATGATGAGCAGCCCCATGCCAATCAAGGTACCGCCGATCAGCGCCGCATAGAGAGGCTCTATCTTGCCGATCTGCAACACCCCGTTGAGGTGATCTGTCATGTAGGAGACCGCCGCCACCGAGACAAAGGTGTTGAAGGTAAAACGTGGCCCCATCCGCAGCCATGCCAATGCATAGAAGGGCAGGTTGATGCCGAAAAACAGCAGGCCGAAGCTGATACCGGTCACCTTTTGCAGCAGCAGCGCCAGCCCGGCAGTACCGCCAGTGAGCAGGCCAACCTGATGAAACAGAAAGATGCCGAGGGAAACAAAGCCGGCCGCCGTCAGCAGGGCCAGCACATCCTCATAAATAGGATGGGCAGTGCGAATCGAGGTGTTGTCCATAACCTGTATCCAAGCGAAGTAAAGAGAGAGTGTCTGTCGCCTGCCGTTGCGGGCAGGCTGCGAGCCCTGTCCACAGGGCTTCGTTATGGGGTCCAGTCTATTTTTTGTGAAAAGGATCACAACAGTCAGGCTGAACGCCCCATTCTGGTGCCTGTCATCTGGCATTGACACCCGCTGCACCAAGATGCAGCATGCCGCGGTTTAAGCGCGCTATCACTCCATTCACAGCACGAGGCACTTTTCATGAAGGTCACCATTTTTGGCACAGGCTATGTCGGGCTGGTGCAGGCCGCCGTTCTGGCCGAGGTGGGCCATCAGGTCTGCTGCGTGGATGTGGATGACGAGCGGATCGCCGCCCTCAGGCAGGGGCAGATCCCCTTCTATGAGCCGGGGCTGGCCCCGCTGGTCGAGAGCCATCTGGCCAGCGGCCGCTTGAGCTTCACGGTCGATCCCGCCATTGGCGTGGCACACGCCGACCTGCTGCTGATCGCCGTGGGTACCCCGGCTGACGAGGATGGCTCGGCCGATCTGCAACATGTGCTGGCGGTGGCCGACACCATAGGCCGACTGATGAGCAGCCCCAAGCTGGTGGTGACCAAGAGCACTGTGCCGGTCGGCACGGCGCAGCAAGTAAGAGAACATATTGAGCTACAGTTGGCCGAACGTGGGCTAACCCTCACCTGCGAGGTGGCGGCCAACCCCGAGTTTCTCAAGGAGGGAGCGGCGATCAACGACTGCATGCGGCCAGATCGCATCATCATCGGCTGTGACAGCGAGCGGGCGCTTGAGCAGTTGCGCACCCTCTACGCCCCCTTCAACCGCAATCACGACCGGATCGTGGTGATGGATCTGCGCAGCGCCGAGCTCACCAAATACGCCGCCAACGCCATGCTGGCCACCAAGATCTCCTTTATGAACGAGATGGCAGCCCTCGCCGAGCAGCTGGGGGCCGATATCGAGGCGGTGCGCCAGGGGATGGGGGCCGATCCCCGCATCGGTTACCACTTTATCTACCCGGGCTGCGGCTACGGCGGCTCCTGCTTCCCCAAAGATATCAAGTCGTTGCGTCATACCGCGGCGAGTGTCGGCTGCGACGCCCCGCTGCTGACGGCGGTCGAGCAGGTCAACCTGCGCCAGCAACAGAAGATGGCGCAAACCCTGCTGACCCGCTTCGGCCCGGATCTGCGTGGCCACACCTTTGCCCTGTGGGGACTGGCGTTCAAACCCGGCACCGACGATATGCGCGATGCGCCGAGCCGCCCGCTTCTGGCCGCTATCTGGGCTGCCGGTGGCCGGGTGCAGGCCTTTGATCCCAAGGCGATGGAGCGTGCCCGCCAGATCTACGGCCAGCGGCCGGATCTGCTGCTCTGCCCGACTCAGGAAGCGGCACTGGAAGGGGCCGATGCCCTGCTGATCTGCACCGAGTGGCAGGCGTTTCGTGCCCCCGATTTCCAGCAGCTGAAAGCGCTGCTCAACCAGCCCGTCATCATCGATGGCCGCAACCTCTATGATCCGCGCCAGCTCAGCGAGCTCGGGTTTGACTATCACGCCATCGGGCGGCCACATCTTCCCGCCAAAAAGCAGCCTGCCAACACCAGTTGTAACCCGGAGACCCAACCATGACGTATCTGGTCACCGGCGTCGCCGGTTTTATCGGTTTTCATGTAGCCAGCCAGCTGTGCGCCGCAGGTCATCGGGTGGTGGGGATCGACAACCTCAACAACTACTACGAGGTGAGTCTGAAAGAGGCGCGGCTGGCCCAGCTGGCCAGTTTCCCCCATTTTCACTTCGAGCGGCTGGATCTGGCGGATCGCGAAGCGATGGCGGCTCTCTTTGCCAGCAACCGTTTCGAACGGGTGATCCATCTGGGGGCGCAGGCGGGGGTGCGTTACTCTATCGACAATCCGTTCGCCTATGCCGACAGCAACCTCACCGGCATGCTGACGGTGCTGGAGGGGTGTCGTCACCACGGGATTCAGCACCTCATCTACGCCTCCTCCAGCTCGGTCTATGGCATGGGGGATCAGATGCCCTACTCCACTGCGCAGCAGGTGGATCATCCGGTCTCCCTCTACGCTGCGACCAAAAAGAGCGGCGAGCTGATGGCCCACGCCTACTCGGCGCTCTATGGCCTGCCCACCACAGGGTTGCGCTTCTTTACCGTCTACGGCCCCTGGGGCCGTCCCGACATGGCCATCATCAAGTTCACTCGCGCCATCCTCGCGGGAGAGCCTATCGACGTCTATAACCACGGCGATCTCAGCCGCGACTTCACCTACATAGATGACATCGTCACGGGGATCCTCGCCGTGGCCGACCAGCCGCCCCGCCCCAATTCCGATTGGCACGCCAGCGAGCAGAGCGCGG
Organism: Aeromonas sp. 603757; assembly: GCF_049171255.1. Classification (NCBI taxonomy): domain Bacteria; kingdom Pseudomonadati; phylum Pseudomonadota; class Gammaproteobacteria; order Aeromonadales; family Aeromonadaceae; genus Aeromonas; species Aeromonas sp. 603757. The sequence goes on along the minus strand of NZ_JAAKOE010000014.1, from coordinate 13,537 downwards.
CCGAGAGCGCAGCCCCCTACCGCATCCTCAATATCGGCAACGGCCAGCCGGTGCGGCTGCTCGATTTTATCGAGGCGCTGGAAGAGGCCATCGGCAAGCCCGCCATCAAGCGGATGCTGCCGATGCAGGCAGGTGACATGCACGCCACCTGGGCCGACAGCGAGCCGCTGCACACCCTCACCGGCCTGCGCCCCGCCACGCCTCTCAAGCAAGGTGTTGCCGAGTTTGTCCGCTGGTATCTCGACTACTACCGGCCCGCCCGTTGATGAGAGCGGGCTGCCCCTCGGTCATTGATGAGTTAATCAGATACCACAGATGCCCCGCGGGTTTTAGGATGGCTGAACGCACTGTCTGCGCACCATAGCGAGGATTTGAGATGCAATCACAGGAACAGGGTCTGATCGATGGACTGTTCGACCGCCTCAAGCAAGCGCAAGCCAGGGATAGCAAGCGAGACCCACAAGCGGATCAGCTGATCCGCCAGCATCTGGCCCAGCAGCCCGATGCCCCCTACTACATGGCCCAGGCGCTGCTAATTCAGCAGGCTGCCCTTACTCGCCTCAACGAGCGGGTCAAGGAGCTGGAAGCCAGCCAGAGCGCCCCAAGTGGTGGCAGTTTTCTCTCCGGCCTGTTTGGTAGCGAAAGCAGCCCTCCTCCGCGCTTTACGCCGCCACCGGCATCCGCGCCAGCCCAGTCAGCATCCCGTACCAGCTCCTTTTTGGGCGGCGCCCTGCAAACCGCCGCCGGTGTGGCCGGTGGCGTGATGCTGGCCGATATGATCGGCGGACTGTTTCACAGCAACCGGCCCGAGGAGATCATCGACATCATAGAGCCAGCGCCCATTGCCAATCCGGTCGATGCAGAACCGGTACGCTGGGACGGCTGGGATTCACCTCCCGATGATGGCAGCAGTTTTCTCGACGACGATAGCCAGAGTGGCGGCTGGACCGACAGTGACGATAACAACGGCGGTTTCTTCTGACCGTCAAACCATTACTGGCCCCGCATCTGGCGGGGCCCAACTCGATACGAACCCCATGACTATGGAAAGTGTGATGACACCACGGATCGGCAGCGGCATGACGCGATATACTCAGCGCGCTTCGTGCCACCCGGGAACAACTCCCGACCCCAGGCGCTCTGTCCGTGGCCACGCAACCCCCCCATGACGACAAGGAGCCACCCATGATCCGAACCCTGCTTTTGACCGGTGCCGCCATTGCGGCCTATGCCCTGACCCAGAGTCACTCTCTGCTTCCCCTGCTCAGCCTGCTGGCCCTGCTTTCGCTCTGGGTTGTCAGCGAAATTGGCAGCTTCTATCGCACGCTTCCTCCCGCCGTGCTGGATGAGCAGGAGTATCACCACGACTTCTAACCGGATGAAAAATGGTGTGAAACGGTCGAGATACCGTTAGTTCCATACCGTTTTGCTCTCTGAAACCAACCGGCTATAACAACAGGATCCACTGGGTTCATGGCGATAGCAGCCATGTTCCTCTATATCTTCTGTACTCAAACAGGAGATAACCCATGAGGCACATCAGCGAAAACGGACTGTTTTTGCTGCTTTTTTTGTCGTTGTTACTGGCAGGTACGCCGCGGGCGATGGCACAAGGCAGGGATTTCAGACAGGCCCCCAAGGCGCTAACGGCGATCAAGCAGGGTCAAGTGGCCCAGCAACACGGCAATCTGCAAAAAGCCATCGCCCTCTACTGTGTCGCCGCCAGCACCGGCAATCCCGAAGGTTATTTCCGGATCGGCCGCCTGCTCGCCACCGGCCCAGCCTCGGTGCGCAGCGCCAGGCTGGCCAACAGTTATCTCGCCATGGCTATGCGCCTGGGTAACCAACAGGCCGCCCGTTACTACAACGCCCGCATCGGCAATGCCCCTATGGGGGAGCGGTGTGGCATCGGGATCCGTGGCGGTCAGGGGGGCTATCTGGCGCAGCTCCCCTCCACCCCCTTCAATGTCGACTCCTGGGTTGCGCGCCAGCCCCCCGCCAAGCAAAAACTGGTCACCATGCTGCGCCACGCCGCCAAACACCATCAGGTGGATGCCCGGCTGGTGCTGGCGATTGCCATCGCCGAATCCAACCTCAACAGCCGCGCCGTTTCCCCCAAGAATGCCCAAGGGCTGATGCAGCTGATCCCCGAAACTCAGCAACGGTTCGGGGTGACCCGTCCATTCGATCCGGCCCAGAACATCAAGGGCGGCGTCACCTATCTCAAGTGGCTGGATCGCCGCTTCGATGGCGACTGGGTGCTGATCTCGGCGGCCTACAATGCCGGGGAAAAAGCGGTGGAACGCTATGGCGGGATCCCACCCTATGACGAAACACAGGAGTATGTAAAACGGGTGCTCTACTTCGCTGGCCACAAGCAGCCCTGAGGCCATTCATCAGCATGTCCGTTACTGACAAAACACGCACCAACATTGCGCAACCGTTTTCCTTTCGGTAGGATCCGGCGCTTTCTCGCCAGCCCTACAGGTATCCCATGAATATCATCAAACGCTGTTCGCGCCTGCTCACCCTCTTTGCCCTCCTCTCCTCCAGCGTGATGGCGGCCACCCCGGCCCCCATCCTGATCCAGGGGGCGATGGACGTCGAAGTCGAAACTCTCGTTGCCGCACTGAAAGACAAGACGGAGCTGACTGTGGGGGCCTGGACATACTGGCAGGGTACTATCTCGGACTATCCGGTGGTCATCTCCCGCACCGAGGTGGGTCTGGCCAATGCCGCTGCCGCCACCACGTTGGCGATTGAGCGTTTCAAGCCGCGTCTCATCATCAATCAGGGTACGGCAGGAGGCCATGATCCGGCACTGCACCGGGGCGATATCGTTATCGGCACCAAGAGCTTCAACATGGGAGCCTATCGCAGTGACCTGATGCCCGCCGAGCAAGGCGTCGATCCGAGCAAATGGCACAACTTCGAGGTCACCATGCGTCTGCGCGATAACGGCAAGCTGGTGGAGCACAGCTCGTTCGCTGGCGATCCCGAGCTGATTGGCCGCGCCCTCGGTATGGCCGATCGCTATCGCCACGGCCGAGTAGTAGGCGGCATCATTGGCACCGCCGATGAGTGGAACCGACAGGTAGCGCGCATCAACTGGCTGCATCAGACCTACCAGACCGCCGCGGAAGAGATGGAAACCTCCTCCGCCGCCCTAGTGGCTGAGGCCTACAAGGTACCCTTTGTCGGCATCCGGGTACTCTCCAATACCGATCTCCACGGTGAAGAGTTTGACCCGCAGACTGCCATCCACTGCCAGCAATTTGTCATTGATTACGCAAACGCGCTGATCAACAGTTTCCACAAGGCATAAGGCCCTATAAGAGGCCGTCATGACAGGCGGCCTATCTTCCCCCCCCCATCTTTGCCCCCCCTTGCCCATTGGTTTACAATCGGAACGTTTTTTGGAACCGGGTTGACCTGTGTCGACCTGGCCCCACCACGACATCAGTCTGTTAATGCCAAGACATTAACCTGCTGAAAAGGAAGAGAATTAGCCAATGGCTCAATTTATTTACACCATGAACCGGGTCGGCAAGGTAGTGCCGCCCAAGCGTCATATTCTCAAGAACATCTCCTTGAGCTTCTTCCCGGGCGCCAAGATCGGCGTGCTGGGTCTGAACGGCGCCGGTAAATCGACCCTGCTGCGCATCATGGCGGGCATCGACACCGAGATCGAAGGGGAAGCCCGCCCGCAACCCGGCATCAAGATTGGCTACCTGCCGCAGGAGCCGAAGCTGGATCCGGAGCAGACAGTACGCGAAGCGGTCGAAGAGGCCGTTGGCGAAGTGAAGCGCGCCATGGCCCGGCTGGACGAGGTCTATGCGGCCTATGCCGACCCGGATGCCGACTTTGACAAGCTGGCCCGCGAACAGGGCGAGCTGGAAGCCATCATCCAGGCTCAGGGCGGCCACAACATGGAAAACCAGCTGGAGCGTGCGGCCGATGCCCTGCGCCTGCCGGCATGGGATGCCAAGATCAAGCACCTCTCCGGTGGTGAGCGCCGCCGTGTGGCACTGTGCCGTCTGCTGCTGGAAAAGCCGGACATGCTGCTGCTGGACGAACCGACCAACCACCTGGATGCGGAGTCCGTGGCCTGGCTGGAGCGCTTCCTGCACGACTACGAAGGCACTGTAGTGGCCATCACCCACGACCGTTACTTCCTCGACAACGTGGCGGGCTGGATCCTGGAGCTGGACCGCGGCGAGGGTATCCCGTGGGAAGGCAACTACTCCTCCTGGCTGGAGCAGAAGGACGCCCGTCTGGCGCAGGAAGCAAGTTCCGAAGCAGCCCGTCGCAAGTCCATCGAGAAAGAGCTGGAGTGGGTTCGTCAAAACCCGAAAGGGCGTCAGGCCAAGTCCAAGGCCCGTATGGCTCGCTTCGAAGAGCTCAACACCAACGACTACCAGAAGCGCAACGAGACCAACGAGCTGTTCATTCCGCCCGGACCGCGCCTCGGCGACAAGGTGGTGGAAGTAGCCAACCTGCGCAAATCTTACGGTGATCGGGTGCTGATCGACGATCTGTCGTTTGCCATTCCAAAGGGTGCCATCGTCGGCATCATCGGTCCGAACGGTGCCGGTAAGTCGACCCTGTTCCGCATGATGTCGGGTCAGGAGCAGCCGGACTCCGGTTCCATCATCCTGGGTGAAACCGTGGTACTGGCCTCTGTCGATCAGTTCCGCGACAGCATGGATGACAAGAAGACGGTCTTCGAAGAGGTCGCTGACGGTCAGGATATCCTGCGCATCGGCAACTACGAGTTCCCGAGCCGCGCCTATATCGGCCGCTTCAACTTCAAGGGTTCCGACCAGCAGAAGCGGGTTGGCGAACTCTCCGGTGGTGAGCGCGGTCGTCTGCACCTAGCCAAGCTGCTGCAGACCGGCGGCAACGTGCTGCTGCTGGATGAACCGACCAACGATCTGGATATCGAAACCCTGCGCGCCCTCGAGAACGCCCTGCTGGAGTTCCCGGGTTGTGCCATGGTCATCTCCCACGACCGCTGGTTCCTCGACCGTATCGCCACTCACATCCTGGACTATCAGGATGAGGGCAAGATCGAGTTCTTCGAAGGTAACTTTACCGAATACGAAGAGTGGAAGAAGAAGACCTATGGTGCCGAGGCGATCCAGCCCCATCGCGCCAAGTACAAGCGCATCGCCAAATAGGGCTGACTGCGTGTTGAGGGGAGCTTCGGCTCCCCTTTCTGTTGTCTTTTGGCTTACAATCCTAGACGGATGCCTTTGCATGGATGTAGCACGATGACGACCCCCATAGAGAAAAAACTCACCATCCAGATCCGGGTTGAACCGGGTTGTCTCGGGCCGGATGGCAAGACACATATAGAGACCTTCTGTGCCGCTGCTGCCAAGATTTTTGCCGCCGTGGAGCCCGAGCTGGTGAGCTGGGTGCTGATCCCCCGCTACGACAAGCAACTGCCGGAGCAGGAGTTCTTTATCGAGGGGCGCAAGCTCAGCGAAGAGCAGGCAAGCCTCTTTCTGCGCCGCTTCGGCCGCGAGTTGGGTGAGGTACAAGACCGGCTCGACTCGGTGCTGGCCCAGCTGGTCGAGCGCTACTTCAAAACCCTGTAAGCCCCCAATTTTCGATAAAAGGTTCTCTGCTGAGAACCTTTTATCATGCTCAAAAAGCAAACGTTTGAATTTTTACTCTATTCATTGATCTGCTTCGCAGATCCGGGGTTTGTAAACGGCGCCGCCTGTGTAAAAATGTGCGCGCTGTCACGGTATCAGGACGAGTCTGGTTACTTAACCGCCAGAAACAGGGCAATTTACCCCGCATGGATGGGATAGCCCGTTCCCCTGCTGCTTATTTCACGTCACCTATTGGAATCCAACATGAATCAACAACACCAAGCTGCCAATCAGGCCGCCGGGCAAGGATTGCTTGAGCGCCTGTTTGCCCTGCAAGGCCATGGCACTACCGCCCGCACCGAAGTGATCGCCGGTATCACCACCTTCCTGACCATGGTCTACATCGTGTTCGTCAACCCGCAGATCCTCTCTGCGGCGGGCATGGACACCCAGGCCGTGTTCGTCACCACCTGCCTCATCGCCGGTATCGGCAGCATCCTGATGGGCCTGTTGGCCAACCTGCCCATCGCGCTGGCCCCCGCCATGGGCCTTAACGCCTTCTTCGCCTTCGTGGTCGTCGCCGGCATGGGTTACTCCTGGCAAGTGGGCATGGGCACCATCTTCTGGGGTGCCATGGGTCTGTTGATCCTCACCCTGCTGCGGGTGCGCTACTGGCTGATCGGCAACATTCCGCTCACCCTGCGGGTCGGCATCACCGCCGGTATCGGTCTGCTGATCGCCCTGCTCGGCCTGCACAACGCCGGGATCGTGGTGGCCAGCCCCGCGACTATGGTGACCGTGGGCAATCTCACCTCCCTGCCCTGCCTGCTGGGTCTGCTCGGTTTCTTCCTGATCTGCATCTTCTCCGCCCGCGGCGTCCACTCCGCCGTGCTGATCGCCATTGTGGTCACTACAGGTCTGGGCTGGCTGTTTGGCGATGTCACCTTCAAGGGCTTTGTCTCCATGCCCCCCAGCATCGAACCGGTGTTCGGCCAGCTGGATCTGATGGGATCGCTCGATATCAGCCTCGCCGGGATCATCTTCTCCTTTATGCTGGTCAACCTGTTCGACTCTTCCGGCACCCTGATCGGCGTCACCAACCGCGCCAAGCTGGCCGATGACAAGGGCCACTTCCCGCGCATGAAACAGGCGCTGATGGTGGATAGCGTGAGCTCCGTCGGCGGCGCCTTCATGGGCACCTCCTCGGTTACCGCCTTTATCGAGAGCAGCTCCGGCGTCGCCGTCGGCGGCCGCACCGGTCTGACCGCCATCGTGGTCGGCCTGCTGTTCCTGCTGGCGATCTTCTTCTCTCCGGTCGCCGCCATGGTGCCGGCCTACGCCGCCGCTGGCGCCCTCATTTATGTGGGCGTGCTGATGTGCTCCGAGCTGATCCGGGTGAAGTGGGAAGATCTGACCGAAGCGGTACCAGCCTTCATGACCGCGGTGATGATGCCGTTCAGCTTCTCCATCACCGAGGGGATCGCCGTGGGCTTCATCTCCTACTGCGTGATGAAGGCAGGTACCGGCCGCTGGCGCGAGATCAACCCCTGCGTGCTGGTGGTTGCCCTGCTGTTCGTGCTCAAGTTCGTCTGGGTAGACGGCCACTGATAATGACCAGCGCAATCCGATGGGCTCCCGACAGGGAGCCCATTTTTATTTGCCGGATCATGCTTCTCGCCCCTGCGCTGTGACGCGGGGGCCTGACAGTGCTAGATTGGCAGCCACCATTTTGAACCGGCAGTTTCGTTAACCCCGTGTCGTTAACCACCTGTCGTGAACCACAAGGACGGCAACCGTGGCCCAGCATTTTGCTTCTCCCTCAGCATCAATCTCCGCATCAATCTCCCCATCACTCACCGCTTTCCCGCCCTTGCTGCAAGAACAGGCCGAGCGCCAGTGGCAGCGGCTGGTCGAGCTGGCCCCCGACTATGGCTCGCTGCCCGAGCCCGTTCGCCAGCCCCTGCTGACCCTGCTCGGCCTCTCCGATTTTGTCGCCGACTCCCTCTTCAAACAGCCGGAGTTGCTGACCGAACTGCTCGCCTCCGGGGATCTGGAGCGCTCCGAGCGCTGGCCCGCCTACCAGAGCGATCTGACCGCCCTGCTCGCCGAGGTGAGTGATGAAGAGGCGCTCAAGCGCATCCTGCGCCAGTTCCGCCGCAGCCGCATGCTGGTGATCGCCTGGCGCGAGCTGCTGGGCCACGCTGAAGTAGAAGAGAGCTTTATCCACCTCACCAAGCTGGCAGATACGCTGATCTGCTCTGCCCGCGACTGGCTCTACGCCAAACAGTGCGGCGAGCTGGGCACCCCGATGGATGGCAATGGCAACCCGCAACCGCTGCTGATCCTCGGTATGGGTAAGCTGGGGGGCGGCGAGCTGAACTTCTCCTCGGACATCGACCTTATCTTCACCTTCCCCGAGAACGGCTACACGGTTGGCGGGCGACGCGAGCTCGCCAACCAGCAGTTCTTTATCAAGCTGGGCCAGCGCATCATCAACGCCCTCCACCAGCCCACCCAGGATGGTCAGGTGTTCCGGGTCGATATGCGCTTACGCCCCTTTGGCGATGCGGGGCCGCTCGCCATCTCCTTCGCCGCCATGGAGGATTACTACCAGCACCACGGCCGCAACTGGGAGCGCTACGCCATGGTCAAGGCGCGGGTACTGGGGCCCCAGTGCGAGCACGCGGTGGAGCTGGCCGAGATGCTTCGCCCCTTCGTGTTTCGCCGCTATATCGACTTTGGCGTTATCGACGGCCTGCGCCAGATGAAGGCGATGATCGCCGCCGAGGTGCGCCGCAAGGGGCTGGAGGGCAACATCAAGCTGGGGGCTGGCGGCATCCGTGAAGTGGAGTTTATCGCCCAGGCGCTGCAACTGATCCGAGGCGGGCGCGAGCCGGCGCTGCGGGTGCGTCACCTGCCCGAAGCGCTGGCCGCCATCGCCCAATGTGGCGCCCTCGAATCCGCCCATTGCGACCGCTTGCTGACGGCCTATCGCTTCCTGCGCCGGGTCGAAAACATCCTGCAGGAGATCGGCGATCAGCAGACCCAGACCCTGCCCACCGAGGAGCGGGATCGCCAACGGCTGATCGCAGCTCTGGGTTTTGCCGACTGGGACGCCTTTATGGCTCATCTGGACGAGGAGATGGCCGCCGTCCATCAGGAGTTCGCCGCCGTGGTGGGGGAAGAGAAGGAGGCCCCCGCCCATCTGGAGCAGCTCTGGCTCGATCTCTGGCGCACCGAGCTTGACGCCGCCGAGCTGGAGCAACTGCTGACCGCGCAGGGGGTGGCCGAGCCCGCCCCGCTCTGCTCCGCTCTGCTGCGTTTCAAGGAGGAGTACAAGCGCCGTCAGGTGGGGCCGCAGGGGCGCATCGCGCTGGACTGGCTGATGCCGGAGCTGCTGCGGCTGGTGGTCGCCAGCGAGCAACCCGCCCGCCTGTTCGAACGGGTGTGCGAGTTGCTGACCCGTATCTTCACCCGCAGCGCCTATCTGCAGCTGCTGGCGGAAAACCCGGGCGCCCTGCGCCAGCTGGTGCGGCTGTGTGACGCCAGCCATCTGGTGAGCGAGCAGCTGGCCCGCTACCCCATCCTGCTGGACGAGCTGCTCGATCCCCAGCACCTCTATCACCCCACCCCGCTCGATCAGTACAAGCCCCAGCTGCGCCAGTTCCTGCTGCGCATCCCCGAAGAGGACGTGGAGCAGCAGATGGAGGCGCTGCGCCAGTTCAAGCAGGTGCAACTGCTGCGTATCGTGGCGGCCGACATCGCCGGCGCCCTGCCGCTGATGAAGGTGAGCGACCACCTCACCTGGCTGGCGGAGGCGATCACCGAAGAGGTGGTCAATCAGGCTTGGTCCCAGATGAGCGAGCGCTACGGGGTGCCACCCGAGGTGGCGGTGAGCGGCCAGCGCGGCTTTGCGGTGGTGGCCTACGGCAAGCTGGGTGGCATCGAGCTCGGCTACGGCTCGGATCTCGATCTGGTGTTCCTGCACGGCGGCGATCCCAACAGCTACACAGATGGCCGCAAGCCCATCGATAGCCGCCAGTTCTACCTGCGCCTTGCCCAGCGGATCCTGCACCTGTTCAGCACCCGCACCCCCTCCGGCATTCTCTACGAGATCGATATGCGGCTGCGCCCCTCCGGCGACTCCGGCCTGCTGGTCTCGTCGCTGTCGGCCTACGAGCTGTATCAGCAAAGCGAGGCCTGGACCTGGGAACATCAGGCGCTGGTGCGGGCCCGTCCCATCTATGGCGATGAGGCGGTGATCGCCGAGTTTGCCCGCATCCGCCGCGCCGTGCTGGCCAAGGAGCGCGACCTGCCGACCCTGGCCCGCGAGGTGCGCGAGATGCGCCACAAGATGCGGGATCACCTGCTGAAAGCGGGGGCTGGCGAGTTCGACCTCAAGCAGTCCCCCGGCGGCATGGTGGATATCGAGTTTATCGCCCAGTATCTGGTGCTGGCCCACGCCTGCGGCGAGCCCGATGCCCTCACACGCTGGTCCGATAACGTACGCATCTTCGACGAGTGCGTCCTGGCAGGGGTGCTGACCCTGGAGCAGGCAGAGGGGCTGAAACAGGCCTATCTGGAGATCCGCAACCTCGGCCATCGCCTCAACCTCTCGGAGATCTCCCGCAAGGTGAGCGACGATCAGCTGCAGAGTGAGCGCAGCCATGTCCTCGGCGTCTGGCAAACCCTGCTGGGGGAGTAATTCCCGCCTGCGGCAATGAAAAAGGGCCCGCCTGAAGCAATTCAGGCGGGCCCTTCCCTATAGAGTTGCCAGGCCAATGCCTAGTCCGATACGACACTCACAGAACGGTCTCCACAATAAGAAAGAGCCCGCACGGGGCGGGCTCTGCATGGGGATAAAACGAAAGGCTGGGGCTATTTGAACAATCCCTTGAGCAGCTGGTCAGCCACACCTTTGACGGCTTCATTGTCGGCCTTGTCCCCCAGCAGCTTCTTGAGGCCGCGTTCGGCCTCCTTGCGCGCCTTATCCTCCAGCAGCTTGTTGTTGCTAAGCAGCGCCTTCACATCGAGCTGGTAGCTGGGGGCTTGCCAGTGACCGCCGATCCGCACCGGAATGGTGATCTCCTTCAGCTCATCCACATCCTTGCCCCCCTGCCCCTTGCTGCTCTCGACAATGGAGGTGAGGAACAGGAAGTCGAGGCTCTCCGGCACCAGCGCCGTCTGCCCCTCGCCCTTGACCCGCAAGGCGGGGGCAAAGAGCTGGATGTCGTTGCTACGGGCGATGCCGTCGGCAATCTGGAAGCTGGCGGTGAGGGCGCTGAAGTCGGTCTTGCGCGCCTCCTTCACCTGCTCGGCCCCCTTGCCGGTGAGGGTGGCCCGCGCCTCGCGGATCATTTCCGCTAGGTTGATGCCGTGCAGGGCTCCGTCGCTCAGTTTCAATGTGACCTTGCCCCGCATCCCGTTGCGCAGTGCCAATGCAGAGAGACCACGCCCCTGCACCTGCACATCGAGATCGCCCTTGCCCTCCAGCAGATCACTCTGGGCCAGAGTCTGCAGCAAGGGACGAATGTTCACTCCGACCACCTGCTTGTGCACCTTGTAGGTCGTGGGTTGCTGGCGCGCGTCGAGTACCCCGTTCGCGTTTACCTGACCGCCAGCAACGGTCGCGCTGAACTGTTTGAGCGTCAGCAGTCCCTTGGCCAGAGCCACCTGCAGATCGACTGCGCCGAGAGCCAGCCCTTTCAGGCGCAGGCTGCCGAGTTGCAGCCGACCATCCAGATCCACCCCCTTGAGCGCGCCCAGATCCGGTTCAACCGCGGAGAGGGCTTCGCGCTTGCCGGTTGCCGCTTTATTGTCACTTGCAGCGGTATTTGAAGCACCGGCCGCCGATTTGCCCTCTTTCGCTTGTGTTGGAGTGGCCGGTGTCGAATTGGCGAGCCATTTGTCGAGATCCAGCTTCTCCCCCTTGAGATCGAAGCCGATTGCGGTAACAGCGCCAAGCTGCACGGTTCCATCACCACTCAGCAGCGCCTCATCAGCACTCATCACCAGCTTGCTCAGGGTAATCAACTCCTTGTCGAGCTCGGCACGGGCAAACCCGGCCAGTTTCAGCTTCATCTGCGGGCGCGGCAGCGCATCACCTTCCAGCGCAGCCGTCAGCAGCACATCGGAGAGCTCGGCAAGCTTCATCTCTTTATCGAGCCGTCCCTTGAGCGTTCCTTCCAGCGAACCAGCCAGTGAAGCTTGCTGCCCCTCACCCTTGGCTCCTTTCAGCGCCAACGTGAGGTTGCTCCACTCACCAAGGGCCAGTCGGTCTCCCTTGATGGAGAAACTGTCGAGTCGCAGAGACGGGTCACTCAGGCTGCCGCTGAGGCTCAGATCTTTCAGTTCACTGGCCATCACCTCCTGCGCCAGCTTGATCTGGGTCTGCCCTTTAACGTCGAAAGCGAGCTTGTCGGCACTTCCCTTGGCGGCCAGCGTCACGGGTACCCACTGACCGGTGGCCAGCTGCCCCATATCGAGATCGAGGCGATCCAGTCGCAGCGACGTGCCGCTGCGATCATCCTGTACCAGCGCACTGGCCTGGGAGAGCGCGACCCCCTGCAAGCTGATCTGCCAGGGCTTGCTATCAGCGGTTGGCGCAGGGGTTGCGGGGACGACCGGTTCGCTTGCATCAGCAGCGGCATCTTTGATCAGTCCGCTCAGATTGGAGCTGCCATCCGCCTTGGTCTGGATAAAGAGATGGGCGCCACTCAGGGTCACCTTGCCGATCTCCAGACGATGGGAGAGCAGCGGCAACAGGGCCACCGAGGCCTCGCCCTGCTCGAAACGAACCAGATCCGGCTCGGCAAAACCGGCCGGATTGCGCAGAGCGACCTTCTCCAGCGAGAGGCCGAGACTCGGCCAGAAACGCCAGTCAATCTCCCCCGCCATCACCAGCTCCCGGCCTGTGCTCTTGCGCACCTGTTCAGCCAGTTGGGGCTTGAATTGATTGGGGTCGATAAGGCTTATCAGCGTCACTATGGCCAGCAAGGCCGCTACGGCGATGCCGAGCAAGATGAGAACTATCTTCTTCACGATATGCTCCTTGAATCCGGATCCACTGCTGACTATACCACTCACCGTCTGACGAATGGCGTCTGCGGGACAAAAGCGGACAAGGATGAGACAGGGATGGTCGCTGCCAATCCCCATCGTCATCAGCAGGGATCAGGCTTGCGATCAGGCTTACAAAGAGGATTGCTGCAGCCGCGCCATCGCGGTGCGCGTCGACTCGAAAGCAAAGCGGGGCAAGAGGATATCGCTAATCTTCAGCCACTGACAGGCGGCCACATCGTCAGCCGGCTGGATGACCGGTTTTTCACTCAGCTTGATGGCGAAAAAGGTGTCACAGGTGTGATAGGTGATGCCATCGTAGGGATAGATATTGGGGAATGAGCCAAGATAGGTAAAAGGTTGGGCGCTGACATTGAGCCCCAGCTCCTCCTGCAATTCCCGCACCAGCGCCCCCTCCAGCGACTCGCCGGGATCGACAAATCCGCCCGGCAGATCCAGCAACCCCTTGCCAGGATTACGGGCACGCACCGCAACCAGCACCTCGTCCTGCCAGCAAAGCGCCACCATCACCGCAGTCGCCACATTTTGGAAAAAATGAAAACCGCAGCCACAGCGAAACTCTTTAGGGCTGACGCTCTGCAGGGTTTGACCGCCGCATTTTGGACAAAACATGGGCTATCTCCGACGAAATAAAGCACCATTTTACGCTGTTGTGACCGTTTTTTATGAGTAAAACCGACGGGGAAGACTAGGCATTCAAAGGGAGAGGAATAAAACGGGACAATTATCAGGCGATTTGCTAATTTTCAGGCAATAAAAAACCCCGCTCGATGAGCGGGGTTTCTTGTATTGGGTGCCTGGCAGTGTCCTACTCTCGCATGGCGAATGCCACACTACCATCGGCGCTACCGCGT
>NZ_JAAKOE010000013.1:0-130597 GCF_049171255.1 Aeromonas sp. 603757 | reverse complement strand
AAAATTGTTTTTGATGCTCGATGCTGTGAGTGCCCACACAGATTGCTTGATTCAAATTGTTAAAGAGCGTCACGCTTATCGCGTTGAGGAGGCGCATATTACGCCTCTCACTTCGAAAGTCAAGCGATTGTTTTCGCTTTTCTTTCGGCACCTGCTTCGCTAGGAAGCTGGCTCATCAGGTTGGCGTGTTCCGCCGTGCTGGTAGGGGCGCATTATAGGGAGCCGCGCCGCGATGACAATAGTTTTTTTGAAGAAAATCACGAAAATTTCAAATTATTCAATTAGAAACAACTTATTCAGTGTATATATACAAGGTTATCCACAATCCAGCTGTTTCACTCCCCTTTTAGCGTCATTTATATCGCCGCCAGAGCCTTTGGGAGTGCCATACTGGAGCCGATAACCTCTTCCGAGTGGACCATGGTAGCGCCAATCAGGAAAGCTGGTTACCATGGAGGTGAATACAGTGTTGCACCTTTTTTGCTTTCATTTACAAAAGGTCTTTTAAGATGAATTTATCCAAGTTTCCCGTCTATATGCAGGCCGCAATCCTTGCTCTGGTATTGGCAGTGGTTGGCTACCTGGTTGCCCAGGCCCTGCAATTCTCTTTGAAAGCGGAAGTCATTTTTGCAGCAGGTCTGGCGATTGGCGGTTTTGTGGTACCGCTGCTCCTGAAAAGAACCCCGGCTAATGCAGCCGAAGCGATCGCCAATCAGGAGACTTGCACCTTATATGTAGGCAACCTGCCATATCGCGCCAACGAGATTGCCGTGCGCGAATTGTTTGCCGAACAGGGCCAGGTAATTTCCGTACGCCTGATGAAGGACAAGGCAACCGGCAAGCGCAGAGGATTTGGTTTCGTCGAGATGCCTGCTGCCGATGCTGCCAAAGCGATTGCCGCATTGAATGACAAAGAGTATCAGCAGCGAACCCTCAAGGTACGCGAAGCGAACGACAAGCGAGACAAAGAGGAGAAGGAGGGTGGTGAAGTCGAGGCTTGATCCCCCGTCAGAACCCCACCTCTTCCAGTGATGACAGCCCCCATGCTTGCAAGGGGGCTGTCAGTTTTTGGGCCTCCCCATCCAGCCGGGTGCAGTAAGCCCTGGCAATCACCTCTTCTATATGTACAGGCTGCACGGCGGCGTGCCCGCCATTGCTCAGCAACCAGGCCACCCGTTTGGCAACTGCACTGCCCGAGTCGATCAGCTGACATTGCGGCATCAGCTGCCCAATCTCTTCATTGAGTAGAGGGAAGTGGGTACAACCGAGCACCAGCGTATCCGGCTGCTCTTCCCCCTCCAGCCAGTCAGCCAGCACTTCACGCAGCAGCGCCATATTGACCGGTAGGCCCGCAAGCTTGTGCTCCGCTTCTATTACCAGCTCGGTGGTGCCCTTGAGCAGCACCCGCTTGCCGGGGGCAAACTGGGCGATCAGTTCGTGGGTATAGTCGCGGCTGACGGTACCCGGCGTGGCCAACAGGCCAATACAACCGTTGCGAGTCTGCGCGGCGGCGGGCTTGATGGCAGGCACCACCCCCACCACGGGAATATCCAGTGCCTCGCGCAGGGCCGGCAGCGCTATGGTGCTGGCCGTGTTGCAGGCAATCACCACCAGATCGATATGATGACGGGCCACCATGGTGGTCACCAAGCGGGTGCAGGCAACAATCAGGGCGGGCTCGCTCAATTCACCATAGGGGAAGTTGGCATTATCGAAGCAGTAGAAATAGTTGTGTGCCGGCAGGACGCGGCGGATCTCGCGGTAGATGGTCAGGCCACCCATACCGGAATCAAACACGAGAATATTGGCCACTTGAGCTCCCCTTTGGTGCAAGGCGGCGATCATACTCCCGCCTGCCGCCAATAGAAAAGGCCCTGCCAATGGCAGGGCCCCTGATTTTTCCACTTGGCCGGCTCCGGCTTAGAGTGAGTAATCCATCGTCACGTAGTATGCGCGCTCATCGGCCGGATACCCCACTGCAGTCTGATACTCCTTATCCAGCAGGTTGTTGATCTTGCCAGATACCTTGAGCGCCGGGGTGACCTTGTAGCCGACAGCCAGATTCCACACGCTGTAGCCACCGAGTTTGGTGGTGTTGGCCACATCGCCATAGCGCTCACCCTGATAGATCCAGCTCAACGAGCCGTCAAACTGCTGCCACTGCGCCTGCGTAATCCACTTGGCCCCTTTGCGGGAGATCAGCTGCAACTGTTTATCGGTCACCTTGTCTTTGGGATCCTTGTACTCGGCAGAGACCCTATGACTCAACCAGCCAGTGTCGAACTCCCCTTCCAGCTCGATCCCTTCAATGCGCGCCTTGCCAACGTTTTGTGGTGTCCACATCCCCTGACTGTTGGGAGCCCACTGGATCATCTGTTCGAAGTCATTGCGATAACCGGTGGCTCGCCACTCGACACCCGCAGTTTGACCATCCAGCATCAGCTCGCTGCTCTTAGACTCTTCCGGCTTCAGGTTGGGATTGCCAGAGCCCGGATAGTAGAGGTCATTAAAGGAGGGGGCGCGGAAACCGGTGCCGTAGCGGGCACTCAGGCGGTAATCCTCGACAAAACGCCAGCCTGCGCCGGTTTGCCAGGTGTTGTGACGACCAAACTGCTCGTTGTCATCACTGCGGCCGCTCAGCTCACCCTGCCATGTCTGGTTGTCGAACTGGACCAGGGCATAGACCCCGGTATTGTCCCGCTCCTTGGCCCCTGCCGGATAGGGGGAGCCAGAAGATCGCGAGCGATCGTCCAGCATGTCGCGCTGCCAGTCAGCACCGCCGCCGAGCGTCCACAGCTCGTTCAGCTTGAGGCTGTTGACCCAGTTCAGGCTGTACTGGCGGGTGTAGGTCCGGTTATTGGCCTGATCGCGGCCACTGTTGTCCTGATAGTCGTACGCATCCTGTTTGGAGAAGGCGCCACGCAACTCACTCAGATAGCGATCATCGTGATAGCGCGACCCCAGCTGATAGCTCTGGTTTTCAGTCCAGGTCTCGTTGCGTTGATGGGTGGCAGGCCCCCAGGCGGAAGCCGCAGAAGAGCGGTCGTACTGGGCGACATTGCGGAACCAGCGGGTCGTACCGAACAGATCCCAGTTGCTGCCGAGCGCCTGCTGGTAGTCCAGCATGGCGTTGTAGCCCTGATGCCCGTGACGGTCACCATCGTTGATGCCGGGCAAGGGGTGTACATTGTAACCCTCTTCATCATCAAAACCGCCAGCCACCTTGAGCTGACCCGCCTCACCTACCTGGCTGGCACTACTGAAAGCGGCCTGACGCTGTTGATGGGAACCGGCACCGATATTGAACTTGTGCTGATTTGTCCCCTTGTCGGGACGGGTAATGATGTTGATCACCCCGCCGATGGCATCAGAACCATAAATGGTGGCGCGTGGGCCACGAATATATTCGATGCGCTCCACCTGATTGAGCGGCAGGTTATTCAGTTCGGTCATCCCGGCGGTCAGGGAGGCACTGCGCACCCCATCCACCAGCACCAGCGTCTGGGAAGAGGTGCCACCACGCACCCGCAGCGAGCTGAGTTGGCCGCGGCCACCATTGCTGACCACTTCCACACCGGGCAGGGTCTTGACCACATCGGTCACGGTCTGGGCTTGCAGGCGATCGATCTCATCCCGGGTCACCACATTGACCGGGGCAAGCACGCTGGAGGCAGGTTGGGCGACGCGGGTAGCGGTCACCACCATGGTGGGATTGACGGGAATGGTCAGCTGCTGGGCAAACGCCGCCGTCGGCAACAGGGCAGCCGCCAGAAATTTCTTCGACATGAGAGATCCTTAAGTTCGCGTAAGTATCTACTTCGTGGCCGGTTTCTCTCGGCCCGAAATACGAACTCTGGCAGGTCTTCGGGCTCGGGGGCTGATAGCCTACGGCGACGGCTTCCCGCCTGATGGCAGTGCCCTGATGTCGCTTCGTTCCCCCTTACCGCTGCGCGCCAGCTCCGGATTTTCACCGGATTCCCTATTAAGCATGATGCGCCAAAGCGGGAGGATTATAGGCAGAGCCAAGCTGGATGTATAGCCATCCAGATTTCTATTTCTTGTCAGCCAGCGCTGCCAGCCGCTGCTGTGCCCCCTCCATCACCGCCTGTACCCCTGGATGGGAGAGATGGCGCCCTGCCGAGACCAGATAATAAGAGAGGGTAACGTCGGTGAGGGTCGCAATCCGCTCCACTCCGTAGAGGCGACCAATCTCGTCAGCCATCGCCAGCGGCGCCGGGAAAATCCCCATCCCCGCCTTGCCGAACGACTTCATCAGGGTGGAGTCATCAAACTGCCCCACCAGATGGGGATGAATACCCTGCTGGCGATACCACTCCAGCAGCCGATCGTGGGTGGCAGACTTCTCTCCGGGGATCAGCAGCGGCAACCCCTCCAGCGAGGCGGGAAAGCCGTCCCGCGCCCGAGCCGCCAGCTCTGGGCTGGCAAACAGCGCCAGCGGGCTGCGCCCCAGCTCGTGGTTGTAGCCGCGCACGCCGCTGTCGGGAGGAAGCGGGCGATCGATCAGCACCATGTCGAGCTTGTGACGGGCCAGCTCGCTGAACAGCTGCTCGGCCCGCTCCTCGTGGCACACCAACCGCAGCGGGGTCGCCAGCGCCATGGCGGGAGCCAGCAGCTCGAACGCCAGGGTGCGGGGTACCGAATCGGCGATCCCCACCTGCATGGTCAGCTCCTGACTGGCGTGGCGCAGGGTGTGCTCCAGCTCGGCGCCGAGCGAGAAAATCGCCCCCGCCTGCTCCTGCGCCTGCCGTCCGGCGGCGGTCAGCACCAGACGCCGCCCCACCCGGTTGAACAGCGCCACCCCGAGGGACTGCTCCAGCTCGGCCACCTGACCGCTGATGGTCTGCGGCGTGAGATGCAGCTGTTCGGCGGCCTGCGTCACACTGCCGCTGCGCGCCACATGCCAGAAGTAGTAGAGCTGTTTGTAGTTGAGCATGCCGTTCCCTATCAGTTTTTACCGAACAACCATCAGCGAGAATCTGATTTTATCGAAACATTGCGGGCTCTAGCATGCAACCATTATCTGAACTGCCCTGCGAACCATCATGCTGGACGTTGTTGTACTCTTCTTTCTGTTTGGTCTGCTGGCCGGTCTGGTGCGATCCGAGCTCAAGCTGCCGCCCGCCCTCTACGACACCCTCTCTCTCTTTCTGCTGCTGGCCATCGGCCTCAAGGGCGGCGTCGGTCTGGCCCAGCAATCCCTGCAACCTCTGCTGCCACAACTGGCGCTGGTGATCCTGCTCGGCGTGGTGCAGACCCTGCTCGGCTTTGCCGTGCTGCGCCTCAAGATGAACCGGGTGGATGCCGCCGCCACCGCCGCCCACTATGGCTCGGTCAGCGTCGCCACCTTTGCGGTCGGGGTGAACTGGCTCACCGAGCGGGGCATCAGCTTTGAATCCCAGCTCTCCATCTTCTTGGCTGTAATGGAGATCCCCGCCATTCTGGTGGGCATAGTGCTGGCCCGCGGCATCAGTCGCGAGACCCGCTGGCGCATGCTGGCCCACGAGACCTTCCTCGGCAAAGGGGTAACCCTGCTGCTGGGCGGCATGGCCATCGGCTATCTGGCCGGGCCGGACGGAATTACCCCGCTCAAACCGCTGTTTGTCGACCTGTTCAAGGGGGCGCTGGCGCTGTTCCTGCTGGAGATGGGCCTCATCGTCGCTCGCCAGTGTCAGGATCTGCGCCGCCATGGCCTGTTCCTGCTCGGCTTCGCCCTGTTGATGCCGCTCGCCTCGGCGGGACTGGGATTGGCAGCTGGCCAGCTGATGGGCCTCTCCCTCGGTGGCCTGACCCTGCTGGCGACCCTGGCGGCCAGCGCCTCCTATATTGCCGTGCCGGCTACCATGCGCATCGCCGTGCCTCAGGCCAACCCGGGGCTCTCCCTCAGCGCCGTGCTGGGGGTCACCTTCCCGTTCAACATCATGCTGGGGATCCCGCTCTACTACAGCTGGGCCCGCCACTTCACGGAGTAGCCACATGCAGACCGAGACCCGCACCCTGCTGACCGTCATTACGGAAGCCAATCTGGAGCCGACCCTGCTGCGCACCCTCACCCGCGAGGGGCTGCGCGGCTATACCATCACAGATGCCCGCGGCCGGGGGGATCATGGCGAGCGCAACGCCAGCTGGAGCGAGAGCGGCAACATCCGGCTGGAAGCGATCTGCAGCCGGGAGCAGGCGGAACGGCTGCTGGCCCACCTGCAGAGTCGCTACTACCCCGATTACGCCATGATCGCCTTTCTGCAACCGGTCGAAATCGTGCGACCCGAGAAATTCTGAGCCGGCTTGCCGGCTCTTTTTGCCCACCAAAAGCAAACGTTTGACATCAAGGATTCAGAGAAAATGAACACAGCTCCCCTGATCGGCCTGGTAATGGGCTCCGACTCCGACTGGCCCGTGCTGCAGGCCGCCGCCCGCATCCTCAAGGAGCACGGCGTGCACTACGAGGCGCAGGTAGTCTCGGCCCATCGCACCCCGGATCTGCTGTTCGAGTATGCCGCCACTGCCCGCGAGCGCGGACTGCGCGCCATCATCGCCGGGGCCGGTGGCGCTGCCCATCTGCCGGGCATGGTCGCCGCCAAGACCACTCTTCCGGTGCTGGGGGTGCCCATCCCATCACGCCATCTCAAGGGAATGGACTCGCTACTCTCCATCGTGCAGATGCCCAAAGGGGTGCCGGTCGCCACCTTCGCCATCGGCGAGGCGGGGGCCGCCAACGCCGCCCTGTTTGCGGTCTCTCTGCTCTCCGTTGCACAAGACGGCGATGCCTCTCGCTACCGGCAGCAGCTCGACGACTTCCGCACCCACGAGCGAGATCGGGTGCAGGCACTGCAACTGGAGGAGCCGACATGATCCTGCCACCCGCAATCCTCGGCATGCTGGGGGGCGGCCAGCTTGGCCGCTACTTCGTGATGGCCGCCCACCGCCTCGGCTACAAGGTGGTGGTGCTGGATCCCGATCCGGCCAGCATCGCCGGTGCCGCCGCCGATCACCATATTGTCGCCCCCTATGACGACCAGACCGCCCTGTACGAGCTGGCCAGCCGCTGCGAGGCCATCAGCTGCGAATTCGAAAATGTGCCCGCCGCCACCCTCGCCCTGCTCGAAAAACACAAGCCGGTGCGCCCGGCCGCCAGCGCTGTGCGCATCTGTCAGGATCGCCGCGAGGAGAAAGCCTTTCTGCGCGGGGCCAACATCCCGGTCGCCCCCTATCTGGCGCTACTGCCGGAAGAGCCCATCCCCGCACAGGCCAGCGAACTCTTGCCCGCCATTCTCAAGACGGCCCGCGAGGGGTACGACGGCAAGGGGCAGTGGCAGATCAGTAATCTGGATGAGCTGGCGACGGCGCTGGCAGCCAGTGGCGTCCCCTGCGTGCTGGAAAAACGGCTGGCACTGGAGGGGGAGTTTGCCCTGACCCTGGCCCGCAGCCCGAGCGGCGCCATCAGCTCCCTGCCACTGGTGCAGAACTGGCACTGCGGCGGCATTCTCGACCAGACTCGCTCCCCGGCCAATGTGCCAACGCTGGAGCGCGAGGCCAAAGGGATCGCTGAGCGACTGATTGCCGCCCTCGATTACGTCGGGGTACTGACGGTGGAGTTCTTTCTGGTGGAGGGGCGCCTGCTGGTCAACGAGCTGGCGCCCCGCCCCCACAACTCGGGTCATCCCAGCCTCGACAACGCTGCATGCAGCCAGTTCGAGTTGCAGGTGCGGGCCCTGTGCGATCTGCCGCTGCCGGAGCAAATCGCCGTGCGCCCCGCCCTGTTAATCAACCTGCTGGGGGATCTCTGGCAGAAGGGCACGCCAGACTGGGCCGCCCTGCTGGCGCTGCCCGGCCTGCATCTGCACCTCTACGGCAAGGGCGAACCCCGCCCCGGCCGCAAGATGGGCCATATCACGGTAACCGGTGATGAGTGGCCAACGGTGGAGGAGCGCTGCCGTCAGGCCCGCCAGCTGCTGGGGCTGGCGCCGTGCTGATCGACCATCGGAAATGCAAAGACCCGGGCATGGCCCGGGTCTCTGTTTTTGCTTGCTCTGGCAGGGAGCCTTATCAGGCCCGCTCCACCGCTACCGGTGCCGGCAGGCGAATGGTGAGGGAGAGCACCAGCGCTACCAGCAGCAACACCAGAATCAGGTTGAAGGTCGCCATGAAGCCGCCAAACAGGGAGGCCACGATGGAGCCGATGATGCTGCCCAGACCAAAGCCCAGATAGATGACGCCGTAGTTCTTGGTCAGGTTGTTGAGACCGAAGAAGTCGCTCACCAGCGAGGGGTAGACGGTGATGGTGCCGCCGAAACTGAAGGCCACACAGGCCACCGCCACGAAGAACAGGTTGGCATTGAGCGGCACGAACAGCAGCAGCGCCATGCCCGCCAGGGTAATCAGCTGGGCGATGGTGATGACCCGGATGCGGGACATCTTGTCGGAGAGGATACCCAGCACCAGACGGCCACCCAGGTTTGCCATAGCGATGATGGCGACGGCATTGGCAGCCACCACTGCTGGCAGACCCACCATCTTCTCGCCGATATCCTTGGCCACGCCGATGACGTAGAGGCCACTCATGCAGGCGGTGAGGAACATCAGCGCCAGCATCCAGTACTGCGGCTTGCGCATCGCCTCGGCCAGAGTGAAGTCACGGCTCTCGCTCTGCTGCACGGAGGCGGCCTGCTTGGGCGCATCCTTCATCAGCATGCCGCCCACCAGCACCATGGACATGGCGATCAGCCCCCACAGCTGGAAGGTGGTCTCAAGGCCGGAGCTGGAGAGCAGCAGCAGGTTGATATATTTGAAACCGAGACTGCCGAGGCCATAGGCACCGATGGAGCAGGCGGAGATCAGCCCCTTGCGCTCCGGGAACCACTTCACGCAGTTGGAGAGGGTCATCAGGTAGCCGGTACCGTCGGCAAAACCGACCAGAATGCCCGCGCAGAGGTAGAGCATCGCCAGATTGCTGGCATGGGCAGTGAGGAAGAAGCCGATGCCGAGCAGCACACCAGCGCCCAGGGTCACGTTGCGCACACCGAATCGCTCCTGCAGCTTGCCCGCCATGGAGGAGGCGACTGCCAGCGACAGGCTGAGCAGGCCGAAGGCGAAAGCCACCTGACTCACCGGCTCGTCCAGCTTGTCGGAGAGCTGGGCGTTGAACAGGCTCCAGGTGTAGACAGAACCCAGTGCGAACTGGGTGATGATGGTACCGATCAGTGTCAGGTACCGGGTGCGGTTCATCTCTTTGGTCATGATGCGTCTCGGTCGATGGCCTTAAGGAAATTGAGGCCACTATAGGCAAGACGCAGTTCGCGCCGATCGATTAAGGCATGAAATGCAGATCGGCGGGAATGAATGACAATCAGAGCCGCATCAGCTGACGGAACGCCTTGATGTTGCTGCGACTGACCGGTACCTCGAACGGCAGATCATGGAGCCGGATGAGATAGGTGCTGTTAAACCAGGGGACTATTTCGCGGATCTTGTTGATGTTGACGCAGTAGGAGCGGTGGCAACGGAAGAACCCCTCGGCAGGCAGGCGGCTGACAAACTCGCTGATGGTCATGGTCATCACGTAGCGGTCATCACGGGTGTAGACATAGGTGAGCTTCTCGTCGGCCTCGGCGTAGTAGATCTGCTCGCAGGGGGTGACGATGATGCGCTCCCCCTTCACCAGATTGACGGTGCGATTGTGCGGGCTGTTCCCCTCGCCGCTCGCCTCCCCCGTGGTGGCTGGCTGCGACTTGCCCGCATGCTCTAGCTTTTGCAGCAGATTGATGAGGCGCGGCTCGTTGTAGGGCTTGAGGATATAGTCGAACGCCTCCAGCTCGAACGCTTCCACCGCAAACTCCTTGTAGGCGGTGACAAAGACGATGTGGGGCGGATGGCTCGACTTGTGCAGGTTCTTGGCCAGCAGCAGGCCATCGATGGAGGGGATCTGGATATCCAGAAACACCACATCCACCTCGTGATCCTGCAGGTATTTGAACGCCTCCAGCCCATCCTCGAAGCTCGCCACTATCTCGATGGTGCTGTGCTGATTCACCAGATAGATCAACTCCTCGCGGGCCAGATACTCATCTTCGACAATAATGGCTTTCAGCATGACAACACCTCTCGCGGCACACACTTATCCTCAACCATGATGGCACTCAGCATGGCATCGACTCCTGATCCGGCAGATAGAAACTCACCTCGGTACCCGGTTCCAGCCGCTTGAGATGCAGGCCGTCGCCATAGAGCAGCTTGACCCGCTGATGCACGTTCATCAGGCCGATGCTGCGGCTCTCCACCCGCCCGGCGGCCACCCCGTCGATCACCGCCTGACTGATGCCATAACCGGTATCCCGCACCGCAACCCGGATGCCCCCCGCCAGCTGTTTCACCTCGATGGTGACCCGACCCGGCGCGCTGCGGGGCTGGATGCCGTGCAGGATGGCGTTTTCCACCAGCGGCTGCAACAGCAGGCTCGGCACCTGAATGTGCACATCGTCCACCTCGAACACCACCTCCAGCTTGTCGCCGAAGCGGGCCTGCTCGATGGCCACGTAGTCACGCACCTGCTGCAGCTCCTCCTGAATGTCGATCAGTTCATCCCCCTTGTTGAGGTTGTAGCGCAGATAATCCGCCAGATTGGCGATCAGCTGGCGCGCCTGCTGGGGCCGGATGCGGATCAGCGACGAGATGGCGTTGAGGGCATTGAACAGGAAGTGCGGGTTGATCTTGCTCTGCAGCGCGGTGAACTCCGCCTTGCGGGTCATCTCCTTGAGCTGCTCGATGCGCGACACCTCCATCTGGGTGGAGATGAGCTGGGAGAGGCCCACCGCCATCTCCCGCAGGGAGCTGGTGATGCTGTGGGTGCGGCGGTAGTAGATCTTGAGGGTGCCGCTCACCGAGCCGTTCTCCCGCAGCGGAATAATGATGACCGAGTGGAAATCGGAGAGGTGATACTGGCGCAGATCGTTGTTGATGATGATCTGGTCGAGCAGCACCGCCTGCTGGGTCATGCCGCTGATGGCGTGGTGCTCATCCAGCTCGTAATAGTCCTTGCCCACCCCGACATAGGCCAGCACGTCATGGGTATCTGTGATGGCCACCGCATCGGCGCTGATGTCGCGCCGGATCACATCGCACACCTGACTGAGGGAGTGGCGATCGATGTTCTGGAAGAAGGGCAGCGTCTTGTTGGCGATATCGAGCGCCAGCTTGGCCTGCTTGGCGGCAATCAGCTCCTTCTCGTCATCCAGATCCTGCACCAGCTTGATGATGAGGCCGATGCAGAGCGCCCCGGCGATCATCGGATAGGCGATATGGTTGACGATCTCCACCCCGACTTCATGGGGCTCGGTCAGCAGCCAGATCAGCAGCATGGTCAGCCCTTCGCATAGCATCCCCGCCAGAATGCCGTAGAGCCAGAGCCGCGACTTGCGACAGCGCAGGTGCAGCCAGGTGGCGAGCAGACCGGCAATGATGCTGGCGATAAGACAAGGGATGGAGGTGTGGCCATCCATGTCGATGAGATAGCGATGCAGGCCGGAGATGACCCCGGCCGGAATGCCGACCCAGGGGCCGAACAGGATGCCGCCCGAGATGATGGCGATGATCCGCACGTTGATCAGCGCCCCCTCCACCGGAATGCCGGTGTAGGTACTGAACACCGCAAACAGGCCGAAGATGGAGGCCACCAGCACCAGCTCCGCCGGGGTGTGATCCCGCTTCTGGAACAGCCGCTGGAACGGCCGGGTGCGGGTCAGGAAGAAGAGGGTCATCAGCATCAGCGCCGCCCGTTCGAACACCGCCAGCAGCATCATCTGATTTTCAAGCACAACTGTATTCCTGCATCAACCAAGAGTACTCCGGATCATATCCTATTTGCTGGCAATGTACTGATTTCGAAACAGGATGAAAGTGGCCTAACCGTACGAATAAAACGAAACCATGTCTATGGATAACGAGTCAGCACAAGTTACTGGCTACTAACTTGCCAGCTAAAAAAACAGCTCACGGTTAATGTAATGGCATCCGTCATCCAAGCTCCACGCACAACAAAATCCTCTATCAACCATACTTTTAGAGATAATTACCTGTACAGTGCAAAACTGAATATATTCAAAAGCCATCTCTGAATCCCAGCCTCAAAAATATCCTTTCAAAAATCATTGATGATTTATTTAACATAGGAAATAGTCTACTCAAGTAGACAATCTTAATTTCTCTACTCATCATTGAAGACTTGCCACTTTATTTTGCTATCTGTGAGATTGGTACCCTTGATACCAAGCTAACTTTTTGGAGCAAAAACATCATTTACCGCCTATAAAATGATAGGCGTGATGCACGCACCAGTAAAAATAAAACCCACTGAATTTTTAATCACCCTGATTGCTATACGCTTACTAAACACCACCAATTTAAATGAGTGACCGACTTCAGAAAGCAATTTAATATAAAAGATCTAAAAACAACATAAAATATATCAGTGCAAATAAGTTGTTATTTTCCTCGCTTTATCAAAAAAAATCACAAGTTCAAACCAACATGCCAGTCACCATCATGAATCTCCAGGTACTTTGCATGCCAACCCTAAAGGGGTGGAAAGAATACAACAAAATATATTAAATTACATAAAATACCATGACTTCCAACCCTCCTTTTCAACATCACAGGCAAAAGACAACACCCTGTTTTTATTGGTATTTTTTTGTATTTTTAAATATTTTGAAAACCATCAACCCCGGTGATTAAATAACCACCAAAATCAGTCATCAACATGTCTCTGATGACGTGACACAACAATAAATCTTCTAATAAAAATTTATTTTTTTCTCAAAACCTGTTTCATTTCTGACAACCTTAGTCTTGTCAATAATGAAACTCTCAATTCAGATTAAAAAGGTAAAATATGAAAAAGGCAATTGTAGCTTCTGTATTGCTAGCTGTATTCTCTGGCGCCAGTTATGCTGAAAATAGTGCAACTCCAGCAGCAACTGATCAAGGCCATGGCGTGATCAAATTTATTGGTGCGATTGTAGATGCCCCCTGCTCTATCTCCCCGGAAAGCGTAGATCAAACAATTAATATGGGACAAATCTCCAACAGTGTACTCGAGCATCAAGGTGAGGGTCCTCTGCGTCCGTTCGATATTCATCTTGAAGGCTGCTCTCTTGATACCGCCAAAACTGCCGCGATTACCTTCAACGGCATTCCTGATGATACTGAGAAAAAACATTTAGCCATTAATGGTTTCGCAAAAGGTGCGGCTATCGCCATGATTAGCCAACTGGATGGTTCTGAAGTTGTTTTGGGCACCCCGACCAAAGCTGCCACTCTGGTTGAGGGTGACAATCACCTGAAATTTGGAGCCAAGTTGGTAAGCAATATCAAAGCGGGTGACGGCGAAAAAGCAATCCCGGGTGAATTTAGTGCAACCACTGATTTTATCATGACCTACCAGTAAATATTTAAATTTAATCAAACATCTATCCAGTAATTACGTGCAGGGAGGCGCGTTTCCTTTTGTTTACCTTATAAATTGAAATCTATGGAAAAATCTTTATTATCGTTGGCCATTTTTTTCATTTTTATGAGTGTGGCAAAAAGTTCTCACGCAGGTGATATTGAGTTCAATACTGACCTGTTGGATGTTAAAGATAAAGAAAGCATTGAATCAGGTGCTTTTAAACAGGCGGGTTATATTGTACCCGGTGAATACACCATGCAAATGGTGGTAAACGATGCCTTTATTGGCGAGCGTAACGTCAAGTTTCAAGCAACCTCCAGCAACAGCTCACAGCTGTGTTTGACCGTTGCGCTGGCCAATGAATTGGGCCTTAAAAATCACGATCTGGAACGTCTGCTGACTAGTGGGAAGAGTGGCTCTTGCCTTAATCCTGACGTACTCGAAGGAATAGTGATCAAGGGCGATATCAGCAAAGACACGCTTCTCATTTCTGTCCCTCAAGCATA
Organism: Aeromonas sp. 603757; assembly: GCF_049171255.1. Taxonomy (NCBI): domain Bacteria; kingdom Pseudomonadati; phylum Pseudomonadota; class Gammaproteobacteria; order Aeromonadales; family Aeromonadaceae; genus Aeromonas; species Aeromonas sp. 603757. Next base: position 116,629 of record NZ_JAAKOE010000013.1, on the reverse strand, counting down.
TCGGGATTATGTGAGTGACTCCTGGGATCCCCCGTCACGTTGGGATGAAGGGGTCAATGGTGCCCTGCTCGATTATGGCATCAATCTGCAAGAGAACCATTCGACCCATGGTAATGGTGACACAACCAATGTCAGTGCCTATGGTGTGGCAGGTGTCAATATGGGGGCCTGGCGGCTGCGGGCTGACTGGCAGGGTCGTTATGAGCGTAACAAAGAGCAAGCAGGCTCCCAAAGTGAGCTGGATGTCAGTCGTGTGTATGCCTATCGCGCCTTACCCGAACTCAGCGCCAAGTTGACGATAGGCGAACTCGATCTGGGTAACTCCATGTTCGATAGCTTTCTGTATACAGGCGCCTCTGTAGTTAACGATGACAACATGTTGCCCCCCGACTTGCGTGGCTACGCCCCGGAAGTGGTAGGTATTGCCAAGACCAACGCCAAGGTGGTGATTAGTCAGCAAGGGCGCGTTATTTATGAAACGCAGGTGGCTTCCGGGCCATTTCGTATTCAGGATTTGAGCAGCGCAGTCAGTGGCACCCTGGATGTCAGAGTAGAGGAGCAGGATGGATCGGTGCAGACTTTTCAGGTCAACACCTCTCGCATCCCCTATCTCTCCCGACCAGGCTCGATACGCTACAAGTTCAATAGTGGCAAGATCAGCAGTCAACCCCATCGCTTGGATGGACCGGCCTTTGCCAGCAGTGAATTCTCTTGGGGCGTGAGCAATGGATGGTCACTGTTGGGAGGGGCTCTGCTCAGTGAGGGTTACGATGCACTCTCTGTCGGGGTTGGACGTGATTTGCTGCAATTAGGTGCTATCTCTTTCGATATCACTGAATCTCGTGCCCAGTTGGCAGAGGGCTCAAAAACTGGCAGCTCTTATCGAATCAACTATTCAAAGAACTTCGAAGAGTATGACAGCCAAGTGGCGTTTGCCGGTTACCGCTTCTCGGAGCGGGATTTTATGAACATGAATGACTTTATGGCCGCCCGCAAGATTGGCCAACCATACAGGGGCGGCTCCAGAGAACTTTATAACGTGAGGCTAAGCAAGCAATTCAAAGCAGCTCAGCTGGGAGCATATATCGATTACACCCATCAGTCTTACTGGTCCCAGACAGATAGTGAGCGTATCAGCCTCTCTCTGTCTCACTATTTTGATGTAATGGAGTGGCGTGGCCTGGCGACCTCGCTCACCACCTATCACAACGAGCAGGGCCGTCAGACTGATAATGGCATGTACTTCACACTGTCGATTCCCTTTGGGCTGAACAAACATGTGAGTTACAGCGCCTCAACCATGGGGGGCAAAACCACCAACAATATCAGCCTCTTCAACCGGGTGGATGACCGTAACAGTTACTCAGTCACGGCCTCAACCTCGCCAGCAGGTGAAAGCGCCAGCGGTTTCTATACCCACACTGGCGACAAAACCACCCTGATGGCCAACGTTAGTCACCAGGCAGGTAGTTCAACAGCCGCAGGGCTCTCCATCAATGGCGGAATTACTGCGACCAAAGAGGGGATTGCCATGCACCGGGTAGGCATGATGGGGGGCAGTCGTATCATGGTAGATACTGACGGGGCCAGCGGTGTGCCTGTACACACCGGCGGGCCAGTAACCTTCACGAATCAAAATGGCAAGGCGGTTGTAGCCGATATATCCAGCTACTATCGTCAACGAACCAGCATCGACATCGATCAATTGGGTGATGATGTTGAGCCTATTGGGACACCTATTTCCATGGGGACCCTGACCGAAGGAGCTATCGGTTATCGTCATTTCGATATGTTGTCGGGCGGCAAGCGCATGCTTGAACTGGTCAAAACAGATGGCAGCCCAGTTCCATTCGCCGCTGAAGTCGTCAATGACAAGGGGCAACAATTGGGGATGGTCGGTGATGATGGCATGGCCTATCTCGCAGGCCTGCATGAAGGAAGTCCTGTGGAGGCTCGCTGGGGCAGCGAGCAGCATTGCCGCTTTTATTTGCCATCACCGCTACCAGAAGTCTACACGACGGCGAGACTGACTTGTCAGTAATCGATTTTGTATAACCAGATTGAGATAAACCGATATGACCAAGAAACTGTTGTTCACTCTGCCTCTATTGCTAACCATGATGGCTAGCCAGGTTCAGGCTGCCGTCTCATTGGATCGTACCCGGGTGATCTACCCGGCGGGAGCCAATTCAATGAGCCTGACGATCCACAATAACAACAAAACACTGCCTTACCTGGCCCAGGCCTGGCTGGAAGATGCCAATGGCAACAAGATAAATAGTCCGTTCACCCTGTTACCACCGGTTCAGCGGCTGGAGCCGGGTATGGAGAGCCTGGTCAAGGTGCAAGCATTACCCGCTGTCGCTCTGCTGCCCCAGGATAAAGAGAGCTTGTTCTACTTCAACTTGCGGGAGATTCCCCCTCGCAGCGACAAGCCAAACACCCTGCAGCTTGCACTGCAAACCCGGATCAAGTTCTTCTACCGCCCCGCAACTCTGCTGGTTGAGCCGGGCAGCAACCAAGCGCCGTGGCAAGAAAAAGTTACCCTGCAAGCGGTAGGAGGAAAATACCAGTTGACCAATCCGACCCCTTACTACATCTCCATTGTGGATGGGGCCCGCACACTCAATGCGGGTAGTACTACGGGATTTGAGCCAGTCATGATTGCCCCCAATAGCAGTGCCATGGTCAATCTTGGTGTGGCCCAGCTTGGCCAGCAACCCACTTTTACCTATGTGGATGACTACGGCGGCCGTCGAACCCTGAGCTACCGCTGCACCGGGATCTGCCATTTGTTGCCCGCTCAAGATGCAAAATAGAGAGATAAATATGTCGCCAGGCTCTTCTCCGCGCGCGGCCCACTCAGGTGTTCGTTACCTGTGGTTCATATTGATCACATTGCAGGGCATGCTTCTCCCGTCTCAAGCTCAGGCGGGGAGTGATAACTTGATGATTAATGTTGTCGCAGAGGTAGTCAATCAAGCCTGTTCGCTGCGCCCCGGTGATGAAACCATCACCGTCAACTTTGGCAATATCGTGAACAAAGAGTTATTGAGGGACAAACGCACACCAAGTAGAGAGTTTCAGCTTCATCTTGAAGAGTGTGACCCCGATATCTCCAAGGGTGTGAAGGTGACATTCAGTGGTCAAGGAGCGCCAGACAATCCGGACTTGCTGGCGCTGATGGGGGACAGTACCGCCAAAGGGATTGCCATCGGACTGGAGCATCAGGGAAAGGCATTACCCCTCAACAAAGCAAGCCGTGCATTGATGTTAACTGCTGGTGACAACGTACTGACCTTTGCGACCTATGTGCAATTGCTACCATCGGGACAAACGGGCTTGGTATCAGGTACGTTTAGTACAAGTGCCAACTTCAAGCTAGAGTATGAGTAAAGATACTGAGTTAAAATTAGAATCCACAGTGTTCCTTCTCGAGATTTTCGACGCCCCCCCGTGGCTTACTAAATTTCTACATGTGGTGGTGGATAAGTCTTAAACTTAAGTTAAGCATCATGCTCCATGCTCTCTTAATAGCAATTTTTAGCACCTTATTAATATTTATGTGATACTGAGGTTATATGGTCTTTTTTTTCGAAATAATACGAGGTGTATTTAGCACCAGTGATTTTAAAAAACACCTTGGTTACTTTTGGTGCTTCATAACAAATGTTATGTTTGTTTTTTTACTTGGCATAACAAATACCTATGCATCTAGCCTTTCCATTTCTTTAACCGAAGCTCCAGGACTTACAACGAAAGGCGATCCATATATGAAAGCGGTAATTATTGGGGGAGATAATAATGATCTCACGCCTAATTTATGTGCTGGTAAGAAATGGGGTGATTGTTCCATATTAGCTTGGTTAGTTGAAAGGTCATGGCCAAACAAACAACTTGATGGGTATAAATCATATGATGCCGGTGGCATTAACTCAGAGTCATGGCGAAGCTGTGTAAATTCCAATGAAAATAAAACGTTAGGAAAGGTTATTTCTTGCTGGCGAAATAATGGCGTACTTCAGAGACCCTTATATGATACTATCGGTAGTCGTAGACTTAAATCAGGCCCTGATTTATGTCTTTTTTATGGAAGAGATATAGTACAATCAGCCTCATATCCTGGACCAATATCAAATTGCGTATCAGGTTATAAACCAGCTGAGAGTTGTAAATTTGGCCCTAACATTTCCATAAATGCAAAAGGTACAGCAAGCGAATTTAAAAATATGTCTGCAAGTGCAGAAAGTTACTTAGAGTGTACGAATACAACCTCAGGCACAATTAAATTAACCGATGAAAAAGGTCAATTGGTTTTAGATGGTGGAGGTTATTGTAATCTTGATTTAGGTTCTGGTCCAAATAAACCTCATAAGTTAACAGTGCAATATGGAATGCGGAAAAAAGTGATCGCTAAATGCCTATTTTCAGGCGTGAATACTCTAGGTTTACATCGAGGTGCGGGAATAATTGTATTTACGGTAGATTAAATGCCCAGAAAATTTGGAAGTGCTGCTTCGGCTCGTTACATATAAAGTAAAGATTAAGTTATAATTTGATATCACTTTGACGCTGATATCAGATTGTAACTTGACACATACGCTTTATATATTAGCTTTTACTTATAACTCCATATCAAAACAAGCATTATTATTCTGACTTTATTAACATCTCATTACCGATAATTCTATTTATAAAACAATGTGTCAGTCATTTCTCTATCTGGCGACAAGTAATCATCCATATTAATGAGACACTCAACTTTCTTAAAGTACTAACTATTTTTACCATTGAATACTTTTGTATAAAATAAAACCCCACCAAAAAGACTTGTTACATGAACAATCTCATTTTTTATCTTAATTGTGCGCAAATAAGCATCATCCTGTGTAAATTGATCAAAAATGGTATAAATTTGAGGATCGGCTTGCAAAATATCTTGCTGTATCGATTTGACCTTCAATGACTTATTCTCAAGATGTCTCAAACCATTCTCATAAAAATGCACGCGAGAAATCTTTTTTATTTCAAACACCATGTTTTGCTTTGCATCGTTAAACATCAAATCTTGAGCCCATGCGGCTTGTTCAACATTATCATTATCAATGCCGGTAGTTTTGATCAACATATAACCGATATAGTCTGCTTTAATCTGGCATGGGCGATAGAATCTCAAACGCACAAATCCCATCCCAGGAATATCGTGTACATTGATCGGTGAAACAGCTTCAAGATTAATATTCTGAGCAATGCATTCCAGCTGTTTCTTTATGTCCAGCCGCTCATCCATTAAAAATGTTTTTTGCCAAACTATATTATCCTTTATATTAAAGTCCAAATATGAGAATGCATCTTTTGATGCAAGAGCATAAAAGTTTCGGTCTTTTTTTATCAACTTTTCAATATATTTATACTCGTCAGGGGAACGAATATCCTCTGTATACATAACAATACGATTAACACTTGGTGTTGCTAATTCCTTTATCTTTTCAAGCTTTCTAAATTCTAATGAAACCTCATCTTTTTCTGTCAAAAAATAATATGATGTAATAGTTGAAATGACAGTAACAATAAAAACAAAGAACATTAATATATATTTATCAAGTCGACCGCGATCAAAGAGTCTTTGTTCCTCGTTTGCATCAACATCATCGGATTCCTCAGTCTTTGTGATCACCTCCGTACGGTGTGACAATTCATCACCATGACCAAGTTCAACCTCCAACTTGAAAATGTAACCCACACGAGGAATTGTTTCTATAGAATTGAAAATCCCGATAGACTCAAACTTCCTACGTAGTAGAAGAATTGTTTTGTTGAGACTAATATCCCTGCTTTCTGTTTCACCCCAAATATCATCAAGTATTTTTTTTCTTTCAACAACTCGCAGACTATTATCACAAAGCACTTCCAGCAATACGGTTTCTTTTTGACTGAGCTTTATTTCTTTCTCGTCAAGAATAATTCTGTATGTCTCAGGTTCAAATATGAACGTGTCGTTATACTTATATTGCTTTGTCATGATTTTATTTAATCTCAACGTTCTGTTGAACTACATTGTATATGATTTTATATACCTTAGAGGAATTTTCTAGGGAATGCGGTAACACGTAATCATGAACAGATAACTGTAGGCACAGCCCCAAGCCGACATACTCGGCCCCCAGTATGTCGGCAATGAAAAACCACACTTATACATAATGTTCTCTTGGGCTCTCCAACAGGGGATATACCCGAATTAGCAGTACTGCCCGGCCACCCAACCGGAAGACCAGGCCCACTGGAAGTTGTAGCCACCGAGCCAGCCGGTCACATCCACCACTTCACCGATGAAGTAGAGGCCCGGTACCTTGCGCGCTTCCATGGTCTTGGAGGAGAGCTCGTTGGTATCGACGCCGCCCAAAGTCACTTCAGCGGTGCGATACCCCTCGGTGCCGTTGGGCAGGATCTGCCAGTCACCCAGCAGGTTGGTGATCGCCTCAAGTTCCCGCTCGTTGTACTGACGCATCGGCTTGCTGACCAGCTGCCCCAGCTCCACCAGCTTGTCGACGAAACGCTTGGGCAGCTCGCGCCCCAGCACGGTTTTCAGCTCCTGCGCGGGGTGCGCTTGCGCCCACTCGCGCAGGGCGGCCGGAATATCCAGCTCCGGCAGCAGGTTGATGTGGATCTTCTCGCCGGCATGCCAGTAGGAGGAGATCTGCAGGATGACGGGACCGGAGAGGCCGCGATGGGTGAACAGCATCGCCTCCTTGAAGCAGGTGCCATCCTCGGCGGTCACCGCCACCGGCAGGCTGATGCCCGCCAGATCGGCGAACGCCTCTTTCTCTGCCTGATGGAGGGTAAAGGGCACCAGACCTGCGCGGGTCGGCAGCACCTTGAGACCGAACTGCTCCGCCAGCTTGAAGCCATACGGAGTCGCGCCCAGCTTGGGCATGGAGAGACCGCCGGTCGCCACCACCAGCGAGTGGCAGCCGATCTCACCCTTGCTGGTGGTCAACACAAAGCCTTCGTCCTGCTTGCTGACGGTGAGGATTTCGGTCTGGAACTGCAGGGTCACCCCGGCCCAGTCGCACTCGGTGAGCAACACATCGACGATATCCTTGGCGCTCTCGAGACAAAACAGCTGCCCCAGGGTGCGTTCGTGATAGCTGACCCCGTGGCGATCCACCAGATCGATAAAGTCCTGCTGGGTGTAGCGGGCCAGCGCCGACTTGCTGAAGTGGGGATTCTCCGACAGGTAGGCGTGAGCGCCCGCCTGATGGTTGGTGAAGTTGCAGCGGCCACCGCCACTGATGAGGATTTTGCGGCCCGGCTTCTTGGCGTTGTCGAGCACCAGCACGGAGCGGCCACGGTAGCCCGCCTGCGCCGCACACATCAATCCGGCCGCACCGGCCCCGATCACCACCACATCGACCTGCTTCATCATCACTCACTTATCAAAATAGAAACGGCACCTGGCCAGAACCGAGATTGCCTCTGGCGGAACAGAACCATAGTGGCTGCCCACCAGAATAAACAACGGCCCTTAAAAGGGCCGTTATTGTACTGGCTGAACACTAAGTGTCCACGACTATCAGGCGTTGCTGTCCATGATGCTGGCAGGGGCGCCCTTGGCCAGTTCGGCCAGCTCCTTGTCGATGAAGTAGAGGCCTTTGCCATCTTCACCCACCAGACCCAGACGGTCGACGATGCTCTTGAACAACTTCTCCTCTTCATGCTGCTCGGCCACATACCACTGCAGGAAGTTGAAAGTGGAGTAGTCCTGAGTGGTGAAGGCTACGTGGGCCAGACCATTGATGCACTTGGTGATGTGGTACTCGTGCTCCAGGGTGGTACGGAACACGTCGCCCAGCGACTTGAACTCGTGGGGAGGGGCATCGATGGCACCCAGCTTGGGCATGGCGCCGGTCTCGCTCACATAGGTGAACAGACGCTCCATGTGCTGGCGCTCCTCGACCGCGTGCTGACGCAGGAAGGTCGCCGCCCCTTCAAAGCCCTTGTCTTCGCACCAGGCGCTCATCTGCAGATAGAGATTGGAGGAGTAGAACTCCAGGTTAATCTGCTCGTTCAACTTCTCAATCATGGCTTGGGCCAGCATCTTGTTTCTCCTCAGTGATTTGGTATCGATTGTCGCCACACTCCCGCCGCGAATCAACCCGCCAACGAGAGGGAGATCCCGTTTCTTTCAGCTCAGGGGGTCAGCTCCCCAAGGGAGGCGACATCCACGGGCGCAGCATAATCTACGCCCGGCAGCTCGAAGCCGTTGAGCTGCATGAAATCCTGCCGCAGCCCGGCAAAGTCCCCCAGCGCGTGGAAATTGTCCGGCGTCACCTTGGGCCAGAGCGCCGAGACGGCGGCCTGAATGGCCGAGTCCAGCTCGTGGTCATCCATTCGGATCAGCCGGTTGCCATCGGCCACCACCCCATTGGGCCCGTACATCTTGGCGGCAAACAGTCGCTGCATCTGCTCGATGCAGCCTTCGTGCACACCGCGCTCCTTCATCACCCCCATCAGCAGGCCCAGATAGACCGGCAACACCGGAATATAGGCGCTCGCCTTGGTTACCAACGCCTTGCAGACTGACACCCAGGCATGGCCACCAATCTCGGCCAGCTGCAGGTTGATGGTCTCGGCGGTGGCGTGCAGATGCTCCTTGGCATAACCGATGGTGCCATCCCGATAGAGGGGATAGGTGGATTCGGGGCCGATATAGGAGTAAGCGACGGTTTGGGCACCGAGGGCCAGACAATCGGCCTGCTGCAACGCCTGCATCCAGAGCTGCCAATCCTCGCCCCCCATCACGGTGACGGTATCGCGGATCTCCTCCGGCGTGGCAGGCGCCAGCGACTGCTGCACCAGAGTATCGCGCTCCAGATCCAGCCCCCAGCCGCTGAATGGCTGGCCGGTGGTCTTGAGCACGGAGCGCACCTGCGTGCCGTCGGGCAGCACCCGGATGCCGCTCGCCATCGAATAGATCACCAGATCCACCTGCCCCAGCTGCTGACGGATGGTGTCGATGGCCTGCTGACGCATGCCGTCGGAGAAGGCATCACCGATCAGGTTGATGGCGATACGCCCCTCCTGCTCCGCCTCCTTGCGAAACCAGATGTTGTTGTACCAGCCGGCGCTGCCCAATCCTTTGTCGGAAGGGCCGCGCTCGAAGGAGATACCAATGGTGTCGGCACCGGCACCAAAGGCGAGTGCAATGCGCGACGCCAGTCCAAACCCGGAGGAGGCACCCAGCACCAGCACCCGCTTGGGGCCGTTGAACGGGCCAGCGGCCTTGATCCGTTCGATCTGCTGCTGCACGGCGGCGCGACAGCCGATGGGGTGACAGTTGCGGGCAACACAACCTTGAATCTGGGGATGAATGATCATGGGAAGGCCTCCAAAGAAACTGGCTACAGCATAACCAAATCGAAGGAGATTAACTTGATGCCGGATCGCTATCAGTCAGAAAAGCCGCGGGAATTGAGGCAGAAAAACAAAAGGGAGCACGTGGCTCCCCAAAGCGGTATTCAGATGCTTTTTGTTGTTTTGTGTTCATTGCGAAGCACGGGCCCATCCTATGCCTCTCCCCCCTGATCGGCAAGCCGAGGGGTGTGACCGGCGTCAAACTCTTGTTTAATTTATAGGCAAACAGTGGTTAATAACTGAGTGACTGACCCTGTGTCACACGTCATTAAACTCATTTAAATCCCAAAACTGTGCCTGAGGCACCATTTTAGTTTCAGCAGAGATTGGTATAGTGGACTGAAGGATCGGTAAGGAGAACCCCCATGAGTGGAACAACCTATTACAAGCATATTCTGGCCGCGATCGACCTCTCTGAAGATAACCGCAAGGTGATCGACAAGGCGGTGGACAGAGCCCGCTCCAACGGCGCCAAGCTGTCGGTTATCCATGTCGATGTGGACCTCAAGGATCTCTACACCGAGATGATCGATATCGACATCGACAACGTGCAGGATCAGGTGATCGCCGAAGCGAAAGAGAAGCTGGAGGCATTTCTGGCCTCGGTGGACTATCCCATCGAGAAGAAGCTGGTGATCTGCGGCGATCTGAGCGAGCGGGTCAATCAGGCGGTCAAGGAGTACGAGATCGACCTGCTGGTGTGCGGCCATCGCCAGAGCTTCTGGAGCCTGCTCACCTCGAGCGCCCGTCAGCTGATGAATACGGTGCCCTGCGATCTGCTGGTCGTCCCCTTGCAGAAGTAATGAAACCGGCGTAGTTTGATTTGCTATGAACATGACCGCATTCAATCACAACTACTGGTGGTGCTGCTCCTAAACAGGCGGCACCGCGTTTCCATTCAAGATTTCCCAAAGAAAACACCGTGACCGCCGAGAGGCGGTCAACTGTTTTTATCCCTTTGTCGCCTCCCGGCTCACCCAACTGGAGAGAGTGACATGCACAACCCCGTAATCCTGACTGGCGATCGTCCCACCGGCAAACTGCACATCGGCCACTATGTCGGCTCCCTGCGCCAGCGCGTCGAAGCTCAGCACCACTACCGTCAATTCGTGATGATCGCCGACCTGCAGGCGCTGACCGACAACGGCCACAACCCGGCCAAGGTGACAGACAACGTGCTGGAGGTGATGGCTGACTATCTGGCGGTCGGCCTCGACCCGGCCAAGACCACCTTCTGTTTGCAGAGCGCCCTGCCCGCCCTCGCCGAACTCACCTGCTACTACCTCAATCTGGTCAGCGTCGCGCGGCTGGAGCGCAACCCCACCGTCAAGGCGGAGATCCAGCAGAAAGGGTTCGAGCGCACGCTGCCGGCCGGTTTTCTGGTCTATCCGGTGAGTCAGGCCGCCGACATCACCGCCTTTCGCGCCAGCCATGTGCCGGTCGGGGAAGATCAGCTGCCGATGCTGGAGCAGACCAACGAGATCGTCCGCCGCTTCAACTCTCTGGTAGGCAAAGAGGTGCTGACCGAATGCCAACCGATCCTGAGTGACACCGGCCGCCTGCCCGGCATCGACGGCAAGGCCAAGATGTCCAAATCCCTCGGCAACACCATAGAGCTCGGCATGTCGGCGGAAGAGGTCAAACAGGCGGTGTTCGCCATGTATACCGACCCCAACCACCTCAAAGTGAGCGATCCGGGTCAGGTGGAGGGCAATACGGTGTTCGCCTATCTCGATGCCTTTCACCCCGACAAGGCGCTGGTCGCCGAGATGAAGGCGCACTACCGACGCGGTGGACTGGGGGACATGCGCTGCAAACAGGTGCTCAACGACTGCCTGCAGACCCTGCTCGCCCCGATGCGGGAGCGCCGTGCCGCGGCCATCGCCGACAAGAAGATGCTGCTGGAGCTGCTCTATCAAGGCACCGAGCAGGCTCGCATCATCACCGATGAGGTATTGGCGGAGGTGAAAAGCGCCATGGGGCTGGATTACTTCGCCAACATCCGCTGAGCGGGGGTCCCGAGCGCATCGTCGCCGTAGAGGTCGAACACCAGCTGGTGCAACAGGCTCTTGAACCAGCCTATCGCCTCGTCGTGGGCGGTGAGCGGGTGCCCCGCCATCAGGTAGACGATGGGGATTGCGGGGTCGAGCTGGTGCATCCGCAGCGGGTAGTAGCGGCAGAAGTGGCGCCCGATCATCTCGGGCACCACCACCAGATAGCGGCCGGTCGCCATCAGTGGCGGCACCGCCATAAAGCTCGGCAACCGCACGCCCAGCTCCCGCTCCACCCCGAAACGGGCCAGCCAGAGCTCCACCATCGCCTGACTGTGACCCCAGCTGGAGGTGTGGATGTGGGGGCGGCTCACCAGCTCGACCGGAGTCAGCACATCGGGCAATTCGCTGCCGAGCGGCGACAGGCAGACCAGCGGGTTGTTGAACCACTCCTCCCGCCACAAGCGGGGTGAGAGATGATTCGCCCCGGCGAAACCGATCACCAGATCCAGCTCACCCTTTTCCAACTCCCGCTCGTAGTCGCTGTCCGCCAGCTCGCACACCTCAAGCCGACAGTGAGGGGCCTGCCGATGGAGCCTCTCCACCAGCACCGGCACCAACCCATGCTCCACCGAGCCCGGGGTGGCGATACGGAAAATCCGCCGCGCAGTGGTGGGATCAAACCCTTTGGCCTGCCGCAATCCCTGCTCCAGCATCGCCAGCGCCTGGCGCACCGGCCCAGCCAGCGCCTTGGCTCGCTCGGTCGGCATCATCTCGCGCCGACTCATCACGAACAGCGGGTCATCCAGCGCCCCCCGCAGCCGCCCCAAGGCGTGACTGACGGTGGACTGGGAGAGATGCAGCCGTTCGGCGGCACGGGTGACATTGCGCTCCTGCATCAGCATGTCGAATACGGCGAGCAGGTTGAGGTCGAGACGGGCGAGCGAGCTATCCATCGATATTAGCCATAGTTAAATGCCAACAATTCATTTTTACCATAGTAACAGATTGCCTAGAATGCGCTGGCTTAATACATCGGAGATTCAAATGCGTAGCTATCTGTTATTGCTGGCCATTGGCCTGCTGTGGGGTTCCCAATTCATTTTCATGCACCAGGCCGTTGCCGAGTTGCCCCCCATTCTGGTGGCTGCCGGTCGTGCCCTGTGCGGCAGCCTGACCCTGGGTCTGCTCTGCCTGTTCATGCGGCTCAAGAGTGAGCACACCCCGTGGCGTACCTATATGCTGATCGCCCTGCTGGATGCCACCATCCCCTTCATCATGGTCGCCTGGGGCCAACAGTATGTGGATAGCGCCATCGCCGCCGTGGTCATGGGTTGTATCCCGTTTGTGACCATTCTGGCTGCACCGCTGTTTATTTCTGGTGAAAGAATCACCAAAGCCGGTCTGCTTTCCGTGATCATCGGCTTTGCCGGTGTGCTCACCCTGTTCTGGCCGAAACTCTCCCAGGGCATGAACGCCGGTCTGCTCGGTGCCATGGCCATCCTGCTGGGTGCCAGCTGCTTCGCCATCGGCCTGCTGATGATCAAGCGCTTCGCCAAGGACCATCCGGTCGTGGTCGCCCGCAATATCCTGATCTCCTCGGCAATCCAGTTGCTGCTGGTCGCCCCCTTCATGGTTGACCTCAGCAGCCTGGCCCTACCGAGCACCCAGGCCCTGAGCGCGATTACCGTGCTGGGTACCCTCTGTACCGGTCTGGTCTACTTCCTCTACATGGCGCTGATCCAGAAGGCCGGCCCGACGTTCGCCTCCTTCAGCAACTATCTGGTGCCGCTGTTCGGCGTGATGCTGGGTGCCCTGTTCCTCGGCGAGCAGATCCACCCCACCACAGGTGTTGCTCTGGCCCTGATCCTCGGCTCGGTCGCCATGAACCAGTGGGCGCAACAGCGTCGTATGCAGCGCGAGGTCTCCCTATGTCAGGCATCCTGACCACACTGTGCGGTGGTCTGGTACTGATTGCCGGCTGGCAGTATCGCCAGCGGCTGGCCGGGATCCTGGGCCTGCTGATGGTACTGCTGCCCTGGTTCTTCGATAGCAAGCTGCAAGCCATGCTGAGCTATGCCCTGAATGCCTGAAGTCCATCTCTGAATGTGTGACGAGAGTCTATCTCTCCTGTTTTTGGGACTGTTTTAAAAAACCTCCGATTTGTCCCCCGCTACCGGCGCTCTGCGCCGGTTTTTTTATGTTCGAGATCAGGAGAAGACCGTTACCTGTTATCAACTGTTTTGATGGGGGGCTGATCTAACAGTGGTTTCTCACCAACGGTGAATCCTTAAAGAACTGGGTATTAGGAATAAAACCGACTCATTAAGGTAATTTACATGCGTACTCATCTTGTCATATCCGATACCCTTCATGCCTTGGCGACCAATAGTCCGTTAGAAAACCTATGCGTTGCCGTAGCAGCGTTTGCCCTGATAAGGCTGATAAACGCTTTTGCAGAGCTACTGACAACATAGAGTGTGAGCAACACCTTCACGGGAAACTTAGCCGAGCTCGCCAGACTGATACACATTCCACCAGTCAGCCTGATATATCAGACTGACTGGCCAAAAAAGCCAACGACAACCATCTGAAACTCAAACCGAATAGCGATAGCTGAGTCGCTCGTTCTTGCGCGGCCCGGTGATCTGCCAGCTCAGCAGAAAACCGCCGTCTATCTCGGTCAGCTCGGCGCTGTAGTGATCCGCCCCGCACAGATGGGGCTCGGCTGTCAGCCAGCAGCCATCCCCCTGCGGCAGCAGCTCGAACAGTTCGACCGGCTCCTCATAACGCAGATGGGAGAGACGGATCCCCCGCGCACTGCGCTGCCACCAGAAGCGGTTATGCATGGCGAGCACCCTTCCATGGGGCGTGGTGTAGCGACCCTGCTCGCTAAACAGCCAGCCACCCTGATGATCGGTCACCTGCACACGCCCCTCGCCCCGACCATTCCAGTCGGTCGCCGACCCCTCGCCATTGCTGGCGGTAAAGGAAAATGCTCCGACCTGTGGCAATCGCCCCCATAAACACTGGATTGCCGCTTCCATCTCGGCCATCATAGCCCCCTTAAAATTGACAACTGACGATAAATCAAACACATGAACTACTTGATAGGGGTCACCCTGCTCTGGTCATTCTCCTTCAGCCTGATCGGGGTCTACCTCGCTGGCCAGGTGGATGCCTACTTCTCGGTGCTGACCCGCATCGCCCTCGCCAGTCTGGTGTTTCTGCCCTTCCTGCGCCGCCGCTGGCTGCGCCCCGATCTGGCGGCCAAGCTGATGGCGCTGGGCGCCATCCAGCTCGGCATCATGTATCTCTTCTACTACCACTCCTTCCTGCTGCTGACAGTGCCGGAAGTGCTGGTCTTTACCATCTTCACCCCCATCTACGTCACCCTGCTCCACGACTTGCTGGAAGGGCGCTTCAAGCCCACTTATCTGTGGGGTGCCCTGCTGGCGGTGCTCGGGGCTGCCGTCATCCGCTTCGACGGCCTGACCGAAAGTTATGTGCTGGGATTTCTGGTGGTGCAGGGGGCCAACCTCTGTTTCGCCCTGGGTCAAGTGGGCTACAAGGTACTGCTGGCAAGGGAGGTGGAGCAACCGCCGCAACTGGCGGTGTTCGGCTGCTTCTATCTGGGAGCGCTGGTGATCGCACTGCCCGCCTGGTGGCTGCTGGGCAAGCCGCAATACCCAACGTCAGGGTTGCAGTGGGGCATTCTGCTCTGGCTGGGGGTGGGTGCCTCCGGCCTCGGCTACTTCCTCTGGAACAAGGGGGCGACGCTGGTCACCAGCGGGGTGCTGGCCATCATGAACAATGCGCTCATTCCGGCCGGCTTGCTGGTCAATCTGCTGCTCTGGGGCAAGGATACCGACCTGACCCGACTGACCATCGGCGGCCTGCTGATGCTGGCCTCGCTCTGGGTCTGCCAGCGTGACAAGCGCGGCCAACCCTGACCGCACTCAGCCGACGACGGTGTTGTGCTCCCGTCTGGCCTGACTGTGACAGCTGGCCAGCCGGGCCAGCAGATGATCGAGCTGCTCGCCAGCCTGACTCTGCACCAGCCCGATGCTGACGGTGACCGGCCGCTGTGACAGCAGGCTGGCATCGGCAATCTCGAGGCGCAGCCGCTCGGCGATCTCCAGCGCACTCATCCGCTCGGTCTGGGAGAGCATCAGGATAAAACCGTCCTCATCCCAGCGGGCGAAGGGATCTTCCCGCCGCAGTTCGTGACGCACGATACGCGCCAGCTTGGCCAGCATGGCGTCGCAAGCCGCTTCACCAAACAGTTGCTGGATTTTGGCCATGTGATCGACCGAAAACTGCAGCAGACTGAAAGTGCCGCTCTCGGTCGCCAGCCGCTCTTCAAGCAGTTGCTCGAAACGGCCACGGCTCTCCAGACCGGTCAGCGGATCGGTGCCATGTCGCTCCTCCACCAGCACCACGGCAGGATCGAGGTGACGGACCACCCCCAGCAGATACCCCCGCTCATCGCGACGCATTCGCTCTTCCAGCCGGATGTAGTGACCGTGATGATGCAAAATGCGGTATTCGAGGCGCAGACCGCTGCTGCGGCCGCTCTGGCAGGCGAGCAGGGCATCTTCCAGCCGGGCAACATCGTCGGGATGAACCCGATCCAGCCAGCCGAGATCATCCGGCCAGCACTCTCCCAATCCCAACAGGCGCAGGCAGGAGGGATCACGCTGCAGTCCATGTTGGGCTGACCAGCTCCAGATCCCCGCCTCCAGCAGCGCCATGGCATCAGACAGCAGACCCGGATCAAGCCGGGCAGTCACATCGACCAAAGGTGTCTTGAGCATTTCCATGGGGGACCTCGAAACAGGATCTGAATACCTGCTCAATAAGTAACATTGGCGTTCACGCCGAGCAACAGGGTCAGATCGCTTTTCCCTGATACCCGTTCATCAAGGTCTGCCAGTTCTCCGGTACGAAGTGGAAACTGGTGTGCAGTTGAGACTCTTTATTGAATGAACGGAGCAAGCGTTCCAGATTGGCCTTCTGCCATTCGCCGGGGGAGCGGATCGCCCCCTTGTCAAAATCGATCACCCACACCTTGCCCTCTTTATCGAGCAGCAGGTTGTGGCTGTTGAGATCGGCGTGATAGACCCCGGCATCGTGCAGCTGGCGCACCGTCTGGCCTATCTTGTGCCACACCTCGGTCGCCACCGGCCCCTGCTTGAGCAGCGCCACCATATCCTTGGCACCGCGAATTCGCTCAATCAGGATATCGGCACGATAGAAGGGGCCCTGTTTGACCATGCGGGCACCAAACGGACGCGGCACCGGCAGCCCCAGCTCGCACAGCTTGGCCAGCAGGGTGTATTCGGCCATGGCGCGGCTCGACTCAACCCCTTCGAACCAAAAGCGATCCCGCACCACCTTGCCCACCATGCCGCCACGATAGTAGTGGCGCAGCACCAGATGGCGGGACTCATCCTTAACGAACCAGGTCACTCCCCGTCCGATGGAGGTTCCCACCACCTGACGGTTGTTCTGCCACCAGGCAGGATCGAATAACTGGGGAGAAGGGTCGCGAAAGGCCCCTTCGGCATACCAGCAGATCTGGTTGTGTTCGGTCTGTACTCGCATCGTGGAGATCCCGCTCGGTGGGTCATGGATCGCAATTTTTCAATTGGCGATGAGGCTGCCGCTCTGGCATGCCCGCAATAGTGGCCTTTAATCAACAACGTGCAGAGACAGGTCATGGCGCTGGGCCCGGCCTATCCCGGCTGACGATTGTGCGCAATTTTACAATCCAGAGGGGAGTTTGCATAATGCCATCCACCCTTTTTGCCAGCCGTGCGCCACAACATGCCGCTATTTCAAACGCCCCCCTCCTCCATCTGCATCCTGCGGCTCTCCGCCATCGGGGATTGCTGCCACGCACTGGCGCTGGTGCGCGTCATCCAGCGGGAGTGGCCACAAACCCGCATCACCTGGATCACCGGCAAAATCGAGGCAACCCTGTTTGCTGATCTGCCCGGCGTCGAAGTAATCCCCTTCGACAAGAGCAAGGGGTGGCGCGGCTATCGCGATCTCTGGCATACCCTCAAGGGGCGCAAATTCGATGCCCTGCTCCACCTGCAGGCGGCGATGCGGGCCAGCATTGCCACCCTCGGCATCAGCGCCAAGGTCAAACTCGGGTTTGATCGGGAGCGGGCCAACGACGGCCAGTGGCTGTTCACCAACCACAAAGTGCCTTCGCCTGCCTCCCCCCATGTGCTGGACGGTTTCCTCGCCTTCGCCAAAGAGCTTGGCATCAAGGATCTGACCCCGGACTGGCAACTGCCCATCAGCGCCGATCATCAGGCGTGGGCAAGGGAGAAGATTGGCGGCAAACCGACTCTGCTTATCTGCGCAGCCGCCAGCAAGGCATTCAAAAACTGGACGGCCGCAGGCTATGCCGCGCTGGCAGATCACGCCGCCAACAAGGGCTTTCAGGTCTATCTCTGTGGCGGGCCTGCCAAACTGGAGCGGGATCTGGCTGCCGAGATCCAGCGCTTAAGCCAGAGCAAACCGGTCGATCTGGTGGGGCAGACCAACCTCAAGCAACTGCTGGCGCTGATTGGTGAGGCGAGTCTGGTGCTGGCCCCCGATACCGGCCCCACCCATATGGCCACCATAGTGGGCACGCCGGTGATCGGTCTCTATGCCCACCACAATCCGGCCCGCACCGGCCCCTATCTGTGCCGCGACTACGTGGTCAGCGTCTATCAGGAGCTGGTCGAACAGGAGACCGGCAAGCCGCTGGCCGAATTGAGCTGGCGCACCCGTCTCAAAGACCCGGAGGCCATGCGAAAAATCACCAGCGAGCAGGTGATCACCGCCTTCGACCGCCTCTGTGCAGATCGTCAACTGCCGTAATGACAGGACACCTCGGGAATTCCGAGCCATCAGGCAGGGATAACCTGATAGCCTCTGCCCTCAGCCAAAGGCACAATGCAGGCTGATGTGGGTTACGCTCCCGCAGCAAGCTACGAATACTTTGATCGGCTGGAATATGATTCCGGCCGTTTTTTTATTCGCCGCATTCTGGTAAAATTCGCCGCCTTTACATCACCCTGACTCAAGAATTTTCCGCGTTTTGCGTTTGGCTGTCTCCCTTTCGGGCACAAGACGGCGGTCTCTGCTACAACCAAAACAGCGGTTTCGATTAAAGGTAATAATATGGCGCAACAAGGCACACTCTATATCATCTCTTCTCCGAGCGGCGCGGGTAAATCCAGTCTGCTCAATGCCTTGCTGACCAACCACAATCAAGCTGGCAAGATGCAGCTATCGGTTTCCCACACCACTCGCGCCACCCGCCCGGGCGAAGAGCACGGCGTACACTACCACTTCGTTCAGGTGGAAGAGTTCAAGGCGCTGATCGAGCGTGGTGATTTTCTGGAGTGGGCCGAAGTATTCGGCAACTACTACGGCACCTCACGCGCCGCCATCGAAGCCTGCCTGGCCAAGGGGATCGACGTATTCCTCGACATCGACTGGCAAGGTGCCCGCCAGATCCGCGAGCAGATGCCGACCAAATCCATTTTCATCCTGCCCCCCAGCCGCGAAGAGCTGGAGCGCCGCCTGATTGGGCGCGGTCAGGACAGCGCCGAAGTGATTGCCGGCCGGATGGCGAAAGCCATTGCCGAAATGGTGCACTACGACGAGTATGACTATGTCATTATCAACGAAGACTTCGAGCAGGCGCTGTTCCAGCTCAGGTCCATTATTGAGTGCCAACGGCTGGAGATGCGTCACCAGCAACAGGCTCAAAAAAACTTGCTGCAACAGCTACTGGCAGAGTAAGCCAAAAACAAGTAAACTTTTGCGTCATTTTTAAACACTGCTTTTCTAAATACAGAAAGCCCAAACACTGGAGTCCTGCATGGCACGCGTTACTGTAGAAGATGCTGTAAAACAGGTAGGTAACCGTTTTGACCTGGTGCTGGTCGCCGCGCGCCGCGCTCGTCAAATCGCGGTACAAGGCAAAGATCCCCTGGTCGACGAAGAGAACGACAAGCCGACTGTGATCGCCCTGCGTGAGATCGAGCTGGGTCTGGTGAACAATCAAGTGATGGACACCCAGGACCGCTACGAACAGCAAGAGCAGGAAGCCGCCGAGCTGGCTGCCGTTGCTGCCATCGCCGAAGGCCGCGGTTAAGTTATTCCTCCGGTTGGCACCCGCCCGGGTGCCGACTGTTCATCCCCATTTACAACCGCTCGAAAACCTCGCAAACTCAGGGCTATACCCTCAATTCCACGAATTGCCGTTTCACCGCTGCGGGGACTGTCTTGTATTTATTTGAAAACCTTAAAGAAATAGCCAGTTCCTACCTGCCGCCAGAGCAGGTTGAGAAGCTCAAGCAAGCCTATGTGGTGGCCCGTGATGCCCACCAGGGTCAGATGCGTTCCAGTGGCGAGCCCTATATCACCCACCCTGTTGCCGTTGCCCGGATCCTGGGTGACATGCGCCTCGATCATGAAACCCTGATGGCCGCCGTGCTGCACGACGTCATCGAAGACACCTCTGTCACCAAGGCCGATCTGGCCGAACAATTCGGCAACGCGGTTGCAGAACTGGTGGCCGGGGTCTCCAAGCTCGACAAGCTGAAGTTTCGCGATCGCAAAGAGGCGCAGGCCGAGAACTTCCGCAAGATGGTGATGGCGATGACCCAGGATATCCGGGTCATTCTGATCAAGCTGGCCGACCGCACTCACAACATGCGCACGCTAGGCTCGCTGCGCCCTGACAAACGCCGCCGCATCGCCCGGGAAACCCTCGAAATCTTCGCCCCCATCGCCAACCGCCTCGGTATTCACACCATGAAGAACGAGCTGGAAGAGCTGGGTTTCGAGGCGCTCTATCCCATGCGATCCCGCGTGTTGCGCGAATCGGTGCGCCGCGCTCGTGGCAATCGCCGCGAGATCATCGACTCCATCCAGAGCGAAATCAGCGGTCGCCTGAAAGAGGCAGGGATCGAGCATCAGGTCAGTGGCCGCGAGAAGAATCTGTTCTCCATCTACAACAAGATGGAGAAAAAAGAGCTGCAATTTCATGAGGTAATGGATATCTACGCCTTTCGTGTCAAGGTGAAGGACATAGATACCTGTTACCGGGTGCTGGGACAGATGCACAGCCTCTACAAGCCGCGCCCCGGCCGCTTCAAGGATTACATCGCCATCCCCAAGACCAACGGCTACCAGTCGCTGCACACCTCTCTGGTGGGGCCGCACGGGGTACCGGTCGAGGTGCAGATCCGCACCGAGTTCATGGACCAGATGGCCGACAAAGGGGTTGCCGCCCACTGGGCCTACAAGCAGGATGGCGACAGCTCGGGCACCACTGCCCAGATCCGCGCCCAGCGCTGGATGCAGAGCCTGCTGGAATTGCAACAGAGCGCCGGCAGCTCGTTTGAATTTATCGAAGGGGTCAAGACCGACCTCTTCCCCGACGAGATCTACGTGTTCACGCCGGAAGGACGCATCATGGAGCTGCCCGCTGGCGCCACGCCGGTGGACTTCGCCTACACGGTGCACACCGATATCGGCCATGCCTGCGTCGGTTCGCGGGTCGACCGCCACCCCTACCCGCTCAGCAGCCCGCTGCACTCGGGCCAGACGGTGGAGATCATCACGGCACCGGGCGCTCGCCCCAACGCGGCCTGGCTCAACTTTGTGGTGACCACCAAGGCACGATCCAAAATCCGCCAATTCCTCAAGAACCTGCGCACCGAAGAGTCGGTGGTGCTGGGTCGCCGCCTGCTCAACCATGCGCTGGGCGCCAAGAATATCGAAGACATCCCCGAGCCGCGCATCAAGCAGGTGCTGGCTGATACCAAGCATGAGAACCTGCAGGGGCTGCTGGCCGATGTGGGCCTCGGCAACGCCATGAGTGTTATGGTGGCGCGCCGCATGCTAGGGGATGAACTGCCGCCGGAAGAGCAGCCCAAAACCAGCAGCAAAAAGATGCCGATCAAGGGTGCCGACGGCATGCTGGTCACCTTCGCCAACTGCTGCCGCCCGATCCCGGGGGATGCCATTATCGCCCACATCAGCCCGGGCAAGGGTCTGGTGATCCACCAGGAAGCCTGTCGCAACATCAAGGGCTACAGCAAGGAGCCGGACAAGTACCTGCCGGTGCAGTGGGAAGTGGACAAGGAGCAGGAACAGGAGTTCCGCACCGGTATCAGCATCGAGATCGTCAACCATCAGGGTGCGCTGGCCGAGCTGGCCAACGTGATTGCCGCCACCGGCGCCAACATTCACGCCATCAGCACCGAAGAGAAGGATGGCCGGGTCTATCAGGTCAGCCTGCTCATCACCACCAAGAGCCGCATCCACCTGGCCAACATCATGCGCAAGATCCGCGTGATGCCCAACGTGCTCAAGGTGAGCCGACAGAAGAACTGAACACAGGCGGCGCAAGCCGCCTGCTGCTTTTATAGAGACAAGCCATGACCCCCGAACGCTTCAAGCGCATCACCGATATGCTGGCCCAGCGTCAGCTCGATTTGACCGTCTGTATGGAAGAGGTCCACAAACCTCACAATCTGGCCGCTATCGTGCGTACCGCCGATGCCATCGGCATCCACCGGGTACACGCCGTCTGGCCCAAAACCTGGATCCATAAGCGCAAGGGCACCGCCCGCGGCAGCCAGAACTGGGTGGATGTAAAACTGCACTCGGATATCGGCACAGCCGTTGCCGAACTGAAAGCTTCAGGCATGCAGATCCTGGCAACCCACCTCTCCGACAGCTCCGTCGATTTTCGCGCTATCGACTACACCAAACCGACCGCCATTCTGGTGGGTCAGGAGAAACACGGCATCGGTGAAGAGGCGCTGGCGCTGGCCGACCACCATATTGTCATTCCCATGGTCGGCATGGTGCAGTCCCTCAACGTCTCGGTGGCTGCTGCCGCCATCCTCTACGAGGCGCAGCGCCAGCGCGAGCTGGCCGGTTGCTATCAGCGCGGCTGCCCGCTCACGCTGGAGGAGCAGAACAGCATCCTGTTCGAGGGGGGTTATCCTATCTATGCCCAGCTCTGCAAAGAGAAAGAGATACCCTACCCCCAGCTCGGCCCGGCCGGTGAAATTCTGGCGGACGAAGAGTGGTGGCAACGGATGCAGCTGACCCGCAAAGGGTGGGCACAGCAGAGCGAGCAGGACGACCTACAGGAGGAGTGATGGAGAACCCTTTTGGCAGCTGGCTGGAATCGCAAATCATCCGGGATCACCTGACCAACCCGAACATAGAGGCCGGCGACTACAGCTACTACTCCGGCTACTACCACGGCAAACCGTTCGAGGATCACTGCGTCCGCTACCTGCTCGGCGATGGCTCGACCCGCGACACCTGGGAGAGCGGCCTCTGGGGCGAGGTGGATCGGCTGATCATCGGCAAGTTCTGCTCCATCGGCTCGGGCGCCACCTTCATGTTGGCGGGCAATCAGGGCCACCGGCTGGATTGGGTCTCAACCTTCCCGTTCAACCCCGACACCTTTGGCGAAGGTGCCCGCAGCGGCTTCCAGCGCAAGGGGGACACCCGGATTGGCAACGATGTCTGGATCGGCTCGGAAGCGATGATCATGCCCGGCATCACCATAGGTGATGGTGCCGTCATCGCCACCCGCGCCGTGGTGACCAAGGATGTGGCCCCTTACACCATAGTCGGCGGCAACCCGGCCCAACCGATCCGCCGCCGTTTCAACGATGAGCAGATCCTCATGCTGCAAGAGATGCAGTGGTGGGACTGGCCCCTGCCTCGCTTGCAAGCCTGCATGGCGCTGCTCTGCTCGGGGGATATCGCCGCCCTTTATCACCATTGGCAACAGGAGTGTGCCTGATGAAACCCCTCTCTCTTGCCCTGTTGGCCCTGACCCTGTTTTCTGCCGGAGCCCTTGCCGTGACCAATACCTATCAGCTCACCAGCGAAGCCGATGTACCCAGCCTCTACCAGCAAACCCTGCCCGACTTCTGGCGCCAGCATGCGGTGGAAGGAGAGTTCAAGGGCAAGGATGGGGTGACCATCCGCTATGCCGCGCTGCGGCAGGAGAAGGTCGATCGCGCCATCCTGATCGTCAATGGCCGGGTCGAAAGCTACCTCAAGTATCAGGAGCTGGCGTGGGATCTCTGGCGTCAGGGCTACAGCCTCTATCTCATCGACCATCGCGGTCAGGGGATGTCCGACCGGATGCTGAATGACCCGCAGAAGGGATATGTCGACCAGTTCGACGATTATGTGGCCGATCTGAAGCAGTTTCACGACCAGATCATCATGGCGGACCAACCTGCCAAGCTGTTCCTGCTGGCCCACTCCATGGGCGGTGCCATCTCGGCCCGCTATCTGGAGCGCTGGCCCGATGATATCAAAGCAGCCGTACTCTCCTCCCCCATGCTGGGCATCAATCTCGGCGGTCTGCCCAAGTGGCTGGCCAAGGGATTGGCGAGCACCATAGGCACGGTCGGCGGTTGGATTAGTGAGCCTCCCTACGGCCCCGGTCAGGGAGCCTATCAGGATCACGGCTTTGCCGATAACGAACTGACTCACAGCCAGCCCCGCTATCAGGCCTTCCGCCAAATCTACGAGCAGCACCCGCAGATCAAGCTGGGTGGCGCCACCGCCCACTGGATTTATCAGGGGATCACAGGTGCCGATGCCGCCATCGCCGATGCGGGCGCCATCAAAACCCCGCTGCTGGTACTGCAGGCTGGCAACGACAGCGTGGTGGACAATGCCGCGCAGGATCGCTTCTGCACCATAGCCAAGTGCGAAGGGGGCAAACCACTGCGCATCGAGGGTGCCTGGCACGAGCTGTTTATCGAATCCGATGACAAGCGCCAGCCAGCCCTGACCGCGATGGTCGACTTTTTCGCCCGCTTCTGAGCTGGCTATTTTTTGTAACCCTAAATAAATGGGGTGACAGTGCGGGCTAAGGTAAACTGCCCCTGTTTTCAATCGATGCCGAGGTAATGATGTTCAAGGTAGTTGTATCCGATCTCGATGGCACTCTGCTCAACAAGCAGCACCAGATCTCTCCCCGTACCCGGGATACCCTGCACCGCCTGGTAGAACAAGGTGTGAAATTCGTGGTCGCCACCGGCCGTCATCACGTTGACGTACGCAGCTTCCGCGATGCGCTGGGGATGGACATCTACCTCATTACCTCCAATGGCGCCGTGGTCCATGACAAACAGGATCAGCTGATTTTCAACCAGCCGCTGCCGACCGAGATCGCCGCCGAACTGATTGCGCTGGAGCGCGACCCCTCTATCCACCTAAATGTCTATCAGGGTGATGACTGGGTGGTGGAAGAGGAGCTGCCCTGGCTGCTGCAGTTCCACGACGAGTCAGGGTTCACCTACCGTCTGGTCGATGACCTGAAACAGGAACCGAAAGAGCAGATCAACAAGGTGTTCTACATCGGCGACCACGAGAAGCTGCTGAAAATCGAGGCACACCTCAACCAGCGCTATGGCGATCAGCTCAACGTCACTTTCTCCCTGCCGGACTGCCTCGAAGTGATGCACGCCGGGGTGCATAAGGGCAATGCTGTGCGTGCCGTGCTGGAGCAGAACGGGTTCGATATGTCCGAGGCGATCGCCTTCGGGGATGGCATGAACGACTTCGAGATGTTGACCATGGTGGGACGCGGTATCGTGATGGGCAACGCCCATGACCGCCTGAAAATGGCGCTGCCGGAGTATGAGCAGACCCTCACCTCCGACGAAGATGGCGTCGCCGTCTATCTGGAGAAGCTGTTCGAGCTGGAGAGCGTCAGCGCCGCCTGATCCTCTTCATCCCGACATTCGATTCAACAAAGCCTCACCATGTGAGGCTTTGTTTTTTCAGGGTTTCCAGCCAGGGATTGGGCCGCTGCCAGCTGAAGCTCTGGTTTGCGCCACCGTAACATTCGGCCAGCCGCAGCGGCGTGCCGGGGGTATGGCGTCGCCCGGCCACATCGAGGCAGCGGGAGACCTTGCTATTGAACAGCTTGTCTTTCTGCCACTCCCACTGCGCCTGACCGTCACAGGGGGCCAGCATCACTTCGCTGTCGTTTTTAGCTTGCAAACAGAGATCCTGCAGGCGCAACTCACCCAGATCCCACTCGAACAGTTGATCGTCTTTTCCGCTGCAAGGTTGTGCCAACACCTTCTGTCGGGATACTGCGACACAAAAGCCGCCGCTGGTCAGCAAGGGAGAGATCACCCGATCTTCCGACGGTCTCGAAGCGATTGAGTCCATAATTTCATCGGTTGATAGCGGCTTGATGGTACACCCCCCCAGCAGCAAGGCAGCCAGCAGGGCAGGAGAGCAAGCAAAGGAAATTTTGTTATTCATGGAAAAATGCCTGAAATGGGCCGATGACATCCGGTTGTCAGTGACTCGAGGCTGAAGCATAACCGAAAGGCGGGGCGCGCTGCCCAAATAGAGTGTAAACAGACGTAACAGGGAGAGAGTACTGGCACGGCGGAGGCCGGAAAGCAAAAAACCCCGCCGAAGCGAGGTTTTTCTAAATGTGGTCGGTGATAAAGGATTCGAACCTTTGACCCTCTGGTCCCAAACCAGATGCGCTACCGGACTGCGCTAATCACCGAGGCTATTTCTTTCAAAATAGTTTACTTCAAAAAAACAAAGACGACCTGATGGCCATCCTCGTCATGCAGCAAGTATGGTGCGAAGAGAGGGACTCGAACCCTCACACCCGGGGGGCACTAACACCTGAAGCTAGCGCGTCTACCAATTCCGCCACCTTCGCGTACCTGACAAGCTGTAAAATGGGGTGGCTGATGGGGCTCGAACCCACGACAACCGGAATCACAATCCGGGACTCTACCAACTGAGCTACAGCCACCACAGCTGTTTTCGTTCCACAACAACGCCCGTTTAACCGACGCACTTTTGATGGTGCGCCCGACAGGATTCGAACCTGTGACCTCTGCCTCCGGAGGGCAGCGCTCTATCCAGCTGAGCTACGGGCGCTACGCTGTCGAACGGGGCGCATTATTAATGATGGTTGCTGGTTTGTCTACACTTTTCTGTCACCGAAACACTGTTCGTTGCTTTTTCAAGCACATTGCGCACTTTTCTTCCACTATTCCCCTGCTGCCAGCCGAAAAGGGGCAGATCGCTGTCACAAATCACCTTGCTGCCTTGACTTGATTTGATGCCCATCTAGAATGAATGAACGTTCATTCAATCGAAAGTCACACTGATGATTCTGGATAAAAAAGAGAGCATCTTCAACGCGGCCCATGAGGTGCTGGGTGAACGGGGTTTTCATGGTCTGTCGATTGCAGAAGTCGCCAAGAAGGCCAATGTTGCCACCGGCACCATCTATCGCTACTTCGGCGACAAGGATGATCTGATCCGGCAACTGCACCAGCACACTATCTTGCAGTGTGTGCCCATGGTCATGGCCGATGTAGCAATCGATAAAGTTTCATTTCAACAATTTCGCCAATTATGGCTCAATATTCATGCCATTTTTGTTAACGAACCCAACGCTATCCGGTGCAAATTGCAGTACGAGAGCTCTCCGCTAGGGGCAGAATTGGAGACCAATCCTGTCATTCTGGCCGCCTGGGAGCCTCTGGACCGATTTTTTGAACAGGGCGTTGAACAAGGATTGTTTATTGATTTACCGATACGGGCACTCCAGGTGTTGAGTCTGGACAGTGTCATGCATCTGGCCCTGCAGTGCAGGGTGCACAACATCACGCTGACCGAATCGCAGTTGGAAACCGCGATCCGGGCCAGCTGGAATGCCATTTTATCCCCCAATCTTTCCACCTCAGGAGCCTGTTCATGAAAAAGTGGATGGCCATTATGTTGCTGATAGCGATCGCCTTGTTTGGCAGCGTCATCGGCTTCAATTTGTTCAAACAGAAGATGATTGCCCAATACATGGCCAACCGGCCGGAACCCGAGTTCCCCGTCACCGCCATGGTGACCAAGGCGCAGGATTGGGTACCGACCATCGAAGCGATCGGCTTCATCGAGCCGAATCAGGGGGTGACCCTCTCCACCGAACTGGCTGGCACCATTGATGCCATCACCTTTGAGTCGGGCAAACCGGTCAAGGCTGACCAACTGCTGCTGAGCCTGGACTCCACCGTGGAGAAGGCCAATCTGCGCGCCTCCCAGGCCAAGCTGCCAGCGGCAAAAGCCAAATTCGAACGCTTCCAGAACCTCTACAAGACCAGCTCCATCTCCAAAGAGCAGCTGGATGAAGCCGAAGCGGCCTATCGCTCGCTGGAAGCGGATATCGAGAGTCTGAAGGCGACCATTGCCCGTCGTGAAGTGCGCGCGCCCTTTAGCGGCGTGGTCGGCCTGCGCAATGTGTTCCTTGGCCAGTATCTGCAACCAGGCACAGATATCGTGCGCTTGGAAGATACCAGCGTGATGCGTCTGCGCTTCACCGTGCCCCAGACCGATATCTCCAAAATCAAGCTGGGCCAGACCATCAAGATCAATGTGGATGCCTATCCGCAAACCCAGTTTGACGGCCATATCACCGCCATCGAGCCTGCGGTCAACTTCCAGAGCGGCCTGATCCAGGTACAGGCAGACATTCCGAACAACGACGGTCAGCTCCGTTCCGGTATGTTCGCCCGCGCCAGCATCATTCTGCCGACGGTGAAAGATCAGATCGTGATCCCGCAGACCGCTATCTCCTTCACCCTTTACGGTCAGAACGTCTATGTGCTCAAAGAGGGCGAAGAGACCGACAAAGAGGGTAACAAGGTGAAAGTGCTGCGAGCCAAGCAGGTTGTGGTCAAGGCGGGTGAGCGCCGTGGCAACGATGTGCATGTGCTCTCCGGCATCCAGGCCGGTGACCAGATCGTACTGTCGGGTCAGGTTCGCCTGAGCAACGACACCAAGGTGCATGTGGTCGAGAACGATGCCCTGGCCGTTCCGGCACAAACCCCGATGCTGTAAGCGCGGAGATCTGCGATGCGATTTACTGACATATTTATAAAACGGCCTGTGCTGGCGATCTCGCTCAGCTTCCTGATCGCCTTGCTGGGCTTTCAGGCCATCTTCAAGATGCAGGTACGGGAATACCCCGAGGTGACCAACACGGTGATCACCGTCAGCACTGGCTACTATGGCGCCAGTTCTGATCTGATCCAGGGGTTCATCACCCAGCCGCTGGAACAGGCGGTCGCGCAAGCCGACAACATCGACTTCATGACCTCCTCCAGCCAGCTGGGTAGCTCCACCATCACTGCATACATGAAGCTCAATACCGACCCCAACGCCGCGCTGTCCGACATCCTGGCGAAGGTGAACTCGGTGCGCTCTCAGTTGCCGAAAGAGGCGGAAGACCCCTCGGTCACCTCCTCCACCGGTTCAACCACGGCGGTGCTCTACCTCGGCTTTACCAGCCCGGAGCTCAACTCCAGCCAGATCACCGACTATCTGGAGCGGGTTATCAAGCCGCAGCTCTTTACTGTCGGCGGGGTCTCCAAGGTTGACCTCTACGGCGGTGTCGAGTTTGCCCTGCGGGTATGGCTGGATCCGGCCAAGATGGCGGCCTTCAACCTGACTGCCAGCGACGTGATGACGGTGCTCAACAGCAACAACTATCAGTCCGCGACAGGTCAGGCGACCGGTTACTTCACCCTGTTCAATGGCAATGCCGAGACCCAGGTCAAGGATGTCGACGAGCTGAAGCGACTGGTGGTGGCTACCCGCGACGGCAAGGTGATCCGTCTGGCGGACATCGCCAAGGTAACCCTCGAGAAGAGTCACGATGTCTATCGTGCCAGCGCCAATGGTCGCGAAGCCGTGGTCATGGCGGTCAACGCCGCCCCGACAGCCAACCCCATCAACATCGCCCGCGATGTGCTGGCACTGCTGCCGAGCCTTGAGCGCAATATGCCGAGCACCATGCGTCTCAACGTGATGTATGACTCCACCGTGGCGATCAACGAGTCCATCCACGAGGTTATCAAGACCATCCTGGAGGCAGCCGCCATCGTTCTGGTGGTCATCA
Source organism: Aeromonas sp. 603757 (assembly GCF_049171255.1). NCBI lineage: Bacteria > Pseudomonadati > Pseudomonadota > Gammaproteobacteria > Aeromonadales > Aeromonadaceae > Aeromonas > Aeromonas sp. 603757. Next base: position 87,217 of record NZ_JAAKOE010000013.1, on the reverse strand, counting down.
CCCTGTTCCTCGGCTCGTTCCGCGCGGTCATCATCCCGATCATCACCATTCCGCTCAGTCTTATCGGCGTGGTGATGATGATGGATATGTTCGGCTTCTCGATAAACCTGATGACCCTGCTGGCGATGGTGCTGGCGATCGGTCTGGTGGTGGATGACGCCATCGTGGTGCTGGAGAACGTCGACCGCCATATCAAAGAAGGTGAAGAGCCGTTCCGGGCCGCCATTATCGGTACCCGTGAAATTGCGGTGCCGGTTATCGCCATGACGGTCACCCTGGCGGCGGTATACGCACCTATCGCCCTGATGGGGGGTATCACCGGCTCCCTGTTCAAGGAGTTTGCCCTGACCCTGGCAGGTGCCGTGTTCGTCTCGGGCATCATCGCCCTGACCCTGTCACCGATGATGTGTTCCAAGATGCTCAAGGCCAACGAGCAACCGGGCAAATTCGAGAGCACGGTCCACCACCTGCTGGAACGGATGACCGATCGCTACGACAGCATGCTGCACGCCGTGATGAAAAAGCGCCCCGTCATCGTGGTGTTCGCCGTCATCGTGTTCGCCAGCCTGCCGTTGCTGTTCAAGTTCATCCCGAGCGAACTGGCACCGTCAGAGGACAAGGGGGTAATGGCCGTGCTGGGTACCGCACCGTCCAACGCCAACCTGGACTACATCGAAAACACCATGGCGGATGTGAACAAGATCCTGGACGAGCAGCCCGAGATCGCCTTCTCCCAGGTCTTCTCAGGGGTGTTCAACGCCAACCAGGCGTTCGGTATCGCCTCCATGGTGCCCTGGAGCCAACGTGAAGCGAGCCAGAAAGAGGTGCTGGATCGGGTCGCCAATCTGGTGAAAGACATCCCGGGTATGGCCATCACCACCTTCCAGTTCCCGGAACTGCCGGGAGCATCGAGTGGTCTGCCGATCCAGTTCGTCATCACCACCCCGAACAGCTTCGAAAGCCTGTTCCTGGTGGCCGGTGAAATTCTGGCCGCGGCGCAGAGTAACGGTCAGTTCGTCTATTCGGATCTCGATCTGAACTACGACTCCGCCACCATGAAGATCCGCATCGACAAGGACAAGGCGGGTGCCTACGGCATCACCATGCAGGATATCGGTATCACCATGGGCACCATGATGGCGGACGGTTACGTCAACCGTATCGACCTGGATGGCCGCTCCTACGAGGTGATCCCGCAGGTCGAGCGCAAATACCGTCTCAATCCGGAGTCCATCAAGGGCTACTACGTGCGGGCCGCAGATGGCAAGTCGATCCCGCTCGGCAGCCTGATCACCATTGAAGTGGTTGGCGAGCCCCGCGCCCTGCCCCACTTCAACCAGCTGAACTCCGCCACTATCGGTGCCGTTCCGGCTCCGGGTGTGGCCATGGGTGATGCGATCAACTGGTTCCAGACCACCGCCGACGAGAAGCTGCCGCAAGGCTATCGTTACGACTTCATGGGTGAAGCCCGTCAGTTCGTCACCGAAGGCAATGCGCTCTATGCCACCTTCGCGCTGGCACTGGCGATCATCTTCCTGGTGCTGGCGATCCAGTTCGAGTCGGTGCGTGACCCGCTGGTCATCATGGTCTCTGTACCGCTCGCCATCAGCGGGGCCTTGATTGCCTTGGCTTGGGGACTGGCGACCATGAACATCTACTCCCAGGTGGGCCTCATCACCCTGGTGGGTCTGATTACCAAGCACGGCATCCTGATCTGTGAAGTAGCGAAGGAAGAGCAGCTGCTGCGCGGCATGAACCGGATGGAAGCCGTGATGCAAGCCGCCAAGGTGCGTCTGCGTCCGATCCTGATGACCACCGCCGCCATGATTGCCGGTCTGATCCCGCTGCTCTACGCCGCAGGCGCCGGTGCAGCACAACGATTCAGCATCGGTATCGTCATCGTGGCAGGCCTTGCCATCGGTACCCTGTTCACCCTGTTCGTACTGCCGGTGATCTACACCTATCTGGCTTCCGAGCACAAACCCTTGCCGGTATTCGATGAAACCATTCCGCCCAAGGCAAACGGCGGACACTGATCATCAATCACTTGCCAAGGCCCCGATACGGGGCCTTTTTTATGGTTCGCAGGAAAGACGACATAAGTCCATGAAGCAGTTAAACTAAAAAACACAACATCCAGACCGCAAGGACGCCATGTCAGGACTCATCTCCAAGACCGCCGAGGCCGTAGGCCGCAACGGACTCTCATACCGCCTGCTCTCCTATATTCTGGTGTGTAGTACCGTATTGGCGATGATCATTACGGTGCTGCAACTCGCCTGGGATTACCGCAAGGATGTCGCCGTCATCGAAGACAGCATCGGCCAGATCGAAGCCTCCTTTTTGCAACCTATTGCCGCCAGCTTGTGGAACCTCGATGAGGAGCAGGTCAAAGTGCAGATCGAAGGGATCATGAACCTGCCCAACATGCAGTTTGTGATGGTCAAGGAGATGCTCGGCAACTCCGAAGTGCCACTGTTGACCCAGGGAGTAGAACGGGAAAGCTATGACATCTCCCAGGAGTTCAATCTCACCTATCAGGGGGAAATTGTCGGCAAGCTGTTTGTCGCCGCGTCGCTGGAGCAGATTTACCAGCGTCTGATTGAGAAGTCAGTGCTGATCATGGTCAGCCAGACCATCAAGACCCTGGTGGTCTCATTTTGTATCCTGATCATCATTTACTATCTGGTGGTCAGGCACATCAACCGCATCGCCAACTACGCCCAGAAGTTCAACCTCGATCGGCTCGACATGGCGCTGGAGCTGGAAGGCCGCCCGCAGCCGCGCAAGAAACCCGACGAACTGGATACCCTGGTCTCCACCCTCAACCAGATGCGCACCCGGCTACGTGACGAGCTGGTCGCTCGTCATCAGGCGGTGGAACAACTGCAACAGGAGCGGGATTTCTCCGCCACCCTGATCAACTCCGCCAACATGGTCATCTGCTGCATGGAACCAGACTTGACCATCGCCAGCATCAACCCGGCAGCCATACTGCTGACCGGCTACCACCAGCAGGAGCTGCTCCAGCACAACTGGCTGGATCTCTTCGTCAGCCCGACCCAGCGGGAAGAGCTGAACAATATCCTGAACGAAGAGGGGTCACTGGCAGACAAAGAGGTCATCATGCATGACCAGCAGGCCCACGAGCTGGTGCTGCAGTGGACCTTCGTACCCTTCTATGAAGGGCCGAACCTCAAGTACCAGATCGGGTTCGGCTACGACATCACCCAGTTGAAAAAGGTCGAGCGGGAGATTATCCAGCTCAATGAGCAGCTGGAAGGAAAAGTGGTGGAACGTACCCGCAGCCTGAGTGAAGCCAACAACCAGCTCGGCAAAGCGTACGACGACCTGAAACAGGCCCAGCAGACTCTGGTGGAGTCGGAGAAGATGGCCTCCCTCGGCTCGCTGGTAGCCGGGGTGGCACACGAGATCAACACTCCGATCGGCATCAGCGTGACCGCCTCCTCCTACCTGCAAGAGCGGGTCGCCGACTTCAAGTCTCATATCGACTCCAAGCAGCTGTCGCGCTCCTATCTCAACGAGTTCACCGTCAACCTCGACGAATCGATGCAACTGCTGCAGAGCAACCTGCGGCGCGCCTCCGAGCTGATTGCCAGCTTCAAGCAGGTGGCGGTCGACCAGTCATCGGAAGCTCGCTACAACTTCAGTCTCGCCGACAACCTCCATCAGGTGGTGGTCTCGCTTGGCCACAAACTGAAGAAGAGCCAGTGCGAAGTGGATATCCAGTGCGATCCCAAGCTGTCGATCTTCTCCTTCCCGGGCAGTTTTACCCAGATCTACTCGAACCTGATCCTCAACTCCATCAACCACGGGTTCGACAGCTGGGACAAACCGAAGAAGATCACCATCAAGGTGGAACAGCAGGGAGAGGAGCTGTTTATCGACTATTCGGACAACGGCCGCGGCATCCCGCCCGAAATCTTGCCGCGCATCTTCGATCCCTTCGTCACCTCCAAGCGGGGTCAGGGTGGCAGCGGTCTGGGCACCCACATCATCTACAACCTGGTGGTGCAACTGCTGAAAGGCCGTATCAGCTGTGCCAGCGAACCGGGCCAGGGCGCCCAGTTCCATATTCGCCTGCCGATCCAACATAACTGAGCGCTGGCTCTTGTGAGCCAGCCGCTTTATCCCCATCATGCTGTGATTGCATTCTTAATGAGCGGAGAACCTCGCAATGGCACAGCATTTTGACTATATCGCCATCGGCGGCGGCAGCGGCGGTATTGCTTCTGCCAACCGGGCTGCCATGTACGGTAAGAAAGTTGCCCTGATTGAAGCCAAAGAGTTGGGTGGAACCTGCGTCAACGTAGGCTGCGTACCGAAGAAGGCCATGTGGTATGCAGGCCAGATCGCCGATGCCCTGAAATATGGCGCCGACTACGGCTTTGACACCACCCTCAACCACTTCAACTGGGCCAAGCTGGTCGAGTCCCGCCAGGCCTACATAGGCCGCATTCACCAGTCCTATCAGAACGTGCTGGGCAAGAACCAGATCACCGTCATCAAGGGCTTCGCCCGCTTCGTCAGTAGCAACACCATCGAGGTTAATGGCGAGCACTACACGGCCGATCATATCCTGATCGCTACCGGTGGCCGCCCGGAAATTCCGGCCATCCCGGGTGCCGAGCTGGGTATCGACTCCGACGGTTTCTTCGAATTGCAGGCACAACCGAAGCGGGTTGCCGTAGTGGGTGCTGGCTACATCGCAGTCGAGATCGCCGGGGTGATGCAGGCGCTCGGCTCCGAGACCCATCTGGTGGTGCGCAAGCACGCGCCGCTGCGCAACTTCGACCCCATGATCCACGAGACACTGGTCGAAATCATGGCGCAGGAAGGGCCCAAGCTGCACACCCACGCCATTCCCAAAGCCGTGCTCAAGAACGCAGACAACAGCCTGACCCTGCAACTGGAAGATGGTCGCCATCTCACCGTCGACTGCCTGATCTGGGCCATCGGCCGGGTACCGGCTACCAACAACCTCAATCTGGCTGCCGCAGGAATCGCGCTGGACGAGAAGGGCTTTATCCCGACCGACAAGTTCCAGAACACCGCCGTCGCCAACATCTATGCAGTGGGTGACAACACGGGTCGCATCCAGCTCACCCCGGTGGCCGTCGCTGCGGGCCGTCGCCTCTCCGAACGGCTGTTCAACAACAAGCCGAACGAGCACCTCAACTACGATCTGGTGCCGACCGTGGTGTTCAGCCACCCGCCCATCGGCACCATCGGCATGACCGAACCTGAAGCTATCGCCGAATACGGCGAGGACCAGGTGAAGGTCTACCGCAGCCAGTTCACCGCCATGTACTCGGCACTGACCCAGCATCGCCAGCCCACCCGGATGAAGCTGGTCTGTGTCGGCCCGGAAGAGAAGGTGGTCGGTCTGCATGGTATCGGCTTTGCCATGGACGAGATCCTGCAAGGCTTTGGCGTCGCCATGAAGATGGGGGCCACCAAGGCGGACTTCGACAACTGCGTTGCTATCCATCCGACCAGCGCGGAAGAGTTCGTCACTATGCGCTAAGGGCAGATGAAGTTGGCCTGTCACGAGCAGCCGGCGTCTACAGCCATGTAACCCCTTCACCCAAACCCGGCTCAGGCCGGGTTTTTTGATCACTCCTCGCCATTTCTCTCGCAAATCCGTCGTTCTTTACGCCGATTTTACGCCTGCCACATGGCGCTTTATGGCACCTTTACGCCTGTTTTACATACCCTTTTCAGCGTCAATGACACCAACAGAGTCGATATGATCTTACATCGGCTCTCGCAGCTAATTATCTCAATGGAGTCGATATGAATTGGCTATATCTGCTGCTCGTCCTCGCCTTGATGGCCTATCTGATGCGCGCACTCACGCGCAGTCACGAGTGAGGGACTACCTATATGCAGCAAGAAATTATCTATCCGGTGGCCTTCGTGCTGCTGGTTCTGCTGCCGGCACCGCTGCTGGGCAACTACATCTACCGGGTATTTGAAGGCAAAATCCGCTGGCTGGCACCGGTCGAGCGCGCCACGCTGGCTTGCTGTGGCACCGATGGACGGGAGCAGGACTGGAAGTCCTACGCCCTCAGCCTGCTGGCCTTCAACGGCGCCGGTTTCGGTCTGCTGTTCCTGATCCTGATGGCGCAGGGGTTGCTGCCCCTCAACCCGCAACAACTGCCGGGTCTGAGCTGGCAACTCGCCTTCAACACCGCAGTCAGCTTTATGACCAACACCAACTGGCAAGCCTATTCCGGTGAGGCCAGCCTCTCCTACTTCAGCCAGATGGTGGGGCTGACCACCCAGAACTTCGTCTCCGCAGGGACGGGCGCTGCCGTCGCCATTGCCCTGTTCCGCGGTATCGCCCGTCAGCAGACCATCAACCTTGGCAACTTCTGGCAGGATCTGGTTCGTTTCTGCCTCTATGTGCTGCTACCCATCGCGCTGATCATGGCGCTGCTGCTGGTATGGCAAGGTGTTCCGCAAAGCCTCTCCGCCTATCTGCCGTTCCAGGGTGTGGAGGGTCAGGAGCAGCTGCTGCCCCTCGGCCCGGCGGCCTCGCAGATCGCCATCAAGCAGCTTGGCTCCAACGGCGGCGGCTTCTTCGGCATCAACTCGGCACATCCGTTCGAGAACCCGACAGCCCTCTCCAACTGGCTGGAGATGGTCGCCCTGCTCACCATCGCCGCCGCCATGGTCTTTACTCTGGGCCGCTATGTGAAGGACATGGCCCACAGCCGCGCCATTCTCGGTGCCATGACCCTCATGCTGATGCTGGGGCTCTTCGTCTCCCTCTCACAGGAGCTGAAACCGGATCACACCCTCGCCCAACTCATCACTGACGCCAGCAACATGACTGGCAACTGGGAAGGCAAGGAGAGCCGCTTCGGCCCTGTGCTCTCCAGCATCTGGGAAGTGGCGACTACTGCCGCCTCCAACGGTGCCGTCAACGCCATGCACGACAGCTTTACTCCGCTCGGCGGCATGGTGGGCATGATCAACATGCTGCTGGGTGAGGTCATCTTCGGCGGGGTCGGCTCCGGTATCTACGGCATGATGCTGTTCGTGCTGCTGACCGTGTTCCTGTGCGGCCTGATGGTGGGACGTACCCCGACCTATCTGGGCAAACGGCTCGGTATCACCGAGATGAAGTGGGTGGTCGCCAGCATGCTGGTCATGCCGGTGGGTGTTTTGGTGATCGGTGGTGTCACCCTGCTGATGCCGGATGCCAGCACCATCATCGGCCATGATGGCCCGCACGGTCTGTCACGCCTCATCTATGCCTACGCCTCGGCTGCCGGCAACAACGGCTCCGCCTTCGCCGGTTTTGCCGCCGGTGACAACTGGCAGTGCATCGCCATCGGTCTGGCCATGCTGCTCGGTCGCTTCGGCTACATCATTCCGGTACTGGCCATCGCCGGTCAGCTGGCCCGTGCGCCCCGTCAGGAGACGAGCGAAGGGGACTTCCCCATCAGCGGCCCGCTGTTCGTTGCCCTGCTGATTATCACCGTCCTACTGATAGGTGGCCTCTCCTTCCTGCCGGTGCTGGCACTGGGCCCGGTGGCTGAACATCTGAGTCTGATCGGAGGTGCATTCTGATGAACCTGACCCTGTCGATCACCATCCGGATGCCAATGGCCAACTATCTGATGCTGGGAGCTTTCCAATGAGCAAGTCCACTGCAATGAGCACCGACACCATGTTGGTGAAGGGCAACAAACAGAAATCACAGATCACCCAGGCAATGGTTGAGGCCCTTTATCGCTTCAATCCCAAGGCGCTGTTTGGCAGTCCCATCCTGTTCACCCTCTGGCTGGCCGCAGTCATGGCGACCGTGGAGTCCCTGCTGGGGCAGCCCTTCTCGGGGGTTGCCCCCTCGCTGGCCTGGCAGCTGACCGCCTGGCTCTGGCTGACTCTCTGGTTTGCCAACTTCGCGGAAACCCTGGCCGAGGGGCGCGGCAAGGCCCGCGCCGACAGCCTGAAAGCTGGTATGAGCCAGCTCAAGGCCCGCCGGGTGGCGAATGCCAAAGATGGTCAGGGTGAATGGGTACCCGCCACCAGCCTGATGAAGAGTGATCTGGTGCTGGTACGCAGCGGCGAGATGATCCCTGCCGACGGTGAAGTAATCGCCGGCATCGCCTCGGTCAACGAAGCCGCCATCACCGGCGAATCCGCCCCCGTCATCCGCGAGTCGGGTACCGACCGCAGCGGCGTGACCGGCAACACGACGGTCGTCTCCGACGAGATCTGGGTGCGCGTCAGCAACAATCCGGGCGAGAGCACGCTGGATCGGATGATCGCACTGGTGGAAGGGGCCAAGCGCCAGAAGACCCCCAACGAGATGGCACTCGATGCCCTGTTGGTGGGTCTGACCCTGATCTTCCTGCTGGTGGTCGCCACCCTGCCCTGGTTCCTCGACTACAACGGCACCCAGGTACCGCGTCTCTACCTGATCGCTCTCTTCATCACCCTGATCCCGACCACCATCGGCGGCCTGCTCTCCGCCATCGGCATTGCCGGTATGGATCGACTGGTGAAGCTCAACGTCATCGCCAAGTCTGGCCGTGCCGTGGAAGCGGCCGGTGACGTGCGCACCCTGCTGTTGGACAAGACCGGCACCATCACCTTCGGCAACCGGATGGCCGACGAGTTGATCCCGGCACCGGGCGTCGACCCAGCCCTGCTGGCACAAGCGGCCATGCTGGCCTCGCTGGGTGACAACACCCCGGAGGGCAAATCCATCCTGACTCTGGCCAGCAAGAGCATGGCCAAGCCGAGTCAGCTGGAGAGCGACAAGGTGATCCCCTTCAGCGCCGAAACCCGGCTGAGCGGACTGGATCGCAACGGTCATCAATATCGCAAGGGTGCGGTAGATGCCGTGCTGAACTACCTCAGCCTCGACCGCAAGGCGGTACCTGAGCTGGTGCTCAAGTCAGTCGACAGCATCGCCCGTCAGGGTGGGACTCCGCTGCTGGTCTGCACGCAGGAGAAACTGCTGGGGGTGGTCTACCTCAAGGACATCATCAAGCCCGGTATCAAGGCTCGCTTCCAGATCCTGCGCCACATGGGGATCCGCACCGTGATGATCACCGGCGACAACCCGAAAACCGCCGCAGCCATCGCCGCCGAAGCCGGGGTGGATGACTTCATCGCCGAAGCGACGCCGGAGAAGAAGCTCGCCTATATCCGGCAGGAGCAGGCCGATGGTCGTCTGGTCGCCATGTGCGGCGACGGTGCCAACGATGCACCTGCGCTGGCACAGGCTGATGTGGGTCTGGCCATGAACGAGGGTACCCAGGCCGCCAAGGAGGCGGGCAATCTGGTGGATCTCGACTCCAACCCCACCAAGCTGCTGGATGTGGTGCTGGTCGGCAAACAGCTGCTGGTGACCCGTGGCGCCCTGACCACCTTCTCCATCGCCAACGACGTGGCCAAGTACTTCGCCATCCTGCCAGCCCTGTTCATCGCCGCCTACCCGCAACTGGGCGCGTTGAACCTGATGCAGCTGGGCAGCCCGCAGAGCGCCATCCTGTCGGCCATCATCTTCAACGCCCTGATCATTGTGGCGCTGGTGCCGCTGGCACTGCGCGGTGTCGACCTGAAAGGCTCGGCCGCCAGCCTGCTGCGCCGCAACCTGCTGATCTACGGTGTCGGCGGCCTGCTGGTGCCGTTTATCGGCATCAAGCTGATCGATCTGGTCATTACCGGCCTGGGTCTGGTGTAACGACATAACCGGGATGCGGGTCAGACCCGCATCCCCAGCCATCCTTTTGGAGCAAGAGAATCATGATAGCAATCAGAACCCTGTTGACCCTGACCCTGCTGCTGGGCGTGGGTTATCCGCTGGCGGTGACCGGGCTGGCCCAGCTGCTCTTCCCCTGGCAGGCCAACGGCAGCCAGCTCACCGACAGCAAACAGCAACTGATCGGTAGCGCCCTGCTGGGGCAGAAATTCGAGCGAGCTGACTACTTCCATCCCCGCCCCTCAGCCAGCGATTTCAACACCATAGGCGGCAGCGCCAGCAATCTGGGGATGAGCTCACCGCTGCGGGCAGAGTTTGCCGAACAGGCAGCCAAGGCTCAGCCTGGAACCCGCTCCCCCGCCATGCTGACCCGCTCCGCCTCCGGCCTCGATCCCCACCTGCCGCTGGATGCGGTGCTGGCTCAGGTCGACCGCGTCGCCAAAGAACGTGGACTGGATCCCGCCCAACTGACAGAGCAGGTCAAGTCGGCCACACAAGCTGGTATCCTTGGCCCGCAGGTGGTCAACATTCTCCAGCTGAATCTGCAACTCGATCATCAAAAGGGCGCCTGATGGCGCCCATTCCGGTTTGGTGATGACCTCGATTTTCGAAACGGGCAGTTGGCTCGATAGGGATAACAATGGCTGATGTAGCAAGCGCTGATGCCCTGCTGACGAGTCTGATGCAGGAGCATGGGGATGCGTGATGAGGTAAGGGCCGACGCCCTGCTGGCGAGCCTCGAACAGGAGCACAAGGGCAAGCTGAAGGTGTTTCTCGGGGCCGCTCCCGGCGTCGGCAAGACCTACGCCATGCTGCAGGCGGTGCGGGAACAGGCCAAAGAGGGGGTCGACATCCTGATCGGCGTGGTGGAGACCCATGGCCGTCAGGAAACACTGGCTCTGCTCGACAAGCTCGCCATCATGCCGCGCAAGATCCACATGCACCGCCAGCAGCGACTGGAAGAGATGGATCTCGACGGCCTGCTCGCCCGCAAACCGGCCATCGCCGTGGTGGACGAGCTGGCCCACAGCAACGCCCCCGGCAGCCGCCACGAGAAGCGCTGGCAGGATGTGGAGGAGCTGCTCAACGCCGGGATCGACGTCTACACCACCCTCAACGTGCAACATCTGGAGAGTCTCAACGATCTGGTGTGGCAGCTGACTGGGGTCAGGGTGAAAGAGACTCTGCCCGATCAGGTGCTGCTGGAAGCCGACAGTCTGGTGCTGATCGACCTGCCCCCCAAAGAGCTGCTCGGCCGCCTCAAGGAGGGCAAGGTCTATGTGCCCCATCAGGCCAAGGCTGCGTTGCAATCCTTCTTCTCCCTCAACAACCTCACCGCATTGCGGGAGCTGGCGATGCAGACCGCCGCCAGCCATGTGGAGGGCGATCTGCAACTGCAGTGGCAGGCTGCAGGCAAGAGCACCTTGCCGCTGCGGGGCAAGCTGATGGTTTGTCTCGGTGACCTGCACGGCTCGGCGCTGGTGCGCTACGGCCACCGCTTTGCCCAGCGCCGCCAGCTTCCCTGGCTGGTGGTGCATGTCGACAGCAATGGCCGCCGCTCTGCCGATGTGGAGCAGGCGCTGGCGCTCGCCTCTCACCTCGGAGCCAAGGTGCTGACGCTCTCCAGTCCGGCGGTCGCCAACACCCTGCTGGAGACCGCCGAACAGCAACAGGTCTCCCAGCTGCTGCTCGGCAAACCTCACAAGGCGCCATGGCGCCGCTCGCTGGTGCAGCACCTGCTCAAGCAGGCGCAGGGGCTCGAAATCACGCTGGTCGATACCGAGAAGCAGAAGCCCGAAGTGGGGATGCGCGTCCCGACCCCGAAGGATATTCACCACAGCCTGCTGGCGGTGACCATCATGGGGATCACCTCGGCTGCCGCCTGGGGGCTCTCCTACTGGCTACCACCCGCAGCGTTGCCGCTCATCTTCGTGCTGGGGGTGCTGGCGACGGCCCTCACCACCAGCCTGGTACCCGCCACGCTGGCGGCGGTGCTGGGCTTTATCGCCCACAATCTGCTCTTCACCGCCCCCTACTTCTCCCTGAGCGTCGCCAACCACAGCGATCTGCTCACCCTGTTTGTGCTGCTTATCGTCGGCATGACGGCGGGGCGGCTCGCCTCCCGTCAGCGCCAGCAGTTGATCGGTCTGCGAGAGACCCAGCAGCTGGGCAATGCCCTGCTCTCCCTCAGTCAGGGGCTGGCCACTGCCAGCAGCCCGGAGGAGGTTTTGAGACAAGGTGCCCAGGCCATTTCGCTGGCGCTCGGCCAGCCGACCGTGGTGATCGACAAGGAGTTCAACGATCGGCTCGGCAACGAGAAGCACAGGCCCGGGCAGACCGACAAGGCGGCCATCGACTGGTGTCTGGCCCAGAAGCAGAGCGCCGGTGCCCACACCGCCACCCTCAATGCCGCCGAGGCGCAGTATCACCACCTCAGCGATGACCTGGTGATCGGTATAACGCTGGCCAATCCGCTCTCCTCCTCTGCCGAACATCAGCTGCAGGCGCTGCTCACCGACATTCGCGCCGCGCTGGCGCGGATCGACCTCAACGAGCGGCTGGCCGACAGCCAGCTGCAGGCGGAAACAGACCGGATGCGGGCCGCCCTGCTCTCCTCGGTCTCCCACGACTTGAAGACGCCGCTGGCCACCATCATGGGTGCCGGCAGCACCCTGCTGGAATATGGTGACCGGATCCCCGCCGAAGACCGCGACGAACTGCTCCACTCGGTGCAGGAGGAGGCGCGCCGCCTGCACAGCTATGTGCAGAATCTGCTGGATATGACCCGCATCGGCTCCCCCGACTTCCAGCTGAAACGGGACTGGGTCGATCTGGCGGATCTGGTGGAGAGCGCCCGCAAGCGGCTCGACTCCTCCTGGCGCCAGCACAAGCTGCTGGTCCATTTCGATCAGCATGTGCCCCAGCTTTATGTGCACGGCGCCCTGATCGAGCAGGTGCTGGTCAACATTCTCGACAACGCCTCTCGCTACTCGCCGGCTGGCACCCCTATCGAGTTCAAGGTGATGGTGGCCGAACCCGACCTCATCATCGACATCATCGATATCGGGGTCGGTATCGCCGAATCGGATCGGGAGAAGATCTTCAACCTCTTCTACACCCAGCCGGTTGGCGATTGCGGCAGCCGCGGCACCGGGCTTGGCCTCGCCATTTCCCGCGCTATGATAGAGGCCCACGGCGGCAAGATTTGGGCCTTCTCCGGCCCCAATGGCAACGGCACCTGCATGCGCATCTCCCTGCCGCTCGCACTCAATTCACCGGAGGTTTGATGGCGCACATTCTGGTCATAGATGATGAAGCGGCGATCCGTCGCTTTCTGCGGATCAGCCTGATTGCCGAGGGGCATCAGGTGAGCGAAGCGGTGGGGGTCAATGAAGGGCTGGAGCAGTATCGCCACCTCAACCCCGATCTGGTGATCCTCGATCTCGGTCTGCCGGATGGCGATGGCATTCAGGTGTTGCAGGCCATTCGCGAGCACCACCCCAATCCGGTGCTGGTGTTGTCGGCCCGCGATTCGGAGCAGGAGAAGGTGCGCTTGCTGGATGCCGGTGCCAACGACTACATGAGCAAGCCGTTCGGCATCGGCGAGATGATGGCTCGCATTCGCGTGCTGTTGCGCCAGCGGGCTGGCGTCAGCAGCGGCGAGCGGCGCCACTTCCCCCAATGCGGCCTGACGCTTGATGTCAGCAGCCACAAGGTGACCATGAAGGAGGAGGAGATCCCTCTCTCCCGTAAGGAGTTCGCCCTATTGCAGGCGCTGGTGTGCCACCCCGGCAAGCTGGTGATGCAGACCCAGCTGCTCAACGACATCTGGGGGCCGAGCCACAAGGAGGATACCCACTACCTGCGCATCGTCATCGCCAGTCTGCGCAAAAAGCTGGGGGATAACCCCCAGCAACCGACGCTTATCGAGACCGAATCAGGTATCGGCTACCGTTTTATCGGCAACTGACGTTTCACGTGGAACGACGCCCGCAGCAAAACAGTGCCAGCAAGCCACAGCCACTCAGCAACAGGCCGAGATCCTGCAATCCGGCCGCCACCGCCAATCCCAGACTGAGCAGCAGGTAGTAACCAAGCCCGAACAGGGCGCCTGCACTACCCGCCACCTCGCGATAGGCCAGCAGCGCCTGACTCAGCACATTGGGAATAGCCAGCCCGAAAGCGACGACGACACCCATCATGGGCAACAGGAACCAGAGGCTGGCCTGAGTCGCCCATACCAGCAGCCCGGTAACCAGCGCCAGAGCGCAAGCCAACCTGACCAGAGATGACGGCAGCCACCCCCTCCCCAGCAGATGCTTGTTGAGCAAGCTGCCGAGCAGAGTCGCCAGCGCCAGCAAGATCCCCGAATAGCCAAACTCGCCGGTGCTCAACCCCAACCCAGCAAACAGGAACGGGGCCAGACTGTAGTAACCAAACAGCATGGTGTTGAACAGGGCGACCAGCATGGCACTGCGCCAGAGTCCGCCATCCTTCATCATCCGACACGCCAGCGGCCAGAGTGCGACTTGCCGGGTGGTGGCCGGACGGGTTTCCGGCAGTTGCCAGCAGGTCACCAGCAGCAAGCCTACCGCCAGTATCAGCAAACCGCTGAACACCCCGAGATAGCCGAACCCGCTCGCCAGCTGGCCGCCACTGAGCAGCCCCAGCACCGGGCTCAAGGAGAGCGCTATGCCCATCACCGAGAAGACCCGTGCCAGATCGCTGCCCTGATAGCTATCGCGCAGCATGGTCTGGGTCACCACGGAGCCCACGGCGGCGCCAAAGGCCGAGATAACCCGGGCCAGCAGCAGGGTTTCAAACTGGTTGGCCAGCAGCGCCAGCAGGGTGCCGACGCCATAGGTGAGCAGACCTGCCAGCATGGCGGGACGCCGCCCGATCAGATCGCAGAGCCGTCCCCAACAGACCACGCCCACCGCAAACGCCAGAAAATAGACCGACAGGGTCTGGGATGCCTGCCCTTCGCTCACCCGAAACTGGCTGGCGATGTGGGTCAGGACCGGGCTGTAGATGGTTTCCACAATTTGGGGAAACATCATCAATCCCACCACCAGCCAAAGCGGTGGCAACTTGTTGTTCATGACAAACCTCCTTCATAAGAGGTCGCTATTCTAGAGAGACGCCGACTGTCTGATTACAATAAGCAGGACTATAAATATCAAAAATCGGACATATGGCCTTTATTCTTCCCGATCACCCTTTTGACCCCGACCAGCTGACGGGCAGCGTGATCGGCATTGCCTCCGCCCTCGGCTGGCACGACTCGGGCCTGCATCAGCATCAGCGCCACCAGCTGCTGTTCGCCCAATCCGGCTGCATGACCATGGAGCTGGAAGGCCGGGTCTGCCTGCTGCCGCCAACACGCGCCGCCTGGCTGCCTGCTGGCACCGCACACCGGATCTTGATGCGCGGTGTCGTTGCCTACCGCTCCCTCTACTTCCAGCCGCACCCCGAGTTGCCCGGCACGGTGGAAGTGCTGGCAGTCAATCCGCTGCTGCACGAACTGATCGAACGGATGGCGCTCTGGCCGTGGGACAAACCGCAAGAGCAGCAGCAACGGACGGTGGCACTGTTTATGGAGGAGTTGGAGCAGGCACCGCGGGAGTCGTGGCAGTTGCCGCTGCCGACCGCTCCCAGACTGGGCGACTGGCTACAGCAGTTGAAACGGGGGGATGCCCTGCCCGATCGGCTCAACCGGCTGGCCAAGCGGGTGGGTGCCAGTGACAAGACCATTGGCCGCATCTTCATGCGGGAGACCGGCATGAGCTATCAGGCGTGGCGTCAGCAGTGGCGGCTGTTGCGCGCCATGGAGCTGCTGGCAGAAAGCGAGCCCATCAGCCGGATTGCCGCTGCGCTGGAGTTCTCCAGCGACAGCGCCTTCATCAGCTTCTTCAAACAACATACGGGACAGACCCCCCTGCGCTACCTCAACTCTCGGGGTGAGTCGCCACAGCCTGGCTCGCCTCCACCACCAGGGTATCCAGCGCCAGCGGCTTGAGATTGTGCAGCGCATCCTGCATCACGGCGTGGGATGCCTGTTGCAACTCGCTCTGCACATCTTGCTCCAGCTGGGCACTCTCCAGCTCGGGCCGCGGGTTCTCGTTGGCCATCACGTTCAGGCTCAGGGCACTCACAATCAGGGTGGCGATCAGGATTTTCATCTGGTTTGCTCCGGTATGGTTGAGATGACCAGATAGCTATTCCAATTGTTGTGCCACTCTTCACAAATCACATAACATGATGATTTTGTTTAAATTCACCATCTTGCGATACCAAATTGAGTTGCAAAATGCATCCTGCTCGGTCATTTTTAAACCAACAGTTGGTACTTTTAACCACGCTTGATTTTTGCACCATGTTCCACGTGGAACGTCCCGCTATTTTGATCGACACCCGCTTTTAAACTGAGCTATGGTGCTACATCTTCCTAACTGACTCTGGATCTGTCACCGAATGGAATTTTCCTTGTTCGGCGAGAAGTTCACTCGCCACGCCGGTATTACCCAACTCATGGATGACCTCAATCAGGGGCTGACCAATCCGGACGCCATCATGCTGGGTGGCGGCAATCCTGCCCCCATCCCCGCCATGCTGGAACGCTTTCAGGCCGAGGCCAAGAGCCTGCTCGACAACGGCGAGCTGGTGAAAGCGATGGCCAACTACGACGGCCCCCAGGGCAAAGATCGGTTCACCAAGGCGCTGGCCGCCCTGCTCAGCAAGGAGCTGGGCTGGGATATCTCGGCCCGCAATATCGCCCTGACCAACGGCAGTCAGAATGCCTTCTTCTACCTGTTCAACCTGCTGGCTGGCGAATTTGCCGATGGCCGCAAGAAGAAGGTGCTGTTCCCGCTCGCTCCCGAATACATCGGCTATGCCGACTCGGCGCTGGCCGACGACTACTTCGTGGCCTACAAGCCCACCATCGAGAAGCTGCCCGATGGCCAGTTCAAATACCACGTGGATTTCGAGAGCCTGCAGGTGGGTGACGACATAGGGGTGATCTGCGTCTCCCGCCCCACCAACCCCACCGGCAATGTGCTGACCGACGAAGAGATCGAACACCTCGACCAGATTGCCCGCGACAAGGGGATTCCGCTGCTGATCGACAACGCCTACGGCGTGCCCTTCCCGGGCATCATCTTCAGCGAGGCCAAGCCGTTCTGGAACGCCAATACCATCCTCTGCATGAGCCTCTCCAAGCTCGGCCTGCCAGGCACCCGCTGCGGCATCGTCATCGCCGACGAGAAGATCATTCAGGCAATCACCAACCTGAGTGGCATCATCAATCTGGCGCCGGGCAGTCTGGGTCCCGCCATCACCATCCCGATGATCGAGAGCGGCGAGATCATCGCCCTCAGCGAACAGGTGGTGAAACCCTTCTATCGGCAGAAGGCGGAGCTGGCGGTGCAACTGCTGCGCGAAGCGATCCCCGATCCGCGCTTCCACATCCACAAGCCGGAAGGCGCCCTCTTCCTCTGGCTCTGGTTCGAGGGTTTACCGATCCACTGTCAGGAGCTCTATGAGCGACTGAAGGCGAAGAACCTGCTGATCGTGCCGGGTCA
Source organism: Aeromonas sp. 603757 (assembly GCF_049171255.1). Taxonomy (NCBI): domain Bacteria; kingdom Pseudomonadati; phylum Pseudomonadota; class Gammaproteobacteria; order Aeromonadales; family Aeromonadaceae; genus Aeromonas; species Aeromonas sp. 603757. Next base: position 69,889 of record NZ_JAAKOE010000013.1, on the reverse strand, counting down.
CTACTTCTTCCCCGGCATCGACGACCCAGAGTGGCGCCACAGCCAGGAGTGCATCCGCCTCAACTACTCCCAAAGCGAGGAGCTGGTTCGCCGCGGCATCGCCATTCTGGCCGATGAAATAAACGCCCTCTACGCCGGCTAAGTCAGTCCGGCCAGCCAAAAACAGAAAGGCCTGCATCTGCAGGCCTTTATTGTTTATCGCGATCCGGTTTGCTTAGCCGGGCAGCGCCAGCTGCTCGGGTTTGCCGATGGGGATGGTGCGGGGCTTGAGCGCCTCCGGCAGTTCGCGCGCCAGATCGATGGTCAACAGACCATGCTCCAGCTTGGCGCCCTGCACTTCCACGTGCTGGCTCAGCTTGAAGGCGAGCTCGAAGTCACGCTCGGCAATCCCCTGATGGAGGAACTGACGCTCACCGGCCGCAGCCCCTTTGCGCCCCTTCACCTTGAGGGTGCCGTTTTCGGTCTCCAGCTCCAGCTCTTCGCGCTCGAAGCCAGCCACGGCGACCGTGATGCGATAGCCATCCTGATCGCGCTTTTCAATGTTGTACGGGGGATAAGCGGCGGTCTTCTGCTCGAACAGACCTTCCAGCTCACGGGCCATCCGCTCGAAGCCGACGGCGTTGGAATAGAGATGAGAAAAATCGAGGTTACGCATAATCCTATCCTTCTAATAAGCAACAGGTTCAACTCTCCACAGGCCCGTTATCGGCACCTGGGAAATTTTAAAATTTCAGTGAATTCAGGCTATCAGCCGTTGATCTCGATCTTGCGCGGCTTCATCGCCTCGGGCACCTCACGAACCAGCTCGATGTGCAGCAAGCCGTTTTTCAGGTCGGCCCCTTTCACCCGCACATAGTCGGCCAGCTGGAAGCGGCGCTCGAAACCACGTTCGGCGATCCCCTGATAGAGATAGTTGCGCCCGGTGTCGGCCTGCTTATTGCCCTTCACCGTCAACAGATTTTCCTGGAAGCTCAGCTCCAGCTCTTCCTGGGTAAAGCCCGCCACCGCCATGCTGATGCGGTAGTCGTTGTCACCCAACTGCTCGATGTTGTAGGGGGGATAACCGGCATTGCCATTGCTGGCCGCAGATTCGATGAGATTAGCCAGACGATCGAAACCGATGGCAGAACGATAGAGTGGAGAAAAGTCGATAGAACGCATAGTATTACCCTCTTGTGAGCGATAACGGATTGTTTGCCCTCCTAATGGACGGGCACCTGGTCGAAACCTCTGTCGAGCATTCCGGCCTTGTTACCTATATAGGGGCTCACTTTTTCCTTTCAAGGGGATTTTTTCAAATTTTTTAAATGGCCTCACCGACCTTTGGCACATCAACCAGTTGGCCCGATAGTGATGATAATCGACCCGTGGGCCACTGATGGCAATGCGCTCCGCACCCCATAATTGGTTGCATATCCACCAGCCAACATGGAGCCATCCCATGAAGATTACCCAGGTTCGCAACGCCACCCTGCTGCTCAACTATGCCGGCACCCGCTTTCTGATCGACCCCATGCTCTCTGCCAAGTGGGCCTTCCCCGGCTTTGAGGGCACCGCCAACAGCCATCTGCGCAATCCGCTGGTCGAGCTGCCGCTATCGATCGATGAGCTGGTCGATGTGGACGCCGTTATCGTCACCCACGACCATCCCGACCACTGGGATGACGCCGCCAGAGCCCAGATCCCCAAGCATCTGCCGCTCTTGGTACAACATCAGAAAGATGCCGATGCCATTCGTGCCAGTGGCTTTGAGGATGTGCGCCTGCTGAGCGACCAGCCCGAGTTTGCCGGCATTCGCCTGCAGCAGACCGGTGGCCAACACGGCAGCGACCAGTTGATGGCGGTACTGGGCGAGCGCATGGGAGAGGTATGCGGCGTGGTCTTCACCCACCCCGATGAGCAGTGCCTCTATCTGGCCGGTGATACCATCTGGCATCCCACGGTCGAGCAAGCCCTGCAACAGCATCAGCCTGAGGTCATCATCCTCAACTGTGGCGATGCACAGGTGCCCGGACTCGGTTCCATCATCATGGGCAAGGAGGATGTCGCCGCCGTTTATCAGGCCGCACCGCAAGCCACGCTGATCGCCAGCCATATGGAGGCGGTCAACCACGCCGTGCTGTCACGCCTAGAGCTGCGCGACTATCTGTCGGAACGGGGCATGATGGATCGGGTACGGGTGCCAGAAGATGGCGAGGCGATATCGCTGTGACCCGCAGGAGGGCCATGCCAGAGATGGCCCTTCGGCTTTCACTACCGAACGATTATGATGAGTGGTCTGAGCGCAGAGAGGAGCCAACACCATGACCACCCCGATCGTTGCCGTGGTGACCTTCGATCACTTCAGCCCTTTTCACTGCGCCGTCCCCTGCCTCATCTTCGGTGATATCCTGCCGGGCCAGCCGCTGTTCGAGCTCAAGATCTGCTGCGGTGATGGCAACCCTCATTCACACTCGGCGCAAGGATTCACCATTCAGGCTCCTCATGGGCTGGAGGTGCTGGCCGAGGCGGAGATCATCGTCATCCCCTTCTGGCACGACCCGGCAGCACGGCCACCAGCAGCGCTGCTCGATGCCCTGATTGCCGCCAGAGCCAGAGGTGCCCGGCTGGTCGGGCTCTGCCTCGGTACCTATGTGCTCGCCTACGCCGGGCTGCTCAATGGTCGCAAGGCATCGACCCACTGGGAGTACGAGCAAGATTTCTGCCACCGCTTTCCCTGCGTGCAGCTCGATACCAACGCCCTCTATGTGGATGACGAAGGGCTTGTCACCTCGGCAGGCACTGCCGCCGGGCTGGACTGCTGCCTCTATCTGGTACGCCAGTACCACGGCTCGGCCATCGCCAACAAGGTGGCACGGCGGCTGGTGATCCCGCCCCACCGGGAAGGGGGTCAGGCCCAGTTTATCGAGCAGCCGGTGCCCGCCTCCACCCGCGATGTCCGGATGAACCAGTTGCTCGACCACCTGCGTGCCCATCTGGCCGAACCCCACACCCTGGATTCTCTGGCAGACCTCACCCTAATGAGTAGACGCACCTTTACCCGCCGTTTTCATCAGGCAACCGGCCTCTCGGTGGGTGAATGGCTGCTGGCGGAACGGCTCAGGCGCAGTCAGGAGCTGCTGGAGGTAAGCGGCCATTCCATCGATCGCATCGCCGAGCTGGTTGGCTTCAAGAGTGCCACCTCCCTGCGCAATCACTTCCGTGCCCGCTTTGCCATCTCCCCCAGCGAGTGGCGACGATCTTTTCGTGGCCAAAACCACTGATACACAGACTCGATGTTTCACGTGGAACGTGCAACTCCTTCCGCCCAAAAACAAAAAGCCGCTCACAGGGAGCGGCTTTTTTATATCGGGCTGACAGCGTCGATTAGACGTCGAGGTTGGCTACGCGCAGAGCGTTGGTCTCGATAAAGTCACGACGGGGCTCAACGGCATCACCCATCAGGGTGGAGAAGAGCTGGTCGGCACCGACGGCATCGTCGATGGTGACGCGCAGCATGCGGCGGGCTTCCGGATCCATGGTGGTTTCCCACAGCTGGTCCGGGTTCATCTCGCCCAGCCCTTTATAGCGCTGGATGTAGATGCCGCGCTTGCCTTCGCCCATCAGCCACTCGACCGCTTCGACGAAGCTGGAGACCGGCTTGACCTTCTCGCCACGCTTGATGTAACCGCCTTCCTCGATCAGGTTGGCGATCTCCTTGCCCAGCGAGACCAGCTGACGGTACTCGGAGGATTGCAGGAAGTCGTAGCTGAGCGGATATTCGCGATCAACACCGTGCTGACGTACCACGGCGTGCGGCACGTACAGGCTGCGCTCTTCGTCACGACGAACCTGGATCTGGTACTGGATACCGTGGTTGCTCTCGTTGAGCACGGCTTCCATACCCTGACACCAGGCCAGCAGATCGCTCTCGCTGTTCAGCAGCGCTTCATTCAACTCCGGCTGATAGATCAGTTGGGTCAGCACGGCTTCCGGCGCACGACGAGACATGCGGGTGATCAGGTGAGTCACCGAGCGGTGCTGGTTGACCAGACGCTCCAGTGCCTCGCCACCGATGGCCGGGGCAGACTCGTTGACGTGCAGGGTGGCACCGTCCAGCGCCATGGCGGTCTGGTACTGCAGCAGCGCGTCTTCGTCTTTCAGATACTGCTCCTGCTTGCCCTTCTTCACTTTGTAGAGCGGCGGCTGGGCGATGTAGACGTAGCCACGTTCGATAATTTCCGGCATCTGACGATAGAAGAAGGTCAACAGCAGAGTTCGGATGTGCGCACCATCGACGTCCGCATCGGTCATGATGATGATGTTGTGATAACGCAGCTTGTCCGGATTGTACTCGTCGCGACCGATACCGCAGCCCAGTGCGGTGATCAGGGTGCCCACCTCCTGGGAGGAGATCATCTTGTCGAAACGGGCCTTCTCTACGTTCAGGATCTTGCCCTTGAGCGGCAGGATGGCCTGGTTCTTCCGGTTGCGACCCTGCTTGGCGGAACCGCCAGCAGAGTCCCCTTCCACTATGTAGAGTTCGGAGAGAGCCGGGTCTTTTTCCTGACAGTCAGCCAGCTTGCCGGGCAGACCGGCGATATCCAGCGCGCCTTTGCGGCGGGTCAGTTCGCGAGCCTTGCGGGCCGCTTCACGGGCACGGGCCGCATCGATGATCTTGTTGACCACGATCTTGGCATCGCCCGGGTTTTCCAGCAGGAAGTCAGCCAGCTTCTCACCCATCGCCTGTTCAACGGCGGTCTTCACTTCGGAAGAGACCAGCTTGTCCTTGGTCTGGGAGGAGAACTTGGGATCCGGCACCTTGACGGAGATAACGGCAATCAGACCTTCACGCACGTCGTCGCCACTGGCGGCAGACTTGGCCTTCTTGCTGTAGTCCTCTTTGTCCATATAGGAGTTCAGAGTACGGGTCAGTGCGGTACGGAAGCCAACAAGGTGAGTACCACCATCCCGCTGCGGGATGTTGTTGGTGAAGCAGTAGACCCCTTCCTGATAGGCGTCGTTCCACTGCATCGCCACTTCAACGCCGATACCATCCTGCTCGGTGGTGAAATGGAACACCTTCGGGTGGATCGGGGTCTTGTTCTGGTTCAGGTACTCAACGAACGCTTTGATGCCGCCTTCGTAACAGAAGTGCGCCTCACGGCCGTCACGCTCATCCATCAGACGGATGGAAACACCGGAGTTGAGGAAGGAGAGCTCGCGCAGGCGCTTGGCCAGGATCTCGTAGTGGAACAGGGTGTCGCTGAAGATGGTCGGGCTCGGCCAGAAGCGAACTTCAGTACCGGTGCCGGTGCTGTCGCCAATCTGCTTGAGCGGCGCTTGCGGCTCACCCAGATGATAGGTCTGTTCGTAGACGTGGCCGTTACGACGAATGGTCAGCAGCAGCTTGTCAGAGAGCGCGTTAACAACGGAGACGCCGACGCCGTGCAGACCACCGGAAACCTTGTAGGAGTTGTCATCGAACTTACCGCCAGCGTGCAGCACGGTCATGATGACTTCGGCAGCGGATCGGCCCTCTTCCGGGTGAATATCGACCGGAATACCACGGCCGTTATCGCGCACGGAGACGGAGCCATCGGAATGGATCTTGACCTGAATATCGGAGCAGTAGCCAGCGAGCGCCTCGTCAATGGAGTTATCGACGACCTCGAACACCATGTGGTGCAGACCCGAGCCATCATCCGTATCGCCGATATACATCCCCGGGCGCTTGCGGACCGCATCCAGGCCCTTCAGCACCTTGATATTCGAGGAGTCGTAAGTATTTTCACTCATAGCTTACTCTCTGCCTTCTCTAACGTTTCGGAGATTTTACCCTGTTCCACGTGGAACAACTTGCAGTCATTCGCATCCATCATGTCTGCGAGCTGACCGGTGTCGATGGCGGTGATAAACACCTGGGACGCACACTGCTTCAGCCTTGCGGCCAGCAAGCGGCGCTTGTCGACATCCAGTTCAGAGGCAAAATCGTCAATTAAAAAAATACAGCCACGGCTGCTATGTTGATTCAAATAGAGCCCTTGGGCCAGTCGCATGGCGCAGACCAGCAACTTCAGCTGACCCCGGGACAAAATATCCTGAGCGGGCACCCCGTTCGCCTTGAGACGCACATCGGCTTTCTGTGGACCGACACCGGTATAGCCCAGCGCCCGATCCCGCTCAAACCCCGCCTCCAGCAGATCGCCGAGGGGAGTATCTTTCTCCCAGCCCCGGTAAAAGCCGAGACTGATATCGAATTCCGGCAGAAAATCCGCCGTCATCTCCTTGATCAGGGGCGTAATGGCCTGACAATAACTGGCGCGAAACTCGGCCAGCTCACCACCCAGCCGCACCAACTCCTGATCCCAGAACGCCAGCTGGCGGTATTGGGTGCTCTGGCGCAACAGCGCATTGCGCTGTTTCAGCAGCCGCCGCACTCGTCCCCACAGGGCAAAGAAGGTCGGCTCCTGATGGAAGACACCCCAATCGAGCCAGGCGCGGCGAGCCTGAGGCCCGCCCGTCAGCAAGTTGAAACCATCGGGATGGATCAACTGCACCGGCAACAGCTCCGCCAAATCGGCAAGCCGCTGGGCCTGTGCCCCGGCAATCTTGAGCTGGGTCTCGCCACTCTTGTCTTTGGCAAGACCGATCGGTACCTGACGCCCCTCCAGCTCGCACTGGGCAAACAGGGTAAAGGCCCTCTCCCCCTGGCGGATGACCCGCCCGGTCAAATGAGTGCGAAAGGAGCGCCCCAGACCAAGGTAGTGAATGGCTTCCAGCACACTGGTCTTGCCGCTGCCATTGCACCCGACCAGAATGTTGAGGCCGGGCGACAGCTTGAGACTGGCTTGCTGGATATTGCGAAAGTCGCTGAGCTGGAGTTTGACCAGGGACACGACTAGATCCGCATCGGCATCACCACGTACTGAGCATCCTGATGTTCAAAATCCTCAATAATGGCACTGCTGATGGAATCGCTCAGGCTAATCCGAATTTGGTCACATTTTAACGTATTCAGCACGTCGAGCACATAAGAGACGTTAAAGCCGATCTCCATCTCGCCAGCGGCATATTGTACGTCAAGCAGCTCTTCGGCTTCTTCCTGTTCCGGGTTGTTCGCGGTGATGCGCAGCAGGTTTTCCTGCAGATTGAGACGCACCCCACGGAATTTCTCGTTGGAGAGGATGGCGGCGCGGGCAAACGCCTGACGCAGATCCTCACGACCGGCGATCAGGGCCTTGTCGCTGTTGCGCGGAATGACGCGGCGCCAGTCCGGGAAGCGGCCATCCACCAGCTTGGAGGTGAAGATGAAGCCGTCCAGCGCAGCGCGCAGGTTGCTGCGACCGATCTGCAGACGTACCGGCTTGTCTTCCGCCTCCAGCAGACGCACCAGCTCCAGTACCCCTTTGCGCGGCAGGATAACCTGATGATCGGGCAGCGATTCCCCTACTACCTCGCGGCGGCAGGTGGCCAGACGGTGACCGTCGGTCGCTACGGTGCGCAGACCGTGACCTTCGCTCTCGAACAGCATGCCATTCAGGTAGTAACGCACATCCTGGCTGGCCATGGAGAACTGGGTCGCATCGATCAGCTTCTTCAGCTCCAGCTGGCTGATATCGAACTCGAGCACGGATTCCCAATCCTCGATGTTCGGATACTCGGTCGCCGGCAGGGTCGAGAGGTTGAAGCGGGAACGACCGGACCGGATGATCAGGCGCTCGCCTTCGGTATTGAGACGGATCTCGGCGCCTTCCGGCAGACCACGGCAGATATCCAGCAGCTTGCGCGCCGGTACTGTGGTGCGGCCATCTTCGCTGGCCCCGTTCAGATAGACCTGACCGATCATCTCTACTTCGAGATCGGTACCGGTCAGTGACAGCAGACCGTTGCTGACATCAAGCAGCACGTTGCCGAGTATCGGCAGGGTCGGTCGGCCGCCGAGGGCGCCGGACACCAGTTGCAGAGGACGTAACAGGGCCTCACGGCTAATTTCGAGCTGCATCTGTGCTCTCCGTTGTGATTAGGAGGAAAAGATTCGGATCAGGTTGGAATATTCGCGCTGCATCTGTCCACTCGATTCCGTTATCAGGAAGAAAGGGTACGGATCAGGTTGGAATAGTCCTCCTTGATGTCGTGACTCTCCTCCTTCAGCTGCTCGATCTTGCGGCAGGCATGAAGAACGGTAGTGTGGTCACGGCCACCAAAGGCATCACCTATCTCCGGCAAACTGTGGTTGGTCAGCTCCTTGGCCAGTGCCATCGCCAGTTGGCGCGGACGGGCAACAGAGCGGGAACGACGCTTGGAGAGCAGATCCGCCAGCTTGATCTTGTAGTACTCCGCCACCGTCTTCTGGATATTGTCGATGGTGACCAGCTTCTCCTGCAGTGCCAACAGGTCGCGCAGCGCTTCGCGCACGAAATCGATGTTGATGGCACGGCCGGTAAAGTTGGCGTTGGCTATCACCCGGTTGAGGGCGCCTTCCAGTTCACGGACGTTGGATCGCAGACGTTTGGCGATGAAGAAGGCCACTTCGTCCGGCAGATGGATCTGGTTCTCGTCTGCCTTGCGCATCAGGATCGCGACGCGGGTCTCCAGCTCCGGCGGTTCGATCGCCACGGTCAGGCCCCAGCCGAAGCGGGACTTGAGGCGATCCTCGACACCGTTGATCTCCTTCGGATAGCGATCCGAGGTCAGGATGATCTGCTGGTTACCTTCCAGCAAGGCATTGAAGGTATGGAAGAACTCCTCCTGGGAGCGCTCCTTGTTGGCGAAAAACTGGATGTCATCGATGAGCAGGGCATCGACGCTACGGTAGTAACGCTTGAACTCTTCAATAGCGTTGTTTTGCAGCGCTTTCACCATGTCCTGAACAAACCGCTCGGAGTGCATATAGATGACTTTGGCATCTTTTTTACTCTCCTTGATGGCATTGCCAACGGCGTGCAGCAGGTGGGTTTTACCCAGGCCGGTGCCGCCATAGAGGAACAGCGGGTTGTAAGCACCACCCGGATTGTCCGCTACCTGACGGGCAGCCGCACGCGCCAACTGGTTGGACTTACCCTCGACGAAATTCTCGAAGGTATAGTTCACGTTGGTGTTGCTCTTGTGGTTCGGCTCGGGCTTGGCTTCAGCCTTGCTTTCCCAGCTCTTCTGCAAGTTATTCACAGGCGCGGCACCCTGTACCGGCGCTCTGGCGACAGCAACAGGATGGGGACGATTACCTATATCAAAACGCAGGGCGGGGCCGTCGACCCCGCAGAGTTCGTTGATGATGCCGTTAACCCGGATGAGATACTTGTCTCGTACCCAGTCCAGAACAAAGCGATTCGGTGCATACAGGGTCAGAGTATTGTCACTCAACTCCGCTTGAAGCGGCCGGATCCACATGCTGAATTCTGCCGAGGGCAACTCATCTTGCAGCCGGTTAAGGCACTGCTGCCATAGCGAAGCAGTCACTCTAAACTCCTGTCGATTGATTAACTAAAGACCGGCTATTCTACGTTTTTAGCCGCCGGATCTCCAGCCATCGCCCGGTGGATCCAGCAAATAAGATCCTTGACTTTCAAGGATCCAGCGCCTTTGGATCGGATTTCATCCCCAAAGTTACCCACAGCTTGATCCACCGTCCGGATTGGTCGATCCCGTGCTTCTCTCCTGTTATTTCATATAACCAAATGTCATTTATTTTTTAAATTTTATTCCAATAACATCAGGGCCAAACCAGTTATTACAACTACAAATACAAGACATTGAGAGAGAGAAACACCATGAAAACATCCATCAAACTGATTTCCGGCGCAGCCATCCTGCTCGCCACCCTGTCCGGTCAGGCCATCGCCCAGGAGACCATCAAGGTCGGCATGTCTGGCAAATATTTCCCGTTCACCTTCGTCAAGCAGGACAAGCTGCAAGGCTTTGAAGTGGATATGTGGAACCAGATCGGCGAGCGCACCGGCTACAAGGTCGAATTCGTGACCGCCAGCTTCTCCGGCCTGTTCGGCATGCTGGAAACCGGCCGCATCGACACCATCTCCAACCAGATCACCATCACCGACGAGCGCAAGGCGAAGTACGACTTCTCCCAGCCTTACGTCTATGACGGCGCCCAGATTGTGGTACGCAAGGGCAACAGCACCATCCACGGCATCAAGGATCTGGAAGGCAAGAAGGTGGCCGTGAACCTGGGTTCCAACTTCGAAGAGCTGCTGCGCAAGAACGACCCGAACAAGAAGATCGACATCCGCACCTATGACTCCGCCTTCGAGCAGGATGTCGCCCTGGGTCGCATCGATGCCTTCGTGATGGACCGCGTCTCCACCGCCCAGCTGATCAAAGAGTCCAAGCTGCCGCTGCAACAGGCTGGCGCACCGTTCGAGACTATCGAGAACGCCCTGCCCTTCCTGAAGACCCCGGAGAAACAGGCGCTGCTGAAGAAGGTCGACGAGGCTCTGACCGCCATGCGCAAGGATGGCTCCCTGCGTCAGATCTCCGAGAAATGGTTCGCTTCCGACATCACCGACAAATAAATGATGGAATTTGACCTCGAATACACGCTGGGGCTGTTTCCCATCCTGCTCAAATACCTGGGCACCACGATGGAGATGGCCCTGTGGGGATTCGTGCTAGCACTCGTACTCTCGCTGGCCCTGGCGATAGTACGGGTGTTTCGCGTCCCTGCGATTCACTGGCTGGCGATGCTCTATATCTCGTTCTTTCGGGGTACACCGCTACTCGTTCAGCTGTTCCTGCTCTACTACGGACTGCCGCAACTGTTCCCGATCTTCGTGGGGATGGATGCCTTTACCGCCGCCATCGTCGGTCTGACCCTGCACTTCGCCGCCTACATGGCCGAGTCGATCCGCGCAGCCATCCTCGGCATTCACAAAAGCCAGATGGAAGCGGCGCTCAGTATCGGCATGAGCCGTTATCAGGCGATGCAGCGGATCATCCTGCCGCAGGCAGCCCGCATCGCCACCCCGTCGCTGATGAACTACTTCATCGACATGATCAAAAGCACCTCACTGGCCTTCACCCTGGGAGTGGCCGAGATCATGGGCAAAGCGCAGATGGAAGCCTCCTCTTCCTTCAAGTTCTTCGAGAGCTTTATGGCGGTGGCGCTGATCTACTGGGTGGTGGTGATCTTCTTTACCCGCTTGCAGCATCTGCTGGAAGTCCGTCTCAACCGTGCCTATTAAAGGAGGGCGTTCATGATCAAGCTAACCGGCCTCTCCAAGGCATATCACGGCAATCAGGTGCTCAACGGCATCGATCTGGAGGTCAAAAAGGGGGAAATTGTCGTCATCATCGGCCCCTCCGGCACCGGCAAGTCGACCCTGTTGCGCTGCCTGAACCTGCTGGAGACCCCGGATGCGGGCACCCTTGCCATCGACGATCTCGAGCTGAATCTGGCCAAGGCCAGCGAACAGCAGGCGATCGAGCTGCGTAAACGAGCCTCCTTCGTGTTCCAGAACTACGCCCTGTTTGCCAACAAGACGGCGCTCGACAACATCGCCGAAGGGCTGATCACCGTCTGGAAGCAGCCAAAAGCGGAGGCCCGCGCCACAGCGCTCGGCATCCTCAAGGATATTGGTCTTGCCGACAAGCAGGATGCCTATCCGGCGTCTCTCTCGGGCGGCCAGCAGCAGCGGGTCGGCATTGGCCGCGCCATGGCGGCCCACTCCAAGGTGATCCTGTTTGACGAGCCCACCTCGGCCCTCGATCCCGAGTGGGTCGACGAGGTTTTGGGACTGATGAAAGAGTTGGCCCGCCAGCACCAGACCATGGTGGTGGTGACTCATGAGATTGAATTTGCTCGTGATGTTGCCGATCGGGTGATCTTCATGGAAGGAGGGCGGATCGTCGAGCAGGGCCCGCCGGATCAGATATTGGTCGATCCCAAGGATCCCCGTACCCGGGAGTTCTTGCGGAAAGTCCTTAAATAGCTCTCTCTTTGGCGGCCTGGCCGCCTTTTTTATTGAGGGATCCCTTGTTTAACCCCGGGTTGCCAGTATAATCCGGAGCCCTTGATCCTCTGGATCCTCACGCTCGGCAGTGGCCTTTTCAAGACCATGGCAGGATGAGAGGGAACGGCGGATTGACTAAAAGCCGAACTCTGTTTAGAATTCGGCCTCTTTTGCTAGTCGTCACACGCTATAGCTGGCGCGTCGGCTAAGTGTGACAATCAAAACTGTACAGAAATACGGAATCGAATCATGAAACGTACTTTTCAACCGTCCAACCTGAAGCGCAAGCGCTCTCACGGTTTCCGCGCCCGCATGGCAACTGCCAACGGTCGTAAAGTTCTGGCCGCTCGTCGTGCCAAGGGTCGTGCCCGCCTGGTAGTCTAATGCCTACCCAGCACACCTTCTCTCGGGAGTTACGTCTGTTAACTCCCGAACACTTCAAACGCGTTTTTGCCGAGCCTGTCCGGGCCGCCTCTCCGCAGATTACCCTTCTCGCTTCTCCCAATTCGCTCGAACACCCTCGTCTTGGTCTCGCTGTGCCCAAAAAAGCACTCAAGCGTGCCGTCTGGCGTAACCGTGTCAAACGGGTGGTTCGGGAAAGTTTCCGCCTCAAACAACATCAGCTGCCCGCTATCGACATCGTGGTGATCGCCAAGGCCGGTGTGAAAGAGATGGATAACGAGGAACTGTTCAAGTTACTGGAAAAGCTATGGCGCACCCTGTCACGCCGTTGCAATGGGTAGCTATCAAACTGATACGCCTGTATCAGCTAATCATTAGCCCTCTGCTCGGGCCGCGCTGCCGTTTTACCCCGACTTGTTCCCAATTTGCGATAGAAGCCATCCGACTTCACGGTTTCATAAAAGGCGTTTGGTTAGCCAGCAAACGTCTATTAAAATGCCATCCCTTATCCGAGGGTGGTTATGACCCGGTTCCGCAACCAAAGCGAAGAAACTGAAAACTATGGAATCACAACGCAATCTACTCCTGATCGGTTTGCTGTTCGTGAGCTTTCTGCTCTGGCAACAGTGGGAGTCCGACAAGGCTCCGAAGCCGGCCCCGACTACCGTGGCCCAAACCGAACATTTCGTACCTGAAGCCGGTCAGACCGGTGATATTCCTCAGGTTTCCGAGCAAGCCAACGCGACTGCCGCACGCAAGCTGATCACAGTCTCCTCTGACGTGCTCAAGCTGACCCTGGATACCCAGGGTGGCGACATCGTGTCTGCCGAACTGCTGTCTCACAAACTGGAAGAGGGCAAGGACCAACCGTTCGTGCTGCTGACCAGCAAGCCTGAGCACCTCTATATCGCCCAGAGCGGTCTGGTGGGTCGCAACGGTCCGGACAGTCAGGCCGAAGGTCGTCCTACCTATGAAGCCGCCCAGACCAGCTATCAGCTGGCCGATGGTCAGGATCAAGTCGTCGTTCCGATGACCTGGACCGACAGCAAAGGCGTGGTCTTCACCAAGGAGTTCATCCTCAAGCGTGGCGACTATGCCGTTGGCGTTGATTACAAGATCGACAACAAATCTGCCGAGCCGGTTCAGGTGCAGTTCTATGGTCAGCTGAAGCAGACCGTAGCAACGCCGAAGGATCAGGAAGGTCATGCCATGGTAGCCAGCGCTTACCGTGGTGGTGCCTTCTCCACTGAAGATACACGCTACAAGAAGTACACCTTCGACGAGATGAAGGATGCCGACCTGAACAAGACCACCAAGGGTGGTTGGGTCGCCATGCTGCAACACTACTTCGTCTCTGCCTGGGCTCCGAATGCCGACGATACCAACAGCTTCTACAGCCGCGTGATCCCGGGTAAAGGCCAGGCCATCATCGGTTACAAGGCGCCAATGGTTGACGTGGCTGCCGGTCAACAGGCCGAAGTGACCAGCAAACTGTGGGTCGGCCCCAAGCTGCAAGACCAGATGGCCAAGGTAGCTAACCACCTCGACCTGACTGTCGACTACGGCTGGCTGTGGTTCATCGCCCAACCGCTGCACTGGCTGCTGACCGTGTTCCACGGTTTCGTCCAGAACTGGGGTCTGGCCATCATCATGCTGACCCTGCTGGTGCGCGGCATCATGTTCCCGCTGACCAAGGCCCAGTACACCTCCATGGCCAAGATGCGCATGCTGCAACCCAAGATTGCGGCCCTGCGCGAGCGCTTCGGCGATGACCGCCAGAAGATGTCTCAGGGCATGATGGAGCTGTACAAGAAGGAGAAGGTCAACCCGCTGGGTGGCTGCCTGCCGATCCTGGTTCAGATGCCCATCTTCATTGCCCTCTACTGGGCACTGATGGAGTCTGTTGAGCTGCGCCACGCGCCGTTTGCCCTGTGGATCACTGACCTGTCAGTGAAGGACCCCTTCTTCGTGCTGCCAATCCTCATGGGTGCCTCCATGTGGTATCTGCAGAAGATGAGCCCGACCACCGTAACCGACCCGATGCAGCAGAAAGTGATGCAGTTCATGCCGATCATCTTCACTTTCATGTTCCTCTGGTTCCCGGCTGGCCTGACTCTCTACTGGCTGGTGAGCAACGTCATCTCCATCATCCAGCAGACCATCATCTATCGTCAGCTGGAGAAGAAAGGACTGCATTCACGCAGCTAATCTTCCCGTGATGACAAAAGAGGCGGCCTTCGGGCCGCCTTTTTTATTACAATGTCCCCCACTACGTTTTCCTATCAGCGAACAAACGAGCCAAGCAAGATGACAACAGATACGATCGTGGCCCAGGCCACCGCGCCAGGCCGTGGTGGCGTCGGCATAGTCCGGGTCTCCGGCCCCGCCGCCGAACAGGTCGCCGGGATAGTGCTCGGCAAGCTCCCTCGGGTGCGCTACGCCGAATATCTGCCGTTCAAGGATGAGCAAGGCCAGGTACTGGATCAGGGCATCGCCCTGCTGTTCAAAGCCCCCAACAGCTTCACCGGCGAGGATGTGCTGGAGCTGCAGGGCCACGGCGGCCCCGTCATCATGGACATGCTGATCCGCCGCATTCTGAAAATCGATGGCATCCGCCCTGCCCGCCCCGGCGAGTTCAGCGAGCGCGCCTTCATCAACGACAAGCTGGATCTGGCCCAGGCCGAAGCCATCGCTGACCTTATCGAAGCCTCCAGCGAACAGGCCGCTCGCAGCGCCATGCACTCCCTGCAGGGGCAGTTCTCCAGCAAAATCCAGCAACTGGTGGAGAGCCTGATCCGGCTGCGCATCTATGTGGAAGCGGCCATCGACTTCCCGGACGAGGAGATCGATTTCCTCTCTGACGGCAAGGTGGCGGGCGACCTCTACAGCATCATGTCCGAGCTGGACGACGTGCGCAGTGAAGCCAAACAGGGCGCTCTGCTGCGGGAAGGGATGAAGGTGGTGATCGCAGGTCGTCCCAACGCCGGCAAATCGAGCCTGCTCAACGCTTTGGCAGGGCGCGAGTCAGCCATCGTCACCGAGATTGCCGGTACCACCCGCGACGTGCTGCGCGAACACATCCATCTCGATGGCATGCCGCTGCACATCATCGACACCGCCGGTCTGCGCGACACTCAGGACAAGGTGGAGCAGATCGGTATCGAACGCGCCTGGGCCGAGATTGAACAGGCCGATCGGGTGCTGTTTATGGTGGATGGCACCACCACAGATGCGGTTGACCCGCGGGAGATCTGGCCGGAATTTGTTGATCGGTTGCCAAAAAACATCGGCCTCACCGTCATTCGCAACAAGGCAGACCTGACCGGCGAGGATCTGGCACCGAGCCAGGAGCTGGGCCACGCCGTCTACCGCATCTCCGCCAAAACCGAACTGGGGCTGCCCGCCCTGCGCGAACACCTGAAAGCCTGCATGGGCTTCCAGGGCAACACCGAGGGGGGCTTTATGGCCCGCCGCCGCCATCTGGATGCACTGGAGCGCGCCGCCGAGCGCCTGCTGGTGGCCAAGGAGCAGCTGGAAGTGTTCGTGGCCGGCGAGCTGGTGGCCGAAGAGTTGCGCCTGGCGCAGGAGTCCCTCTCCGAGATCACCGGCGAATTCAGCTCCGACGATCTGCTGGGCCGCATCTTCTCCAGCTTCTGCATCGGCAAGTAATGTGGTGAAAAATCAGCAATAAAAAGCAGCCAGCGAGAATATAAGACATTGTAAATATTGAACTTTGTTTTTTACTGACTATTCTTGCCTGATCTTGTTTCGTGAGAATTTACCCCGAGAGTACCCCGAAGTAACCTCTCGGGGTACTTTCGGGGGACAATTATGAAGATCAGCATCGAATTCCGCGAACCTGACGCCGAAGGCAAGCGCGCTCTGCGCTTAACCTATTACGCCGGCTCCTACCTTGAACCAACCACGGGCATCCGCAAGCACAAACGCCACTGCGCCATCACAATGACCACAGCATCACTTGCTGATGATGTTTTCCACTACACCATAATCAAAGTGGGCTGACGGGAAGTTGCTGTGATATTTCATCGCCTGCTCGACAAACTCATCTGCCAATGGTGCTCGTTGCCGATAGTCATGAAACAGAATGGCCTGGAGATGTCCCAGCTTGCTGCGCTGCTCATCGGAGGGCAAGCCCTCATCATCCAACAGGCAGACTGTGGGCCGCCCCATTAGAATGGACTCGGCGTGTATGGAGGAAGCACCGTTGCACAACACAACATCAGCCTCCTGAATCGCTCGGATCGAGCACTCCTCAGCGGGAATGATGCAATCGGGAAAACGATTATTGAATAATTTCTCTACCTGCGCCACGTCCCGCCAAGCAGGTAACTTGACTCTGACATTTTCCGTTATAAGCGGAGCAAAGTAATCGACTATTCCTGAATCACCAAATCTCAGACGCAAGTGTTCAAACATACTGATGAACAGTACAATCCTCGGTTTATTTTTTTGGGCTGGCTGGCTAGGACGAGCACTTTTTGTATGCTTTATCCATCCACTTTCTATGACTTTCGTATGACGACCCAAGGTCGCCTGGAGTGCAGAGGATGAAAAAGGCGTAAGTATGTAGTCAAAAAGATCCAAAAACCTTAGTTCATTGAGATTTTTATCTCCAAAAGGAGTAAGAAGATCATGTGGAATATATATGGATTTCTTAGGTTTTAATTTTTGAATTATTTCTAATGGCGATGAATAATTTGGGTAGTGTTCATTAAATTTTGGCGCCAAAAACTTTGCAACATCTCTAGTTAAATTAGTATGTGCTGATGTAATGTAGACAACATCCTCACCAATAAAGGGGGCAAGTAAATCTTCATCCTGCGCTGTGAGTTGGCCAAAATCCAACTCTGTGACATCATAACCAACCGCCCTAAGGTATTTGCATAAATCAGCCAACACATACTCAGAATCTACGCCTGAGGTAACAATTTTCATGAGGTCTGGCCTTTTATTATGTGGTAATTTGAGAAACAGCAAACTGATTATCGCTTGCTCTTATCCCCACTCGCGGTGTACGCGTCAACTTGGTGTCAATGACATCAATAATGAGAGTGCTGCCAACCTCAACCATTACCTTGGTAGACATGACAGAGAGTGCAATAATAGTAGAGTACTGCCCAGCGGTAACATTCACCTCTTCACATGGTATAAATTTAGGCTCACTTATTATCCTCCAACTACCATCATTAACCCATAATGTGATAACAGGCATATCTGCCGTGGATGCCTGAAGCATACAGGCATACATATGACTATCTTGCGGGCCTGAATAGCAAGCGACCAGAGAAGCATGTCCACTCCCAGCCCCCAACCACGAAAATTTAGCCTTTATACTAATCACATCATCTACAGCAGTTTTTGCCTGAGCAATGGCCAGAGAAAAACCATCAGCTGGCGCCATAAAACCAATCTTGGTCGAATCAAATGGTGTTATCATCAAATTCTCCCAATAGAAATTTTCGGTATTGCAAATTGGGAGTCTAGCCGCCCTAAGTGTTACACAGCTGGGCGACTCAGTATAAATCGCCGGTGCAGAACCAAATACAGAATAAGAACCATCAGGCAAACATCCAATAGAGACAAAATCACATTTTTGATTTTCCGAAAGCTGTGCTATCTCATAGAAACCAACCTTATGAAGACGTTTTCTAGTGTTCTTGCTATGTACCACAAAATGGCAATTATCGATATATAAAATATGACTTTGACAAGCCCTCAGAAGTAGATTTAGGATATGTCGCTCACCAATAAAATCCTGCATCAGCCAAGGTGATGTGATACCAATACTTGTTACATGACGATCTTTCAAATGCAATACAAAATCGTCAACATTGCGAACATAAATAACTTCCTGATCTTGCAACAGTAACGAGACACCATCATGTAGCACTGGACATGCAAAAACTATATTGCACTGCTGCCAACTCTTGATATTTTTAGAAATACCAACAAAAACATCTTCAAGCTCAGCCGCTGTAACTATCACATCGTGGACATTGGCTGATGACATCACCGGTAATGAACTGACTTTCTCGCACAGAAGTTCTGTTATAGCCTGAAGTCTGGAGATATCATCACGCAGAGTTAGCTGCACCTCTGACAGTTGCTGGTTACCTTGCTCAATCCCCTGACTCAGATTAACCAGCTGTTCTGAAAAAATGAGATCAGCATCGCACTTTCCTGAACGCCTCAGGAATGATTGGAGAAAACGCGTAAATCGACTCATGGTATCGTCATCCAATAATTATTATTCAGTACAGTTTTGCCTAACTGCTCTCTTCAGGTATACAGACAAGGGCATAGAAATGGGTGTTATCCCATCGGTTGTACTCTTTTGGATAAATATCAACAACTTCCTTAATGCTGAAACCGGCTTGACGTATAAGATCTATCTCATGCTGTAGCCATCTATATTCAGAGTAGTAATCTGTTCCTAGCTCTTTGGAGTAACCATCAACAATGACATCTTCAGTACACCCCATCTGATGCTTGACTATCAAAGTACCAGCAGGTCGTATCCATGAGCGAGCCTTCTGATAAATCCGTTCCGCCTCTGTTCTATTAAAGAAATTCATCACACCAAAAATGGTAACAAGATCAAATTTCTCTGCCACATCAAATATATTGAGATCTTCATTAATAACTTTCAGGTTGTCCGTTCTTTTTATAAAATCGCTAAAGTTAGAATATTTTTCTACAGCGACTATTTTAGAGAAATCTTCTGTAAGGTGATTAACAAGCAGCCCAGTACCAGCACCAAGATCAAGCAGGGTTTTACTTTTATCTGAGAAATGTTTGACTAACTCAATATCAAAAATAGAAAAATCGGGGGCTTTATTTCTAGTCTCTATTGGTGATTTTATTTTGCTGGCTAGTTTTTCATAATAACTATTTATTTTATGATTACCACTACTCCACGAGTCCACAAAATCAACAGCTTTCTTATAGTCTTCATAAGTGTCAATATCTTGCGCTCGTATTATCTTCGCAGACATTGGCAATAATGGTTCTAAAAGATTGTAAAGATGGCCCGAGGTAAATCTTATATTTTCCCTGCGGATGGCAGCAGGTCCAGACCACTCGTAATCACCATCATCTCTGGAAAATGAAACAACTTGTTCTTGTTCATTAAGCTTCACAAAAACTGCGTCTTCGCTCACTTTTTGACTCACCCCAATAAATTCTTGCTCTGCTTCAATGCACTGAGCAATATCATCTGGGTGAACTAATAGATCCCCATCCCAAGCAATAATCATTTCATTAGCATGTTTACCACCAAGATAGAGACTAGCGCCAGTTTTAGAGTGAAAATAATCGTGATTGAAAACAAAAATAATATCTTTTCTGATCGAGCATACTTCATCAATAAGACTGCTAGCCTGAAAACCAACAACTATTCTAAGATCACTTACATGCCGGAATTGTTCTAGCTGTAGATGAATAAGTGGCACCCCTTGTAGCTTAATAAGCGACTTTGTTTGTCCCAGCCCAAGGCGCGAACCAACCCCCGCAGCACTAATTACCACTGACCTTCCATTTTGAGGTGATTTTATCTGTTGCAGTAACCTGAGCATAGCAACAGAATCATATACTGCATAATCTGCAACTTGCATGACCGTATTTGCCGGTTGGTGAATCAAGCCGCAAGCAATAGAAACATCAGCGATCCTCATGGCCTCAGCATCATTATTTCCATCACCGATGAAAACGACTTGCTCACCTTGCGCTTGATACTCTTTAACAATATCTTCTTTCTTTAGTATTTTGGTTAATCGAACCTTGCCATTGGCATCAACTTCCCCTTCTGATGAACGAATTACGCACTCTATTTTTTTGGCTAATTCTGCGATCCAGCCATTATAATTTCCAGTGGCAATAATACAGTCATCACGGTTACTATTGATAAAATCGAGCAGAGACTGGTTAAGGGGAATATCCGCTACGATGCGAGCAACTTGAGCCACATCTAGGTGACCAAGTATGTCAACCCGCTTGATGAAACTTTCCATGAATGGGATCTGACCATTAATAGTCTGGGCAGTTAACTCTTCTATTTGCGTAGTGACATTGAAACTTTTAGCTATGATAGGCAATGTTTCACAGCAGCTAAGAGTTCCGTCGAGATCGAAAATAAATTTCATCCTTTGCCTCGCTAGATTGGCAATATCTAAACGTTTGTATTTATAAGACAATAAGCAAGTGAAGTCGAGACAATCTGGCGCAGGATCATACCCAGATCAGATGGACTTAGCCCACGATGGTAGACATATTCTGTTCTCACGACGAGACTTATTCGAAGACCTCTGGTGTGACGCGCATCCAAGGTGGCTCTAGCGTCGCACTCTGTAGTAGAACGCTTCAATGCAATCGAAGATTTCGGCGCGGACCAGATCGTGGGTTTTGTTGATCCTTTTTATGATGCGATCTTTTTTTCAGCGAACTGAAGAACGATTCAGAGACAGCATGATCCCAACAGTTGCCACGTCGGCTCATATTGGGGGCCAAGTTATTGGCCCCAAAAAACACTGCCTATCGTTACTGCCATATTGGCAACCCTGATCCGACTACACGATAGCCAATCCACAAACCTAAAGGCGGCGCAGGCACCACATGAAGTAAGCGCCCCCTAATAGGGTGGAGACCAGCCCGACCGGCACCTCCTGCGGGAAGAGGATCTGCTGGCCGACCCAGTCCGCCGATACCATCAACAGGGCGCCGGAAGCGGCGGCCCCAAGCAGGTGCCAGCGTGCCCGCACCAACCCCATCAGCTTGGCCATATGTGGTGCCAGCAGACCAACGAAGGAGAGCGGCCCCACCACCAGTGTGGCGCTGGCAGTGAGCACGGCCACCAGCAGCAGGATGGCGAGCTGGGCACTGTTGAGGCGAATGCCCAGCGCGGTCGCCACCGCACTCCCCATTGGCAGCAGATCGAGCCAGCGGCTGACAAGCAGGCAGGCGGCCAGCATCAACAGCGCCAGCCCCACCAGCCCATAGGCCACCGGCAGGGTGACGTAGTAGGTGGAACCGGACATCCATGAGAGCAGTTGCTGCACCCGCAGGTCACCGTTGGCCAACGCGATGGCCTGCAGCGGCTCAAACAACGCCGTGATGGCGATACCTGAGAGCAGGATCCGCTCCGGCTGGAAGCCGTGCTTGCGATTGACCACTACCAGCAGCAAGAGACAAGCGAAGGCCCCGATCAGGCCGCCCAGCAGCATTATGGGCAACGGCAAAGCTGGCAGCAGTAAGGCCGTCGCTATCACCCCCATAAAGGTGCCGCCGCTAACCCCCAGCAACTCCGGGCTCGCCATCGGGTTGTTGCTGACCCGCTGCAACAGGGTGCCCGCCAGCGCCAGCAGCACGCCAGCAGCCCCCGCCGCCAGAGTGCGCGGCAGCCGCCACTCCAGCTGGGCCTGCCAGCGCAGCCAGCTTGGCCAACTCCAGCCCATCATCCCCTGTCCAACCAGCAGGGAGGCGACCACGGCCAGCATCAGCCCGACCAGCAACAGGCCAATAAGGCGAGCCGGTGCCGGATGGCGGGCCACCAGCAGGCCGGCGTTTGCCTTTGGCGTACCCGACTTGATGCCAAGGCGCGGGATCAGCCAGAGCAGCAGCGGCGCGCCCAGCATGGCGGTCATGGCGCCAGTGGGGATCAAGACTGGCCAGAAGCGGCTCAGACTCTGCAGCAGCAGATCGGTCGCCGCCAGCAGCAGGGCGCCGAGGATCGGTGTCCACAATAGCCGTTGGCCAAGCTGACGGATCCCGAGCAGCCGCACCATGGCGGGCGCTGCCAATCCGATAAAGCCGATTAGCCCAACCACGCTCACCACGCAAGCGGTGACAAATACCGCCAAGCCAAGCCCCGCCAGTCGCAAGTGTTGGAGGGAGACCCCCAGACTGCGGGCGCTGGCATCATCCAGCTCCAGCACCGCCAGCGGGCGCACCAGTACTGCGGCCAGCAAAGCGGCTGCCAGCAGGCGGGGCAACAGATAACTCACCCCGCTCCAGCTGTTCTGCACTAGCGAGCCACTGCCCCACACCAGCAAGCCTTTCAGCTCCTCCTGAAAGAACAGCAAGAGCCCCATGCTGATGGCCGCCAGATAGAGGTTGATCACCAGCCCGGCAAAGACGATGACCACCGGATTGAGCTGGCGACGCCAGGCCAGGGCAAACACCAGTGCCATCGCAAGGCTGCCGCCGGCCATGGCGATCCACTCCCGCCCCAGCAGCAACCAGGAGGGGGCAAATAGGGTCACCATCATCAACGCCAGTTGAGCGCCGGAGGCTACCCCCAAGGTGGTCGGTGACGCGAGCGGGTTGCGCAGCACCTGCTGCATCAGGGTACCCGCCAGCCCGAGCGCCGCCCCGGCCAGCAGGGTGACCGCCAAGCGGGGCAGCCAGCTGAAATGCACCACCGCTTGGCTGACGTCATTCAGATTGGGGGTGAACAGGCTCTGCCACCAGAGCGCACTGGGCAGCTGGCGAGCCAGCTCCCAATACGCGAGCGAGAGGGTCAACCCCAGCAGGATCGAGACCGACCGCAGCAGCGGCGATGTGAGCAGTCGCTTCATCGGCTCGCCTCCATACGCTGGGCATCTTGCAGCAATGCATCGCTGAGCAGACCGGCGAAACGGCGGGCGGCAAGTACGCCGCCAAAACTCCAGACCGCAGGCAGATGCAGCACGGGGGCTTGGCGTACCAGCGGCAGATGCTGCCACAGCCCAGGCTCCTGCAGCCGTTCGCTCACCCCTACCGGGATGGGATCGACCACCACCAGCCGCGCGGTTGGCAAGGTCATAAACTGCTCGATGCTGACCACCGAGAAACCCCAGTCATTGGTCTGCTCCTGCCAGCCATTACGCAGCCCGAGCCGCGTCATCACCGCATCGAACAGGCTGTGGCGACCAAACACCCGCACATGGCGCTCATCGATAAACTGCACCACCAGCAGGGGCGGCAGATCCGCAGGCAATCCGGCCTGCATGCTGGCGAGATCCCGATCCAGCCCGGCCAGCAGCCGTTCGCCCTCGGCAGTTTTGCCCACCATACGGGCGAGAGTCAGGGTCACCTCGTGCAGTCTCTGCCACAGATCGGTTTGCCCATCATAGAGGGCGATGGTGCTCACCGGCGCGATGCGGGAAAGAGTTGGCGCCAGCGGGGCCGCCAGCGGCGAGATGAGGATGCGGTCGGGTTTGAGCTCTGCCAGCAGCTCACGGTTGGGCTGGGTGCGCAGGCCGATATCCACCACTCCGGCGGGTAGCCGTGGCTCGCCAACCCATGCCTGATAGGGGCCAACATCCCCAACGGCCAGCGGAGTCACCCCGAGTGCCAGCAGGGTCTCGGCTATGGTCCAGTCGACGGTGGCGACACGGGGTAGCGGCGCAGAGGCGATCGGGGATGTGTCGGCCTGCGCCGCAAGTGGCAGCAGCAGGCTAATAAGGCAGGGTGCCATCTTCTTCAATAAACGGTTCAAGAGAGCCCCCGGTCAGACGATGGCGATGGGATGAGCATGAGCCGGGTGGCGAATGACCTCCATCGGAATGCCATAGATGGCGTGCAGGGTCTCACTGGTCATGAGCCCCTCAGGTTCGCCGTGGGTAAGCAGGCGGCCGGAGTGGAGCGCCACCAGCCGATCACAGAAGCGGGAGGCCATATTGATGTCGTGAATGACGATGATGACCCCGAGGTTTAGCTGACGGCTCAACTGCTTGACCAGCGTCAGCACCTCCACCTGATGGGCCACGTCCAGCGCGGCCAGCGGCTCGTCCAGCAGGATGAAGCGGCTCTCCTGGGCCAGCAGCATCGCCAGCCAGACCCTGCCCCGCTCGCCGCCGGAGAGGGTATCCACCAGCCGATCGGCAAAACGTTCGGTATGAGTCAGAGCGATGGCACGCTCGACCTGACGGAGATCCTCCGCCCCCATCCGGCCCAGCAGGCCACGCCAAGGGTAGCGGCCCATATCCACCAGCTCCCGCCCGAGCAGATTCTCGGCGCTCGGCAGATGCTGGGGCAGATAGGCCACCTGACGGGCAAACTCCCGGTTGCCCCAGTCGGGCAGCGGCTTGCCATCGAACAGGATCTCGCCGTCGCTGAGGGGTTGCTGGCGAGCCAGCAGCTTGAGCAGGGTCGATTTACCCGAACCATTGTGGCCGATGAGGCCATAGACCTGTCCCTGCTCGAAACGCAGGTCGGTGGGGTGCAGCAGCGCGCGGTCATTGACCGTGAAGCTGGCTGATTTCATCTCGAACATAAGCAATTCCTGTGCTGGCTTGCCGCCAGTCTCATCGGTGCCGGCATCAAGCCGGCACCTCGCAATCCAGATGGGCGATCGCATCGCGGCTCACTGCGGCGCGGCGCGCCCCGGTCAGTTCAGTGAGCTGGCCCTGACGCATCTCCAGCAGGCGATCGGCCTGCGGGAAGTAGTGATCGTCGTGACTGATGGCAATCACCGTCTTGCCCATCTCCTTGAGGCGCGGCAGCAGCACCTGATAGAAGATGCGGCGGAACTGGGGATCCTGATCCGCGGCCCACTCGTCAAACAGCATCACTTCGCGCTGCTCGGCCAGCGCCAGCAGCAGAGCGACCCGCTTGCGCTGCCCTTGGGAGAGATCGATATCGGCGATAAAGCCATCCTCGATGGTGAGCTTGCTGCCCATCTGCAACCGCTCCAGCCACTCGGCCACCAGCTCATCCTTGGGTTCCGGCCCCAGCAGGTGCTGGAACAGGTGATAGTCGGTAAAGATGGCGGAGAAGAGCGCCATATAGCCGTTGCGATCGGTGATCGGCTCACCATCCAGCAGGATCCGGCCCGATACCGGCTGGTAAAGGCCAGTCAGCAGCATGGCCAGCGTCGACTTACCGGAGCCATTGCCACCGATGATGAAGATCTGCTCCCCCTTTTCGATGACCAGATCGATGGGGCCAACGGCAAAGCCGCCCTCCCCCTGATAGTGAAAGCTCACCTGCTCCAACTCGATACGCTGCCAGGGGCGGATGGCGGGCAGCAGCGGGAAGTCCGCATCCGGCTCGGCCAGATTGAGGGCGGCGATCTTGTCGAACGCCACCTGAGCGGCAAGCAGGGTCGGCAGGGCGCCAATCCCCTGCAACAGCGGGGTACGCAGGAACAGCAGGGTCAGCGCAAAGGTGGCGGCCACATTGGTGTTGGCCCAACCAAGGCCGTTGGCCAGAAAGAAGACCAGACCGATCGCCCCCAGCATCATGATATTCGACCAGTTCACCGCGCTCAGGTGATAGGTGTCGGCGCGGATGATCTGCTGGCGGTAGTCACGGGCATTTTGCTCATAGAGCTGGTGGTAAACGAAGTGAGCCCGCTCGCGGTTGAGCGCCAGCTCCTTGCTGCCCGCGATGATGGCCTGATAGTTCTGATAGAGCCGATCTTCGGCCTGACGCATGTGGGAGAGATGGCGATAAACACGGTTCACCAGCAACCAGCCCACCACCATGGTGACGGTGACCCAGAGCGCAGTCACCCCGAGCAATGCAGGAGAGAGCCAGCCAAGGTAAAGGGCAGAACCCAGCGTGAGCACCAGCCCCTGCACCAGCTCAGGCAGGCGCACGAAGGCGATGGTGATCTGGCCGATATCGCTGGAGAGGGAGGCCAGCAGTGGCCCCTGACCAATCTGGCGGATGCGGGCGACATCGGTATCCAACAGTTGCTTGAGCAGACGGCCACGCAACCGGTAGACAAAATGGTGACCGAGAGTGGTCAAGGCCAGCTGAGATCCGAGCGTGATCACCAGCAGCAACACAATCAGGCCGACCAGCTGACCGAGGATCGGCAGCGGATCACCTATAGATTCGATAAGAGACTGATTGATAAAAGCAATGACGCCAATCCCGCTGACGGCACTGAGCAGACTGAGCAGGGTAATGGCGATAAAAGGCCAACGATATTGGCGATAAACCAGAGACAAGAGTTCCATAACGGACCGGTATTCCAGATATATCAGAACAACTGCGGGTGAAAAGAAGGGCGGGAACCCGGTTCCCGCCCGACTTCGATTACCAGCGGTAGTTGATGCTGCCCACTACGCTGCGCGGCTCGCCGTAGTAGCAGTAGTAGTCACAACTGGCCACGTAGGTTTCACCCAGCAGGTTGTTGACGTTGAGCTGGGCGCGCCAGTTCTTGGCAAAGTCATACCCGATCATCGCATCCCACACGGTATGGGCCGGCACCTCGGCAGAGCCGTAGATGGGGGTGTAGTCCGCATTCACGGCGCCAATACCCACGCTGGAACCGATATAACGTACACCGGTACCCAGCTCCAGACCCGAAGCCACCCCTTGCTGCACCTTGTAGTTACCCCAGAAGGAGGCCTGGTGGCGAGGGATCAGGCTGGCACGGCGATCGCCACTGCCGGTGTCGTTGGTCTTGGCATCGGTGTAGGTATAAGCAGCGGTCAGACGCAGCGCATCGGTCACCTGCACGCTCCCTTCCAGCTCAACCCCCTGAGAGGTCACTTCACCCGCCTGGGTCTGCTGGCCGGAACCGGTAGAGACCAGCGAGTTGGTCTGGGCCAGATCGAACAGCGCCAGATTGATGTAACCGTCGAGGAAGGCTGGCGCATACTTCACGCCGGTCTCGTAGAGCTTGCCCTTGAGCGGCTTGTAGGAGTTTCGGGTGTTAGGATCGATCCCCGGCAGCACCTCGAACGACTCGGCATAGGCAAAGTAGGGAGAGAGGCCGTTGTCAGCCAGATACATCAGGCTGCCCGAGAGGGATAACTCGTGATCGTACTGGCGCTCGTCCTTGCTGGTATTGGTGTTGTGGGTTTCCACATAGTCGAAACGGCCACCGCCAGTCAGCAACCAGCGATCGTCCCAGCGGATCTGGTGCTGGGCATAGAGGCCGCTCTGGCCCTTGGAGCTCTTCTGGTGAGTGGCGGTCGACTCGTCAAAACCGGGGAAGCCGCTGTAATCCGGGTTCATGGTATTGATGGTGCCCATGGCGTAGTTGTCGGCCTCGACCCCTTCATTGACGTGACGCTGCAGATCCACCCCCAGCAGCAAGGTCTGCTCGGTGCTGTCGGTGTTCCAGTAGCCCACCATCTGGTTATCCATGGTGGCACTCTTGGTATTGCCATCACGGTAAACCAGGCCACGACTGGCAGTTGTGCCTTCATAGGTCGGGAAGATATAGGTCTGGCGCAGCAGCAGATCGTTATAGTTGAAGCGGACGTTCTGCTTGAACTCCCAGGTCTGGTTGAGCTGGTGGGCCAGCTCGTAACCGGTGGAGATCTGGGTATTGCGGTTGCGATCGTAATCCGGTTGGCTCAGGTTGGTGGAGGGATCAATCTGGCCACCTGACGTATTCAGGGTGCCATAGACCGGGAAGAAGCCGTTGGTCGGGACCCCTTCGTCGTGCAGGAAGCTGGCCAGCAGGGTCAGGCTGGTACGATCCGAAAGATCGAAGGTGACGCTCGGCGCCAGATAAACCCGATCGTTGTAGGTGCCGGTGAGCACACCATCACGCTCTTTATAAAGAGCAACCATGCGGTAACGGCTGTTGTCGGAGAGCGCGTCAGAGACGTCCACCCCGACTTGACGATGATCCCGGCTGCCAAGCTGCAGATCCACCTGCCCTTGCGGCGTGGCGGTCGGCCGCTTGCTGATGGCATTGATCACCCCGCCCGGAGGCGCCTCACCGTAAAGGATCGAGGCTGGCCCCTTCAGCACTTCTACATTCTCCAGACCAAACGGTTCCGGCGTCCAGACGTAATAGCCGGTGCCAAACAACCGGTTACCATCCAGATAAGAGGCGGCATCGAAGCCACGGACTTTGAACCAGTCGGTGTTGTTGTCGGAACCATAGAGACCGGTCAATACGCCGGAACGGTAGCGAATCGCTTCATCCAGCTGCAACACGGCGTGCTGATCCAGCTCCTCGCGATTAACCACGGAGACGGCGCGAGGGGTCTCGGCCATCGGCACTTCCACCTTCATAGCCGTACCTGTCACCACCATGGTTTCGCTGGCTTTGGGCAGCTCAGCGGTGGTTTGTTCGGCCATCAGCGGCAGGGAGACGAGCAAACCGGAGAGCGAAAGCACGCCGAAGGCGCCCTTCTTGCCGGGTCCTGTAGTGTATTTTTGCGCAATCATATTAAAGTCTCGTTTATCAATGAGTTATGTTGTTTTAATTGTTATTTGTGGTCGTTTGTCACGACATCACCCTGTTCCATGGGCGAATAAAACAGCGCAATCCTACTACAGGAGCCGTGATCGAATCGATTCAATAATTGCTAATCATTTGCATCTACATTGTTATCTGACTGCATCGTTGGCAGGATTTCGCGGGAGATGGGAGCCATCAGGAGAGCCATTAGCGGAGAAGAAAATTGAGAGGAAAATAAAGAAGCAGAAAAAAGATCGGCAGGATGGATCCGGCGGCATTATCTGACTGGATCCATTATCCCCAAGCTTTATCCATATTTATCCACACCCTTTGGCGGTAGAATCCGGCTTTCCGTTTCTTTGTCTGAAATCAGGATCCATTCCATGGCCAAACTCAATCTCGTCGTCGGCTCCATGCTGGGCGCCGCCGAATATGTCGCAGACCACGTCGCCAACCTGCTGGAACAGGCTGGGCACCAGACCCGGATCCACAACCCGGCCAAGCTGGC
Organism: Aeromonas sp. 603757; assembly: GCF_049171255.1. Taxonomy (NCBI): domain Bacteria; kingdom Pseudomonadati; phylum Pseudomonadota; class Gammaproteobacteria; order Aeromonadales; family Aeromonadaceae; genus Aeromonas; species Aeromonas sp. 603757. Next base: position 40,881 of record NZ_JAAKOE010000013.1, on the reverse strand, counting down.
AGAGGTGCTGGATGATACGGGATCCATCCTGCTGGTGGTCACTTCCACCCATGGTGCCGGTGATGTACCCGACAACCTGCAACCCTTCGCCAAGGATCTTGCCGAGCAGCATCCGGATCTTAATTCATTGAAATATGGCGTGATCGCCCTTGGTGACAGCAGTTATGACACCTTTTGCCAGGGTGGCAAGACGCTGGATCGCCTGCTGGCCGAGTGCGGTGCCAGCCGGATCGGCGAGCGGCTCGACATCGATGTGACCCAACACGAGATCCCCGAAGATGCAGCAGAAGTGTGGATCCGCGACTGGATGACGATGATCGCCTGATCAGAGTGCGGGAGATCCTGAAAAAAAGCTTGATCTCCCCACTTATCCCCAGATCGACTATCCACCATGTTATTAACAGATTGATCCGGGGGAGTTGTTCTACAAGGTTACCCACAATGCCCAGGGGTAATGTGCATAACTACGGTGTAAAGCTCTGCAAAACCTATAGTTATCCATGTATTAGATCCAGACCGACAGACCTCTGTGTATAAAAGTCCTGGTTATCCCCTCGTTCACCGGGCCAGGATCCAAGCTTTTCCACAAGCTAGGATCGTCCTTAAATTAATGATCTTTATGATCAAAAAGTGCTTATCAACAGAAAGGGCGGATCCTAATAAGAGATCCAGTAAAAGATCGATCTAAAGATCCTTAAGATCTAATTAGTGGATCCTCCCTTCATACTGAACGTTAAGTAGACGTTCCCCTCAGGACGCGAAACAGATAGAATGTTCCGCCCTTTAGCCCAGGCAAATAAAGATCTTCAGGCGTGCAGATCAAGGTGATCCCAATGCAATACCATGAACAATTTGATGTGATCGTCGTCGGTGGCGGTCATGCCGGAACCGAAGCAGCAACAGCGGCAGCCCGTATGGGCATGAACACCCTGTTGCTGACCCACAATATCGATACGCTGGGACACATGTCCTGTAATCCGGCGATCGGCGGGATCGGCAAGGGACACCTGGTCAAGGAAGTTGACGCACTCGGCGGGATCATGGCGCGTGCCATCGATCTTGGCGGGATCCAGTTCCGCACCCTCAACTCCTCCAAGGGCCCGGCAGTGCGAGCCACTCGTGCCCAGGCGGATCGCCTGCTCTACAAGGCCGTCGTTCGCCAGATGCTGGAGAACTACCCGAACCTGAAGATCTTCCAGCAGGCTTGTGACGATCTGATCATGGACGGGGATCGTGTTGCCGGTGTGGTCACCCAGAGCGGGATCCGCATCAGCGGCAAGACAGTGGTGCTGACGGTCGGTACCTTCCTGAACGGGTTGATCCACATCGGGATGGAAAACTACAAGGGCGGCCGTGCCGGGGATCCTCCCTCGATCGCCTTGGCCCAGCGCCTGCGCGAACTGCCGCTGCGCATCGATCGCCTCAAGACGGGCACCCCGCCGCGCATCGATGCCCGCAGCGTCGATTTCTCCGTAATGCAGGAACAGCACGGCGACGATCCGCGTCCGGTCTTCTCGTTTATCGGCGATGCCAGCCAGCATCCCCGTCAGGTGCCCTGCTACGTCACCCATACCAACGAGCGTACCCACGAAGTGATCCGCAATAACCTGGATCGCAGCCCCATGTACGCCGGGGTGATCGAGGGGATAGGTCCGCGCTACTGCCCGTCGATCGAAGACAAGATCACCCGTTTCGCCGACAAGACTGCACACCAGATCTTCGTCGAACCGGAAGGCCTTACCACCCACGAACTCTATCCGAACGGGATCTCCACCAGCCTGCCGTTTGACGTGCAGGTGCAGATCGTCCGTTCCGTGCGCGGCTTCGAGAACGCCCACATCACCCGCCCCGGCTATGCCATCGAATATGATTTCTTCGATCCGCGGGATCTCAAGGCCAACATGGAGAGCAAGTGCATTCCAAACCTGTTCTTCGCCGGCCAGATCAACGGCACGACCGGTTACGAAGAGGCAGCGGCACAAGGCCTGATGGCCGGTTTGAACGCGGCCTTGCGTGCCCAGGACAAGGATCCCTGGAACCCGCGTCGGGATCAGGCCTACATGGGCGTGATGATGGATGATCTCTCCACCCTGGGGACCCGCGAGCCTTACCGCATGTTCACCAGCCGCGCCGAATATCGCCTGCTGCTGCGTGAAGACAACGCCGATATCCGCCTGACAGCCATTGGTCGCGAGCTGGGTCTGGTGGATGACGAGCGCTGGAGCAAATTCAACGCCAAGATGGAACAGGTCGAGCTGGAGCGTCAGCGCATGCGTTCAACCTGGATCCACCCGCAACATCCGTCACTGGAAGCGGTCAACGCCCTGGTCAACACCCCGCTGACCCGCGAACAGAGTCTGGAAGAGCTGCTGCGTCGTCCCGAGGTGACCTATGATGCGCTGATGGCCATCGAAGGTGTCGGTCCTTCCGTGACCGATCCTGCCGCGGCCGAACAGGTTGAGATCCAGATCAAGTACGCCGGTTACATCGAGCGTCAACACGATGAAGTGGAAAAGCAGCTGCGCAACGAGAACACCCTGCTGCCGCTGGATCTGGACTATCGCGAGGTGAACGGCCTCTCCAACGAGGTGAAAGCCAAGCTGAACGATGCCAAGCCGCAGACCATTGGTCAGGCTTCCCGCATCTCCGGCATCACCCCGGCGGCCATCTCCATCCTGCTGGTTCACCTGAAAAAACACGGCCTGCTGCGTAAAACCGCCTGAGGAATCCCATGTTGGAAAGATTGAACGGCCTGCTCAAGCAGGCCGAAATTGTTATCACCGATACCCAAAAGAGCCAACTGGTGCAGTTGGTCGAGTTGCTGCACAAGTGGAACAAGGCTTACAATCTCACCTCGGTGCGAGATCCGGAAGCCATGCTGGTCAAGCATATCCTCGATAGCCTGGTGGTAAGCCCCCACTTGCACGGTGAGCGCTTCATCGACGTGGGGACCGGTCCCGGCCTGCCGGGATTGCCGCTGGCGATCATCAATCCGGACAAGCAGTTCGTCCTGCTCGACAGTCTGGGCAAGCGGATCAACTTCATCCGTCAGGTGATCCAGGAGCTGGGTCTGACCAATGTGACGCCGGTCAAATCCCGGGTTGAAGAGTATCAACCTGAGGTGGGATTTGATGGTGTACTGAGTCGGGCATTTGCCTCGCTGGAGGACATGCTGAGCTGGTGTCACCACCTGCCGTCAGAACAGGGCAGCTTCCTGGCGCTCAAGGGACAATATCCCGAGCAGGAGCTTGCCCAGTTGCCTGCCAATATCCGTCTGGTAGCCTGTCATGAGTTGCGGGTGCCGGAGCTGGAAGGCGAACGTCATCTGCTGGAATTCAAACATATCCAGCCCGAATAGGGTCGCAGTTTCATTTAGGGGATCGTGTGGGAAAAGTCATCGCCATAGCCAACCAGAAGGGTGGAGTAGGTAAAACCACCACCTGTGTGAATCTGGCCGCCTCCATGGCTGCCACCCGGCGCAAGGTGCTGGTGATCGATCTGGATCCGCAGGGCAATGCCACCATGGGCAGCGGTGTCGACAAGTATGACGTCGAGCGCACCGCCTATGAGCTGCTGATCGAGGATGCCCCCATCAGCGAAGTGATCATCCCCGAAACCACCGGGGGGTATCACCTGATCGCCGCCAACGCCGACGTGACCGCGGCCGAAATCCGTCTGATGGAATTTTTCGCCCGCGAAATCCGCCTGCGCAATGCGCTGGCTTCGGTGCGGGACAAATACGACTACGTCTTCATCGACTGCCCGCCCTCTCTCAACATGCTGACCGTGAACGCCATGGCCGCCGCCGACTCCGTGTTGGTGCCCATGCAATGCGAATATTACGCGCTGGAGGGGCTCACCGCCCTGGTCGACACCATCAGCAAGCTGGCCGCCGTGGTCAATCCGGAGCTCAAGATCGAAGGGGTGCTGCGCACCATGTTCGATCACCGCAACCGGCTGGCCAATGATGTGTCCGATCAGCTAAAACAGCACTTTGGTGACAAAGTCTACCGCACCATCATTCCCCGCAACGTTAGACTGGCTGAAGCCCCGAGTTTCGGTGCCCCGGCCATGCACTATGACAAATCATCGGTGGGCGCCAAGGCCTACCTGGCACTGGCTGGCGAGATCCTGCGCCGCCAGGAGCAGGAACGTCAGGCGACCATCGCAGACCGAGAGAGCATATGACTCCGAAAAAACGTGGACTGGGCAAGGGGCTGGATGCCCTGCTCAGTACCAGCACGGCTGCCCGCCAGAAACAGGTGATGAGCGATCAACGTACTGAAGAGGCCATGGCCCCCACCAATCAGGGCGAGCTGCGCAAGCTGCCGGTGGAGTGGTTGCAGTCCGGCAAGTACCAGCCCCGCAAGGATATGTCCCAGGATGCACTGGAAGAGCTTGCCAACTCCATCCGCGCTCAGGGGGTGATCCAGCCCATCGTGGTACGCCCTCTCGGCGAACAATCCTTCGAAATAATTGCCGGTGAGCGGCGCTGGCGCGCGTCCCAGCTGGCGCGGCTCGAGGTGGTGCCCTGCATCGTCAAGGATGTACCCGACGAGGCTGCCGTTGCCATCGCGCTGATTGAGAACATCCAGCGGGAAGACCTCAATGCCATCGAAGAGGCGGTCGCTTTACAAAGACTACTGACCGAATTCGAACTCACCCACCAGCAGGTGGCCGAGGCGGTGGGCAAGTCCCGCACCACGGTGACCAACCTGCTGCGTCTCAACCAGCTCAACGACGACGTGAAGCGTTTCGTCGAGCATGGCGACCTCGACATGGGTCATGCCCGAGCCCTGCTGGCCCTGAGCGGTCAGGCTCAGTCCGAACTGGCCAAGCTGGTTGCCCAGAAAGGGCTGACTGTACGCGATACCGAGAAGCTGGTGCAAAAAGCGCTTGAACCGGCAAAAGCCAGGGTCGAACCGGCCCGTGATCCGCAGATCGGCTACCTGGAGCGCCAACTGGCAGAAAAAATTGGCAATCAGGTGCAACTTCAGCCTGGCAAGCGGGATAGCGGAAAGTTAGTAATAAGTTACGAGAATTTATCCGATTTGGACCGTATATTGGGCTATTTTGGCGTGTCAGAATCGTGATTCTTACGCTTTTTGTAGTAATAAAACATCCATTCCTTTTGATATGGCCATAACCTTGATTTGCCGCGGAAAGCCGCAAAAATTAAGGATTTTTGTCATATTGCAATAGCGGCCCTCAAGGGTATAATTTGACCGGCTTTAAGAGCTGTTAACATGGGGTCTTCGGATCCCGATTTTTTACAGTTCTGTAATGTTCAGGGGTAGGTTGGTGAAGCAGAAAATAGCCTTGGAAGGTTTTACGCTAGCCTGGGTTATGCTCGTTTGTCAGCTCATCCTGATCCTGGCGATGAGTGCTGTCTGGTTTTATCAGATTAGTGCCAGCGCCGGTTATTCCGCCCTTTACGGAGGGGGGATGTACTGGGTTCCTCAAGCCTTGTTTACTGTCTGGGTGCTGCGCCGCAAGGTGACAACCGAGAGTGTGGGCCTGGTTTTGCGGGACTTTTATGGTGGGGCTGGGATTAAGCTCGTTTCGACAGCAGGTCTGTTTGCTCTGTTGTTTGGTGCGAAAGTCGAGGTCGTTACCGTCTCGTTTTTCGCCACTTATATCCTCGCCCTCGTTGTACAGTGGATAGTCTCATTCACGCTTAACAACCACTATTAGGAAAACTCATGTCTGCAACCGGAGAAGTCCTGACTCCTCAGGGATATATCTCCCACCACCTGACCCACCTTCAAGTCGGGTCCGGGTTCTGGACGGTGAATATCGACTCAATGGTATTCTCCGTCGTGCTAGGCGCCCTGTTTATCCTGCTGTTCCGCAAAGTAGCCGTTAACGCTACCAGCGGGGTGCCGGGTAAGCTGCAGTGCTTTGTGGAGATGCTGGTCGAGTTTGTGAATGGTAACGTCAAAGACATCTTTCATGGTCGCAACAAGGTCATCGCACCTTTGGGGTTGACTGTGTTTGTCTGGATCTTCCTGATGAACCTGATGGATCTGATCCCCGTTGACTTTATCCCTCACGCTGCACAATTGATGGGTATTCCCTATCTGCGTGTGGTTCCCTCTGCTGACGTTAACATCACCATGTCCATGGCTTTGGGCGTGTTCTTCTTGATCCTGTATTACAGCATCAAGGTCAAGGGTATCGGCGGGTTTGTGAAGGAGCTGACGCTTCAGCCTTTCAACCACCCGGCGGCCATCCCGGTTAACCTCATCCTGGAAACTGTTACGCTGGTATCCAAACCGGTCTCTCTGGGTCTTCGACTGTTCGGCAACATGTATGCTGGCGAACTGATCTTTATCCTGATTGCGGGTTTGCTACCCTGGTGGTCACAGTGGATCCTGTCCGTGCCTTGGGCAATTTTCCACATCTTGATCATCACTTTGCAGGCATTCATCTTCATGGTTCTGACCATCGTCTATCTGTCGATGGCACAGGAAGATCATGGTTGATGCGACTCAAATAATCCTTTTTATACAATCAATTACATCTAAATAAATGGAGATCCTCATGGAAAACTTGAACATGGACCTGCTGTACATCGCTGCTGCAATGATGATGGGTCTGGCTGCTATCGGCGCTTCCATCGGTATCGGTATTCTGGGTGGCAAGTTCCTGGAAGGTGCTGCTCGTCAACCTGATCTGATCCCTGTTCTGCGTACCCAGTTCTTCATCGTAATGGGTCTGGTGGATGCGATCCCGATGATCGCCGTTGGTCTGGGTCTGTATGTGATGTTTGCGGTTGCTGGCTAAGTCGTTACGACATATCCAGGCATAACCCATTAACTAACTAAAGAGGACATCGGCTGTGAATATCAACGCCACCCTCCTCGGCCAAGCAATTGCTTTTTTCTTCTTCGTTGTGTTTTGCATGAAGTATGTATGGCCGCCGCTGATGGCTGCCATCGAAGCCCGTCAGAAAGCTATTGCTGACGGTCTCTCTTCTGCCGAACGAGCCAAGAAAGATCTGGATTTGGCCAAGGCCAACGCCGTCGATCAGCTGAAAGAAGCCAAGCTGCAGGCTGCTGAAATCATTGAACAGGCCAACAAACGCAAGGCCCAGATCATTGATGAGGCAACTGTCGGTGCTCAGGCTGAGCGGGAAAAAATCCTGGCTCAAGGCCGTGCCGAGATTGAAGCTGAACGTCATCGTGCCAAAGAGGAACTGCGCAAGCAGGTTGCTGCTCTTGCCATTGCGGGTGCAGAGAAGATCCTGGCGCGCCAAATCGACCAGGCTGCCAACAGCGACATCGTCGACAAACTGGTAGCTGAACTGTAACGGGAACGGGGCTATGTCTGAACTGACTACAATCGCTCGCCCCTACGCCAAGGCTGCTTTCGAGTTTGCCGTTGAGCACAAGGCGGTTGATCAGTGGCTGGGGATGCTCAGCTTCGCTGCGGAAGTAGTGAAGAACGAGACCATCCACTCCCTGGTTAACGGCTCTGTGGCTGCCGACGAGCTGGCAAAACTGTTTGTCAGCATCTGCGGGGAGCAACTCGACGAGCATGGCCAGAACCTGATCCGGGTAATGGCAGAGAATGGTCGCTTGGGTGTGCTGCCGGCGGTCGTTGCCGAATTTGTGGTGTTCAAGTCTGAACTGGACAAAGAAGTTCAGGCTGACGTGATTTCGGCGATTGCACTGACCGACCAGCAGAAAGCCAATATTCAGGCTTCTCTGGAACAACGTCTCGCGCGCAAAGTGAAGCTGAATTGCAGCATCGACGCGTCCTTGATGGCCGGGGTGCTCATCAAGGCCGGTGATCTGGTTATCGACGGAACTGTCCGCGGCAAGCTGGATCGCATGGCTGACGCGCTGCAATCTTGATTGGGGTATTAGAGCATGCAACTGAATTCCACTGAAATCGCCGAGCTGATCAAGCAGCGCATTGCGCAGTTTGATGTAAAGAGCGAAGCGCGTAACGAAGGTACCATCGTCTCCGTGAGTGACGGTATCATTCGTATCCACGGCCTGGCCGATGCCATGCAGGGTGAGATGATCGAGCTGCCGGGCAACCGCTACGCTCTGGCATTGAACCTGGAGCGTGACTCCGTTGGTGCCGTAGTGATGGGTCCCTATGCCGATCTGGCCGAAGGGATGAAAGTAAAAGGTACTGGCCGCATTCTGGAAGTGCCGGTCGGTCGTGGTCTGCTGGGCCGGGTGGTCAACACCCTGGGTCAGCCTATCGACGGTAAAGGTCCGGTCGAGCACGATGGCTTCTCTCCGGTAGAAGTGATTGCCCCGGGCGTTATCGAGCGTAAGTCTGTTGACCAGCCTGTCCAGACCGGTCTGAAAGCCATCGACTCCATGATCCCTATCGGTCGTGGCCAGCGTGAGCTGATCATCGGTGACCGCCAGGTAGGTAAAACTGCCATTGCGATCGACACCATCATCAACCAGAAAGACTCCGGTATTAAGTGTGTCTACGTTGCGATTGGCCAGAAGGCCTCCACCATCGCCAACGTGGTGCGCAAGCTGGAAGAGCACGGCGCCCTGGCCAACACCATAGTAGTGGTTGCCTCTGCTTCCGAAGCGGCTGCCCTGCAATACCTGGCTCCGTATTCAGGTTGCTCCATGGGTGAGTACTTCCGTGACCGCGGTGAAGATGCCCTGATCATTTATGATGACCTGTCCAAGCAGGCCGTTGCATATCGTCAGATTTCCCTGCTGCTGCGCCGTCCGCCAGGACGTGAAGCATTCCCGGGCGACGTATTCTATCTGCACTCCCGTCTGCTGGAGCGTGCAGCTCGCGTCAACGACGAGTACGTAGAGAAGTTCACCAAGGGTGAAGTGAAGGGCAAAACCGGTTCTCTGACCGCGCTGCCGATCATCGAAACCCAGGCGGGCGACGTATCCGCGTTCGTTCCGACCAACGTGATCTCCATCACCGATGGTCAGATCTTCCTGACTTCCCAGTCTTTCAACGCCGGTATTCGTCCTGCGGTTGATCCGGGTATCTCCGTATCCCGTGTGGGTGGTGCCGCCCAGACCAAGATCGTCAAGAAGCTGTCCGGTGGTATCCGTACCGCGCTGGCCCAGTATCGCGAACTTGCTGCCTTTGCCCAGTTCTCTTCCGACCTGGACGATGCAACTCGCAAGCAGCTGGACCACGGTCAGAAAGTGACCGAGCTGATGAAACAGAAGCAGTACTCTCCGATGAGCGTGGCTCACCAGTCTCTGGTGCTGTTCGCCGCGGAAAAAGGCTATCTCTCTGATGTCGAGTTGAGCAAGATCCTCGACTTCGAAGCCGCTCTGCTCTCTTTCGCCGATACCCAGCATGCTGAGCTGATGGCTGAAATCAATGCCAAGGCTGACTACAACGACGCGATCGTTGGCAAGCTGACTGCGTTGCTGGATGACTTCAAGGCAACCCAGACCTGGTAAGCGAGTGTGGCAGCGCAAGCTGCCACCTGATGGAGAGAAGAGATGGCCGGCGCAAAAGAGATACGTAACAAGATCGGGAGTGTTAAAAACACTCAAAAGATCACCAGCGCTATGGAAATGGTGGCAGCAAGCAAGATGCGCCGTGCGCAGGATCGCATGTCTGCCAGCCGTCCGTACGCTGAAACCATGCGCAAGGTGATCGGCCATATCGCTCAGGGGAACCTGGAATACAAACACCCCTACCTCATCGAACGTGAGGTCAAGCGAGTGGGTTACATCGTCGTCTCCACCGACCGTGGCCTGTGTGGTGGTCTGAACATCAACCTGTTCAAGGCTGCCCTCAATGATATGAAGCAATGGAGCGCGAAAGGTGCCAAGGTTGACCTGGCTCTGATCGGCAACAAAGCCTCCAACTTCTTTGAACGGCACGGCGCCAAGGTGAAAGCTCACGTCGCAGGACTGGGCGATAACCCGAGCGTCAATGACCTGATTGGTTCAGTCAAGGTCATGCTGAAGGCTTACGACAACGGTGAGATTGACAAGCTGTATCTGGTGTACAACAAGTTCGTCAACACCATGGTGCAGCAACCACGGGTCGATCAACTGCTGCCTTTGCCCGTAACTGAAGACAGCAAGCTGGCCAAGAAACACCACTGGGATTACCTCTATGAGCCGGATCCCAAGAAGCTGCTGGATACCCTGCTGGTTCGCTATGTCGAATCTCAGGTCTACCAGGGTGTAGTGGAAAACTTGGCCAGTGAACAGGCAGCCCGAATGGTTGCCATGCAAGCCGCGACTGACAACGCCGGTAACCTGATTAACGATCTGCAACTGGTATACAACAAGGCCCGTCAGGCCAGTATTACCCAGGAGCTGACAGAGATCGTATCCGGTGCTGCTGCGGTGTAAGGCAAGGGTTATCAAAGGTTTAGAGGATTTGACATGAGTAACGGTTTCATCGTCCAAATCATCGGCGCTGTAGTGGACATCGAGTTCCCGCAGAATGCCGTGCCCCAGGTGTACGATGCACTGAAGGTCGTTAGCGAAGGTCAAGGCCAGGGTCTGGTGCTGGAAGTTCAGCAACAGATCGGTGGCGGCGTCGTTCGTTGCATCACCATGGGTTCCTCCGACGGTCTGCGTCGTGGGTTGGAAGTAATGAATAGCGGTAAATCCATCCAGGTTCCGGTCGGTACTGCGACACTGGGTCGGATCATGAACGTACTGGGCGAGCCAATCGACGAGAAAGGCCCGATCGGTGAAGAAGAGAGCTGGTCAATCCACCGTGAAGCCCCCAGCTACGAAGATCAGTCCAACAGCACCGAGCTGCTGGAGACCGGCATCAAGGTTATCGACCTGGTATGTCCGTTCGCCAAGGGTGGTAAGGTTGGTCTGTTCGGTGGTGCCGGTGTAGGCAAAACCGTAAACATGATGGAGCTGATCCGTAACATCGCGATCGAACACAGTGGTTACTCTGTATTCGCCGGTGTAGGTGAGCGTACCCGTGAGGGTAACGACTTCTACCACGAGATGATGGAGTCCAACGTACTGGACAAAGTATCTCTGGTTTACGGTCAGATGAACGAGCCGCCCGGAAACCGTCTGCGCGTTGCGCTGACCGGCCTGACCATGGCCGAGAAGTTCCGTGACGAAGGTCGTGACGTGCTGTTCTTCGTGGACAACATCTACCGTTACACCCTGGCCGGTACTGAAGTATCCGCACTGCTGGGCCGTATGCCTTCCGCAGTAGGTTACCAGCCGACCCTGGCCGAGGAGATGGGGGTTCTGCAAGAACGTATCACCTCCACCAAGACCGGTTCCATCACCTCCGTACAGGCCGTTTACGTGCCTGCGGATGACTTGACTGACCCGTCTCCGGCGACCACCTTCGCCCACCTGGATGCGACCGTCGTACTGTCCCGTCAAATCGCGGCACTGGGTATCTACCCGGCCGTTGACCCGCTGGACTCTACCTCTCGTCAGCTGGATCCGCTGGTGGTTGGCAAAGAGCACTACGAGACCGCTCGTGGCGTTCAGACCGTACTGCAGCGCTACAAAGAGCTGAAGGACATCATCGCCATCCTGGGTATGGATGAACTGTCAGAAGAAGACAAACTGACCGTAGCCCGTGCCCGTAAGATCGAGCGTTTCCTGTCCCAGCCGTTCTTCGTAGCAGAAGTGTTTACCGGTTCTCCGGGTAAATACGTGCCGCTGAAAGAGACCATCCGTGGTTTCCAGGGCATCCTGAAAGGCGAGTATGACGATCTGCCCGAGCAGGCGTTCTACATGGTTGGCGGTATCGACGAAGTCGTCGAGAAATCCAAGAAACTGTAAGCCTCGACAGGAGGGCCCATGGCAGAGATGATCTCCTTTCACCTGGACGTGGTGAGCGCCGAAGGAAAACTGTTTTCCGGTCGCGTGCAATCCGCTCAGGTATCAGGCTCCGAAGGTGAGTTGGGTCTCCGCCACGGTCATGCTCCGTTGCTGACTGCCATCAAGCCGGGCCTGGTCCGCTTGGTGAAGCAGAACGGAACTGAAGAGGTGCTGTACATCTCCGGCGGTATGCTGGAAGTACAACCTGAATCCGTGACCGTGCTGGCGGACACCGCGATTCGTGCTGACGACTTGGATGAGGCGAAAGCCCAGGAAGCCAAGCGCGCAGCCGAAGAGCGGATCCACAGCTCCCATGGTGATATCGACTACGCCCAGGCCGCCACCGAGCTGGCCAAGGCGATGGCTCAACTGCGAGTCATCGATATCGTCAAAAAGAATTACCGCTAATAACGGTGATGTAAAAAGCGACCTTCGGGTCGCTTTTTTTTTACCCGTTGGATAGACTCCGCCGAGTATTTCTCATGTTCCAAAGGCCAATTTATGTCCCTCAACGTCGTGATCCTGGCTGCGGGTAAAGGTACCCGTATGCGTTCCATTCTGCCCAAGGTACTGCACCCGGTAGCCAACAAACCCATGGTTTCCCATGTGATCGATACCGCTCGTCAGGTCGGTGCCGAGCAGCTGCATCTGGTCTATGGCCACGGTGCCGAGCTGCTGAAAGAGCGGATCGTGGCGGCCGATGTGAACTGGGTGCTGCAAGCTCAGCAGCTGGGAACCGGTCATGCCGTCGCCCAGGCCATCCCGTTCTGGAAGGATGAAGACGATGTGCTGGTGCTCTACGGCGATACCCCGCTGATCCAGCCCGAGACCCTGCAGCGCTTGCTCGCCGCCAAGGCTGAAAACGGGATGGCACTGCTGACCGTGGTGCTGGACAACCCCACCGGCTATGGCCGCATCGTCCGTGAAAATGGTCAGGTAGTCGGTATCGTCGAGCAGAAGGATGCCAATGCCGAACAGCTGGCCATTCGTGAGGTGAATACCGGCGTGCTGGTGGCCAATGGGGGCCAGTTGCGTCAATGGTTGTCTCGTCTCGACAACAAAAACGCCCAGGGCGAGTTCTATCTGACCGATGTGATCGCCATGGCTCACAGCGATAATTGCCCGATTGCCGCCGTTCATCCGGAGCGTGCCGCCGAGGTGGAAGGGGCCAACAATCGGGTGCAATTGGCTCAGCTTGAGCGCAGCTATCAGCAGATGCAGGCCGAGAAACTGATGATTGCAGGTGCAACCATGATCGACCCCGCACGCTTTGATTTGCGTGGGGTTTTGGAAATTGGTGAAGAGGTTGTTATTGATGCAAACGTCATCATAGAGGGCAAGGTGACTCTCGGCAATCACGTTCGTATCGGAGCCGGTTGCGTACTGAAAGATTGTGTCATTGGCGATCACACCGAGGTGAAACCCTACTCGGTTATCGAGGGTGCACAGGTGGCAGATCAGTGCTCAGTGGGTCCGTTTACCCGCTTGCGTCCGGGGGCGGTTCTGGAGCAGGATGCGCACGTTGGCAACTTCGTCGAGATGAAGAAGGCCCGTCTGGGGGTTGGTTCCAAGTGCGGTCATCTGACCTATCTGGGTGATGCCGAGATCGGAGCCGGGGTGAATATCGGTGCCGGTACCATCACCTGCAACTACGACGGGGTCAACAAATTCCAGACCATCATCGAGGACGATGTGTTCGTCGGTTCTGATACCCAACTGGTAGCGCCTGTTCGCATCGGCAAGGGGGCCACCCTGGGTGCCGGCTCTACTATTACCAAGGACGTGGGTGAAAATGAACTCGTGATTACCCGGGTACCCCAGCGTCACATCAAGAACTGGGCTCGTCCGGTCAAGAAAACTGATAAGTGATATCAGTATGAAGGCGACCCATGAACAAGCGAATCATCAAGCTCGCAGACGCGAGCCACAGTCTGTTTTCCCGCTTTGTCGATCTGGTGGGAATTTCAGTCTCAATGGTGCTGCTCGCACGGCACTTTGGCTTGTTTCATGGGTTGGACGAGATGTCCCTGGTCACGCTGGGCATGGTGGTCTTCTTTCTGGTCTCCCAGAATACCGGGCTCTATTGCAGCCGGGTTCGTAAACATCTGGCGCAGTCTCTGCTGCGCCTCATCTTCTCCTGGTTGGTAACTGCTACCCTGCTCTACCTGCTGGTCTATCTGGTTCCCATCTTTAAACCCTACCACCCCTTCCCGCTGGAGCTGGCGGTGCTCTGGCTTGCCATGGCCTGCCTCATTTCCACCGGCTATCGGGTGTTGTACCGACTGGTGACCCTCTGGTTCAGCGATGCCTCCTGCTGTCGGCGTGTGGCCATCATTGGCGTGACTCCGGCCGGACTGGCGCTGGAAAAATCCCTGTGGGAGAGCCCGCGTCACGATATTCAGATGCTCGGATTTTTCGATGCCCGTAGCGAAGAGCGCTTCGGTTACCCGACTCGCAGTCCTCTGTTGGGTGATGTCGATGAGCTGCTTGAGCTGGCACGCAAAGGGCTGGTCGACGAAATCTATCTGGCGCTGCCCCTGACCGCCCGGGAGCGTATCAATCACTACCTCTACGAACTCTCCGACACCACGGTCAATACCTATCTGGTTCCCGATTTCTACGAGTACGGCCTGACCGTGTCCCACATCGATCGGGTAGGCGATATCTATACCTTCAGCTTTTTCGATTCCCCGTTTGAAGGGGGGGCCGCCCTGCTCAAACGCATTGAAGATCTGGTGCTGGGTTCACTCATTCTGCTGCTCATCTCCCCGATCATGGTGCTGGTGGCACTCGGAGTGCGTCTCTCTTCCCCTGGACCCGTACTCTTCAAACAGGATCGCTACGGCTTGGGGGGGAAACGGATCCAGGTCTGGAAATTCCGCTCCATGCGCGTCATGGAGAATGATGCCGTGGTGACTCAGGCAACTAAAGGCGATCCTAGAGTGACGCCATTCGGTGCGTTTTTGCGTCGCACCTCGCTGGATGAGTTGCCGCAGTTTTTTAATGTGATTCAGGGCTCCATGTCGATCGTGGGGCCACGTCCTCATGCCGTGGCGCACAACGAGCAGTACCGCTCACTGGTGGAGCGGTACATGCTGCGCCACAAGGTCAAACCGGGGATTACCGGGCTGGCCCAGATAAATGGATTTCGTGGTGAAACCGACACCCTCGACAAGATGGAGATGCGGGTCAAGTTCGATCTCAAGTACATCCAGTACTGGTCGCTCGGACTGGATTTCAAAGTCATTTTCCTGACTGTATTCAAGGGGTTTGTCGGTGCATCTGCTTACTAGCCTCGTTTGCGCCGGACTGCTGCTCTCCCCCTCTCTTTCAGTCCGCGCCGAGGTCACCCCCGTATCCCATCAGGGGCCGCTTGGTCTGGAGATCCAGACCGAGGTGGAGAGCCGTTACGGCCACGACAGCAACCTGTTGTGGCAGCGTGACAGTGGTCAGGCGATTGGCTCCGATTTCGTCGGGATCACCCCGGAATTTCGCATGGTGGGCGAACGCGGCCTGGATCGCTATCAGTTCAGCTATCTGGGTGATTATCGTCGCTATGGCAGCAGCCATGGGGATGGCTATGCCGATCACCAGTTTCAGTTTGACGGCAGCTGGCGCTTCTCCCTGCGCAACGCCTTCCAGCTGATGTACCAGTATCGGCTGGGCCATGAGGCGCGTGGCGAGGGGCTGACCGAAGGCTTTATGTTGCAGGGGGATGAGAAGGCTGGCGGTGATGCCACTTTCGGCTGGTTCAACATTGCCGAGCCGTTGCGCTTCAAACGCAGCGAAGTGGGTGGCCGTTACAGTTACGGCGCTCCCGATGCCAGAGGCAAGCTGGAGCTGGCGCTCTCCCACAAGGATCTGGGCTATCTCGACAAGCACCTCTACCAGCATGACTTTGAACGCTATGTGGCCGAGCAGGAGTGGCAGGAGAACACCGCCATTGTCGAGCTGTTCGATCAGGTGAGCCATGTCAGCCGTTTTCGTTACACCCTGCAGACCAATCTGCGACGCTATCCGGCCAATCCGCGCAAGGATTCCGACGAATTTTTCCTCATCACCGGGGTGATGAGCCAGCTGACCGGCAAGACCCGGATCGATGCCAATATCGGCGGGATCTACAAGCGTTTCGTCAACGATCCGCAGGCAGAGAGTTTCAAAGGGCTGAACTGGGATCTACGTCTGGAGTGGCAACCGCTCGATTACAGCAAGCTCGCGCTGCTCTCCAGCCGGACCATTCGTGATCCGGGTGGTGACGGCGGCTATGTCAGCAGCCAGCTATATGGCGCCGAGTGGCAGCACCACTGGTCACCCGGAGTGGCGACCACGCTCTCTTATCACGATATCCGGGATGATTATCACCAGTCGGTGGTCTGTGGTAACGACAACCGCCACCGTCAGGACGACATCCATCGCTGGGGCATGGGCATCAGCTACGACATTCGTCCCTCCGTCAATCTGGGGCTCCACTACCTGCAGGCCGACTCCGGCTCCAGCTTTGCCGGGCAGCCCATCGACATCGGCGGCAATTGCTATGGCCGTGCCCTCGGTTACGACAAACAACAGCTTTCTCTTTCACTCAAGGTAGCCATTTAACATGAACAAAAGCGTGATGGTGCTTCTGCTTGGCTGGTTGTTCAGCCTGTCGGTCTGGGCTGGCCAGAGCCCGCAAGGCAACGATTCCGCCTACCGGCTGGCGCCGGGGGACGAGGTCGAAATCCGGGTGTATGGCGAGCCGGATCTGTCGATGAAGTTCAAGGTCGATACCAGTGGCCACGTCAATTACCCCTATCTGGGTCAGGTGTTGCTGATGGGCCATACCACCGCTGAGGTGGCCGAGCTGCTGACCAGAGGGCTCAAGCACGGCGTGCTGCTCGATCCCATGGTGACGGTCAACGTGACCACTTTCCGCCAGGTGTTTGTTGCTGGCGAGGTGGCTCACCCGGGGGGCTACGAATACCAGCCCGGCCTGACGGTGGAGAAGGCCGTCGCGCTGGCGGGTGGTTTCACCGATCGCGCCGCCAGACGGGATATCAGCCTGCGCCTCAATGGCTGCGATCAGTTGCTGGAAGAGGTGAGCCTGCAACGGCAGCTCAATCCCGGCGACATCATCATCATCGAACAAAGTTTCTTCTAATCCAGGACGCTCTTCATGACTTCATTGTTGGTTGAAAATGGCCGTGCGCTAGAGAGTCGCCTCGATTTCAGCGGCCCCTGGCGGGTGCTCAAGGCAAACTGGTGGAAGGTGGTATTGTTTGCCGCCGTGGTGACCTTGGCGGCAGCCCCCTTTATCCTCAGCATGCCGCCCTATTATCAATCCAGTGCGACCCTGCTGCTGAAGGCAGATGCCAACAGCGCTTCCCCTATCGAGCCCGTCTACCGGGTCGATACCAGCCGCCGCGAGTACTACAACACCCAGTTCGAGCTGCTCAAGTCACGCCGGGTAGCCGAGAAGGTGGTTACTCATCTGGGTTTGGCCGAGTTGCCGGAATTCAACGGACAGCCCAATCCCGACAGCTGGCTGAGCCGCATCAAGGGGCTCTGGAGTGCCGCACATCAGGAGGATGCCTCCTCACGCCACCAGCATGCGCTGGAGTATCTGGCCAGACACCTGACCGTCTCGCCGGTGCGCGATACCCAGCTGGTCAGCATAGGGTTCGAATCCCGCTCTCCCGAGCTGGCCGCCAGCGTCGCCAATGAGGTGGCCCAGACTTACATCGATCTCAATGTGGAGGAGCGGGTCGATGCCAACACCACGGCATCGCACTGGAACCAGAGCCGGCTGGTGGAGATAAAGGCCAGTCTGGAGAAGCAGGAGAAGCAGCTCGGCGATTTTCTTGCCCGCAATGATCTGCTGACGTTTCGCGGCGTAGATGGTCTGCAAACCGAAGAGCTCGGTATCATCACCAACAAGTACGCGGATGCCCGCGAGCGGCGGCTGGCGGCGCAGGCCGAATTCCAGTCCATTCAGGAGTACGGCCGCAATCCGGCGGCGCTGGCTTCCCTGCCCGAGGTCTCCAACCACCCCCAGATGCAGGATCTGCGCATCGCCCTCATCAAGGCCCAGCAGGAGCTCTCCGAGCTGGCCAAGCGTTATGGCCCCAAGCATGACCGTATTCTGCAGGCCGAGGCGCGCATCAAGGCGCTCAATACCCAATCAAACCAGCTGATGCGGGAGATTGCCGACGGTATCGAGGATCGCTATCAGAGCAGCCAGCGCAAGGAGCAGGAGTACCTCGCCCAGCTTGACGAGAAGAAGCGGGAGTTCTCCTCGCTGGCGGTCAAGAAGGATGAGTACAACAACCTGAAGAACAATATCGACAAGACCCGTCAGCTCTATAACGAGCTGTTTCGCCGTCAGGAAGAGACCCGCCTGAACGCTCAGCTGCACGAGTCGAATGCCATCCTCTACGACGCGGCATCGGTGCCCTTGCTGCCTGCCAAACCAAACAAGATGCTGTTTCTGCTGATGGTGGTGATCATGGCGGGCATGGTTGCCGTGCTGGTAGTCATCACTGCCGGAGCGCTGCGCAATACCCTGGATCGTCTGAGCCAGCTGGTCTCCCAGCTCGGTGGTCGGGTGCTTGGTGAAATCCCGCGGCTGGCGGCCCTGCAGGATCAGAGTGCCCTGCTGCGGGTGGGGGCGGTCAATCCCAGAGTAGGTGCCAGTGCCGATGACCTCTACGCCATTATGCGGCTGGAGTCGGGTCAGCTGCAGCGCATCATGATCACCTCGACCCGTGCTGGTGAGGGCAAGTCGACGCTGGCGGCTCTCTGTGCCGCCAGCTTTGCCCGCCATGAGCGAGTGCTGCTGGTGGATGGGGATCTGCGCCGGGGCTCCCTTGGTCGCCAGTTGCTGGGGCAGGCAGCCAGACCGGGGTTGGCCGAGCTGCTCGCAGGCGAAGCCGATTTGGCTGCCTGTCTGGTGCCAAAAGAGGGATTGACCCTGCTGCTGGCTGGCCAGCCGGTCTCCTCCCCGCTGGCACTGCTTGGCTCGCCACGCTGGAGCGAACTGCTGGCAACTCTGGCCGGGCAGTTTGACCGCATCATAGTGGACACCCCTGCGCTGGAAGTCGGCAAGGATGCCCTGCTGCTGGGGCAGCCGCTGGATGGTGCCATTCATGTGATCCAGTCCGGCCAGCTGCCGGCCAGTCGGGTGCTGAGCGTGCTGGCACAGCTGCGGGATGCCAGAGTGGCGGTGTTGGGGACAGTGCTGACCCAGGTCTCCGAGCGCGATCTGGAAGGAGCGGAGAACCTGAGATTCTGTGGTGCACCCACCCGGGGCGCGCTATGAAACTGCTGCGCAGCATCACCACCATAGGTGGTGCTTCCGTGCTATCCCAGCTGATCGGGGCGTTCTCGGTCTGGTCACTGTCGCACAAGTTCGACATGGTTGCGGTCGGGCTCTATGCCCTCAGCTACAGTCTGGTGCTGATCGGTGCCCAGCTTGCCACCTTTGCCTCGCAACTGCTGTTGCCCAAGCTGGAGGAGGCCGAGCTGCCCGGCAATCTGATCTTTTCCCTGTTGCAGGTCTGGCTGCTCCCCATCCCCTATGTGCTGGTGGTGGTCTGCTTTTTCTCGCTGCCGCTCTGGCCGCTCTACCTGCTGACCGTGACCCACGGGCTGATCCTCATCGCCGAGAATCTGGCCCTGCGGGCCGGCCACTACCAGCTGCTCGGTCTGCAACGTATCTCGGCCTCTGCCGTGGTGTTGCTCTGCCTGCTGCTGGCCCCTGACATGGCGTACTTCTATCAGTTATGGGCCTGTCTGTTGCTGGTGGTGATCGGTGGCTGGTTGTGGTCTGCCTTTGCCTGGCACAGTTCCATGCTGAGAGAGGCGGCCCCGCGCCGCCTGCTGCACTTCTTCTCCCGCCATAAAGCGCATCTGGCTGGGGTTGGCAGTGCCGAGGTGCTGGCGATGGTGACGGCCAATCTGCCGACCGTGCTGATCAACTTCTGGTTTTCCCCTCTGGTGGCGGGCTACTTTGCCGTGGTCAACCGCTTCTGTCTGGCGCCCGTGGTGATTGTCGGCAACGCCATCCGCCACTCCATCTTCTCGCGATGGTCGGAGGATTTCCGCCTGCGCCGTTTCAACGGGGAGGAGTTTCGCAAGGTGAAGCGGCTGCTGCTGGCGATGGGCAGTGCGGCCACCCTCGGGATCCTCATCTGCTATCCGCTAATGATGAAGTGGTTCTTCAATGCGGAGTGGATCGCCTCCATCGATACCTCCCGCTACATGTTGCCCTATGTGTTTACTGCGGTAGCCATCTGCCCGCTGACCGTAATCGAGCTGGTGTTTGGCTCGCCCGGCTACTTTTTGCGGATCCAGCTTGAGCAGCTGCTGGCCGTGGTGATCGCCTTCGTGCTGTTGCCCTGGTTGCATCAGGAGTACGAGCTCTGCGTGCTGGCCTTCTCTCTGCTGACTGCGGTGCGCTACGGCTTCGTCTTTTTGCGGGTCAACCGCCGGGCTGCCGAGTTGCAGGGGCGGATGGAGCTGGCCTCGTGAACAGTGCTCTCATCATGCAGGCCAATCTGCTGCTGTCGCTGGTGATCTGCGGCCTGGCCCAGTACGTCACCGGCATTACAGCCTTCCTCTGGCTGCCCTTCCTGCTGGCGATTGCCACCTTGATGTTGCTGCCGCTGCAGACGCGTTACAGCCCGCTGCGGCTCGACTATCAGGAGAAGGTGCTGCTGCTGCTCTACAGTGGCTTGCTGGTGCTGGCGCTGCTGGGCACCCTGCTTCAGCAGGGGGGCATGGTGACTATCATCGGTTTCAAGAACGAGCTGGCGCTCTCTCTGCTGCTCCCCTGCCTGTTACTGGGCTTCTGCCGCGAGTCACAGATTTACCGCATCATGAAGCTGGTGGAGTGGGTCTTCTACCTGCAGATCCCGGTGGTGCTGTTTCAGGTGCTGGTGGTGGTGCCGAAGCGGGTGGCAATGCGCGGCGAGTTTGAGAAGTGGGACTCGGTGGTCGGTACTTTCGGGGGGGATCCCATGGGGGGCGGCAATACCGGTGCACTCGGCTTCTTCTGCTTGCTGGTGATGCTGATCAAGCTCTCCGAGTTTCGCCACGGCCTCATTTCGCGTCGTTCGGTCGCTTTTCACATTCTTGCCGCCTTTGCCATTTGCGTGCTGGCCGAGGTGAAGTTCGTCATCCTGTTGTCCCCCTTGCTGCTGGCCTGGGTCTGGCTCTCGCCAAGCTATGTCAGGGGGATGAAGAGCTATGACCTCAAGCGTCTGTTGCTGATTGCGCTGGCGATGACTGCACTGGTGGCCGTGGCCGTTCTGGTGCTGGCTGCCTCCTACTCATCCGCGTTCGAGGGGGCCGGGCAACAGGGGGCCATTGAGCTGTTTATCGACTCCCTCGGCTATATCTTCGATCCCAACCACATCAACCCGGAAACCGGCGAGCTGGGGCGGGTGACGACGCTCTTTTTCTGGGCCAGCAACGGTGATCACCACGGTCTCAGCAATCTGCTGTTTGGTTATGGCCTCAACACCACCAACCATGGCAGCACCCTGCCCGGTTTTCTCAACCCCCTGTTCAACGTGCTGCTCGACTCCACCTCCCTCAGCGTGTTGCTGTGGGAGGTGGGGCTGATGGGCACCCTGATCTTCATCGCGCTGATCGTTCTGCTGCTCTGGTGCTGCCGTCCCCGCCCGTTGCTGGATCGCCAGCTGCTGAGCGCGGCAGATGTGCGTCTGCTCAGCTACCAACCCGCTTTCATCGCGTTCGGGATCGCCTGCCTGCTGAGCTTGCCTTACAGCCAGCTGCTGATGCTGATCCCGGTGCAGCAGTTCCTCTTCTATTTCGTGCTGGGTGCCGCCCTGGTGATCCGTTCTTCGGTTCGGCAGGCCACCAGCTCTTGTGAGGTGTCATGACTCCATCCCCCCTTATCTCCGTCATCATCAAGACCTACAACGAGGAGGCTGGGATTGCCGACACCATAGCCAGCATCAGGAGCGCTCTGGCTGACTACTCCCACCAGATTATCGTGGCGGACAGTCTCTCGACCGACCGTACCCAGTCGATCGCCTGCCAGCTGGGGGTGACTGTGGTGAGCCTGACCAACCCGGCCGATCGCTGTTGTGGTGTGGGGCCACAGCTTGGCTACCTCTTCAGCGAAGGGGAGTTCCTGCTGCTGCTTGATGGCGACATGAAGCTGGAGCCGGAGTTTGTGCCGGCCGCTATTGCGCACATGCACTCCCACCCCGAATGCGGTGGCGTGGCCGGGCGGGCCGAGATGGATGATGCCCACAGCTATGAGTTCAAGTCGCGCAAGCAGCGCATCAACCAGATCTACCCGCTGGGCGAGTCGCGCTGGCTGTGTGGTGGCGGCCTGTTTCGACGCCGCGCCATCGAGCAGATCGGCTATCTCACCAATCGCAACCTGCACGGTTACGAAGAGGCGGAGCTGGGCATCCGGCTGCGTCAGGCTGGCTATCGGCTGGAGCGGCTCGATGTCCCCTTCTTCTTTCACACCTCCCACACCATGGACTCCTTTGCCCTGATCCGTTACCGCTGGCGCATGGGGTATCTGTTTGCCAGCGGGGAGCTGGTGCGCTCGGCGTGGGGACAGCCCTATTTTCGCGAGGTGCTGTCGGTGATCCGCTCCGAGCTGCTGTTCGGGCTCTACCTGCTGACACTGCTGTTCTGCGTACTGCTTTTCGTAGCCGGGCTGCCGTTCTGGTTGCCGTTGCTGACGTTGGCACCGCTGGGTGGCTTCATCGCTCTCAAGTGGTTGAAGAACCGATCCCTGCAAGATGCCCTGCGCAGTGTCATGAACCTCTCCATCTATGCAGCCGGGCTGGTGCGCGGCCTGCTGTTGCCCCAGCGCTCCCCGCGCGAGGCGCCCGCCCATCGTCTGATCCAGGAGTCATTGCCGTGAAGGTGCTCTTTGCCAACAAGTTCTTTTTCATGAAGGGGGGGGCCGAGACAGTCCTCTTTCAGGAGCGGGAGATGGTGCGTCAGGCTGGTCATCAGGTGATCGACTTTGCCATGCAGCATCCGGATAACCTCCCCTCGCCCCAGAGTGGCTACTTTCCGGCCAACGTCGATTATCACCAGCGGCACGGGCTCTTCGATCGGCTGAAGATCGCCGCTCGCTTCATCCACAATCAGGGGGCCTGTGATCGGCTGGCGGAGCTTATCCGTGCAGAGCGGCCCGATATCGTTCACTTTCATAACATCTACCACCAGCTCACCCCGGCGATCATCCGGGTGGCCAAATCCCTGGGCTGCAAGACAGTGCTGACAGCCCACGACTACAAGGTGGCCTGTCCCAACTACAGCATGCTGGTCGATGGCGAGCCGTTCGAGCTGACCCGGATCGAGGGTTCTTGGCTCAAGCTGTTTCGCCATCAGTGGCAGGAGGGTTCGTGGGGCAAGAGCCTGCTGCTCTCTGCTGAGGCGGCCTGGCAACAGTGGCGCCGCAACTATGAGCAAGTCGATGCATTGGTGGCGCCGAGCGCCTTCATGGCCGGGATGCTTCGCACCCGGCTGCCCGCTTCCCGCATCGAGGTGATCCTCAATGGTATCGATGTCGAGTCGAGCCGTGAAAGCGGAGAGGATCGGGGGTACTTTCTGTTCCTCGGCCGCCTGATGGCCGAGAAAGGGGTCGAGACGCTTGCCCGTGCCCATCAGCGCATGACGCGGCCGGCGGGCCTCAAAATTGTGGGCGGTGGCCCGCTGCTGGCGCACATCGGGCAGCATTATCCCAATGCCGAACTGCTGGGGTTCAAGCAGGGGGAAGAGTTGCTCGATCTGCTGCGTCACGCCAAGGCCGTGGTGGTGCCGTCCGAGTGGTACGAGAACTGCTCCATGTCGGTGCTGGAGGCGATGGCCTATGGCAAACCGGTGATCGGGGCTCGAATTGGCGGGATTCCGGAGCAGATCCGCGACGGTCTCGATGGCCTGCTGTTCGAGGCGGGCAATGCCGACGAGCTGGCCCGCTGCATGGACAGGCTGGTGGCCGAGCCGGAGCAGACGGCGGCCATGGGGCGTTCGGCCCGTCAGCGGCTGATCGACAACTACTCCCTCGCCAGCCATCAGCAAGCTCTGCTGGCGCTCTACCAGTCGTTGCTTGAGGAGCAGAGATGAGTTTCTGGCACGAGTTAAAAGCCGAACTGGCGCTCAATCCGAGCAAGACGGCGCGCCTGTTCCTGCTCTGCTACCGGCTGGCACAGGGAGACCGCTTTATGAGGCTGCCCGGCTTGTTGCTGCTCAAGGGATTCAAGCTGCTGTGTGGCCTCGATATCTCGCCAAGAGCCCGGCTGGGTTGGGGTCTGCGCCTCTATCACCCGCAGAATATCGTCATCGGTGACGGCGTGCAGATGGGGCGTGACTGCACCCTGCGCCACAACTGCACCCTGGGTAACAAGCCAGATCGTGAGAGCGGCCAGCTCCTCTCGCCCACCGTGGGGGACGGGGTCGAGTTCGGCACCGGCGCCATCGTTATCGGGGCAATCGCCATTGGTGATCATGCCTGTGTCGGTGCCGGCGCCGTCGTCACTCGTTCCGTCCCGGCTCGCGCCGTTGTTGCGGGCAATCCCGCCAGAATCATTCGAGAAGATCATGAAGCAGATTAGTGTGACCGTGCTCGGTACCCGGGGGATCCCCCATGTACTGGGCGGTGTCGAAACCCATTGTCAGTCCCTCTATCCGGAGCTGCACCGCCAGTTCGACGTGGCGGCGACCGTGCTGGCTCGTGCCCCCTATGTGAATTACCGAAGCGGCGAGTTTGAAGGGGTGGCTCTCAAGGCGTTGCCCGCCCCCAAAAAGAAGTCGCTGGAGGCAATCCTTCACTCTCTGCTCGCGGCTTTTTACTGCCGCCGTCATGCCTGCGATCTGGTGCATGTCCATGCCATCGGCCCGGGTCTGGTGGTACCGCTGCTGAGGTTGCTTGGCAAGCGGGTGGTCTTTACCCATCACGGTCCCGACTATGACCGCCAGAAGTGGGGGGCGCTGGCCAAGTGGGTATTACGCCTTGGCGAGCGCTGGGCGGTACGCTATGCCAGCGAGGTGATCGTCATCTCTGAAGTGATCAACGAGGCGATCCGCCGCCAGTACGATCGCCAGGATGCCCACCTCATCTACAACGGGGTGAAACGGGTCGCGCTGCCTGCTGCGGACAAGAGGGCGCTGACGCTGGCCCGTTTCGGGCTGAGTGCAGGCAACTATCTGGTGGCGGTGGGCCGCTTCGTCGAGGAGAAGGGGCTGCACGACCTCATCGCAGCCTATCGCCAGCTCGATACCAAGCTGCCGCTGGTGCTGGTGGGGGATACGGATCACCCAACCCCCTACAGCGAGCACTTGCAGCGGATAGCGGATGAAACACCAGGGGTGATCCGTACCGGTTTCCTCAATGGCGAGGCGCTGATCAGCGTCTTTTCACAGGCGGCCCTGTTTGCCATGCCCTCTTATCACGAGGGGTTGCCGATAGCCCTGCTGGAGGCGCTCTCCTTCTCCCTGCCGGTGGTGGTGAGCGACATTCCCGCCAATCTGGCGGTGGCACTGCAACAGGAGTGTTATTTTCCGGTCGGCGATGTGAGTGCGTTGGCAGAGCGACTCAACGCCCAGTTGACTCGCGGCAAGGTCGATTACAGCGACTATCTGCAGCGGTATGACTGGCAGCGGATCGCCGGCCAGACCATGGCGGTCTACCGCAAGGCCATGGGCCAGCCGCAAGGAGAGAAGCAATGAACTCGCTACAGCAGAAGTCGCAGGGGGCGATCGACCGCTTCTACCGTGCTCTCTCCCCCGAGGTGGCCGAGAGCCTGAGTGAAACCCAGCGCGACGGTATCGAGCAGGCGCTGCGGCTGATGAGTGACGGCAAGTCGCACGCCATCAACGTCAACAGCGCCTTCGGCATCGGTCGCTGGCGCTGCTATCTGGTGGTGTTGATGGGACGGGATCGCCGTCATCGCGGGCGGGAAAGCGGCTTTCGCTTTCACCTCAAGGTGCTGTTGACCACCCTGCTATTGCTGCTGGCGATCTGCGGCATGGTGCTGCTGCTCTATCTGGTGAAGTCGGCCCTTGGCATCGACATTTTCAAGCACTTCTCGTTCGGGGTGTGGGATCTGTTCAAAAAGAGCGTGCTGATGTGATGAAAGAGGGCTCCTGCGGGAGCCCTCTTGCGTTACTGGATGTCGAGCTCGGCCAGACGATACCAGCCACTCTCTTCCAGACCTGCAATACCGAGCTGCAAAGCGGGTTGCTTGTCCTGACCGATGAAGGCCAGCTCGAGATAGTAGTGACCGCGTGCCATCCGGCCCGGCAGGGTCAGGCTGTCGCGAGTGGTAGCCTTGCTGCCCGGGATCCAGCGGGTCATGTCGTTGCGGGTCACCAGCATGGCGCCGACCTGCCCTTCCTCGTTGACCAGCCGGTAGGTGAGAGGCCAGTTGCGATAGGCCGGCGCGACTCCGTCGTTGTGCCAGTCACCGTTGAGGGCAAGGGTAGCCCCCGGCTTCATGGTTCCCTTGAGGGTCAGCTGGTCCAGCACGATGCGATAGCCCAGCTTGCGCAGGGCATTGTCGACGATGGGTCGATATTGGGGCGGAACCGGATCCGATTTGAGATTGATGGTGGAGGCGTGTTGGGCCAGCGCCCAGTCAAAGGTGGCCTTGACCTCCTCCATGGTGTACTGCTGTTGGCCTGGCCACTCGCTCAGCTTGCCGCACACCTCGAAACTGACCGGCGCCCGCTGCCAGCTGGAATCGAAGTTCGCCACATCGGTGCGGGCGCTCGCCAGTCGTTCCGGGTAGGCGTTGCGCATGTGGCTCCAATTTTGGGAGAAGTGGTGCCAGTCGCCGAGGCAGTCTGCCCGCCAGCCAGCTCCCTTGCCCACGGCATATTCGAACATGGGCAGGTTGTTGATGAGCATCAGCTTGGGGGGGCGCGGAAAAGCGGCCATCTGCAGGTCAACATAGGGTTTGAGCTGCTCGCTGCTGTAGCGCTGTTCCAGCGTCGGGCCGGGGAAGTTGCTCATGTGCCACTCCCCCCATGAACCTATCATGCCGATGTCGACATGACTCAGCGCCGGATTGCCATCGTAATGGTCTCCCAGCGCCTGGAACAGCCGGGTGGCCCGAGCGAGGAACTGCGGGTCGCTGTAGTCGGGCACAAAGGTCTGGTGGTTGTTCACCCACTCTCCCCGAATCCCCTTGTTGATGAGCCACCCCGGGATCTTGCTGCCCGAGAAGGGCTCATCAAGGGTCATGACCCTGAGGGCAATCGACTGTTTCGGGGTGGCGTGCTGTGCCTGATCGATGGCCCTGTCGATCAGAGCAAAGTTGTATTCGCCCTCCCGTGGCTCCAGCTCGCTCCAGTAGAAGCGGAAGTAGTCGACCGTGCTGACCGGATGTTCAGCCAGAGAGAGGGGATGGCCCCAGCTGTTGTGAAACTCTTCGATACCGACGCCGGGATTGTGCAAGAGGTCGTCGACCGGTTCGGGATGAATGGTGAGGGTACCGGCCAGAGCTCCCTGAGCCCATAGCAAGCCGGAATAGAGCAGGATCCTGCCCGGATGCATTTTCATGTGATCGTCCGCCAGTGGAACATGATTGCATGCTAGGAAATTGGCGGACAAAGGCCCAGCCGGTTCCGCTGTTTTCGAGAAGAACCGACTGAAGCCTTTGTTGTTTCGGTCAGAGATTGACGGAGGTTGTGCCCTCAGTCGTCATTGTCATGTCCGGCTGGGCGGGTCTCGACACTCTGTTGCCCCATCACCTGATACCAGTCGAGCTTGCGGGTCAGCAGCATGATCAGCGCCAGGGTGGCGAACAGCAGCAGGGCGCCGAGCAGCAAGGCGATCTCTTCGGCCTGCAGCAGGCTGTAGAGGATGGCATAGACCAGCCCGAGCAGCGCCGCGAAGCCGATCCCCTGCTTCGGGCCGCCCAGCACATGGCTTAGGTAGAAGCCGTTGAGCAGCACACTGGCCAGCGCGGCCACCAGATAGGCCCAGCCAAAACCGAGGTGTTCGGTCAGTGCCAGCAGCACCAGATAGAAGATGGCCAGCCCCATGCCTACCAGCGCGTACTGGATCGGGTGAACCCTCAGCCCCTTGAGCAGCTCGAACATGAAGAAGCTGATAAAGGTGAGACCGATGAAGAGCAGAGCATACTTGGCCGCCCGTTCGTTGAGCTGATAGTGATCCACCGGCTGCACCAGACTGACGCTGAAGGTGGAGAGATTGCTATCGCCCCCGTTCATCATCCGGTTGAAGCGGGTCTCCATGTCGCTGGCGAACCAGCTGGTTTGCCAGTTGGCCTCAAACCCTTGTGGGCTCAGGGTGCGACTGCCCGGCAGAAAGTCGCCGATAAAGTTGGGGTGGGGCCAGTTGCCCGCCAGCTGCAGGGTGCTCTCCTTGCCCAGCGGGACTATGTCGAGGGCGTTCATCCCCTGTAGATTGAGCTCCAGATGGAAGGTGCCATCCTGCTGCGGCAGGCTGTCGATCGGGGCATGGATACCCGCGAGCGCATCACCGAGGCGGGCGCCGGGGGCAAACGGGATCCGCTGTGTGCCGAGCTGCAGCTCGGGGACGCTGTTGATACCGCGGGCATCGGAGAGCACCAGGCTCAGGTAGGGTTTGCCCGCCACCAGCTCGGCCGTTTCACCGAGCGGTGAGGTCGCGTCATTCAGCAGACTCTGCCGGGTTGGCAGGCGGCCCGAGAGGGAGAGCCGGGTCTGATAGACCTGCGCCTGATAGATGCCCAGCTTGCGCGGGGTCACCTCCATGTTGGCCCTGATGTCCAGTTGCTCCGGCAGCAGGTAGCGGTAGATCTGCTCCTGACGGACGAAGCGCTTGCCCTCCTGCTCGACCGTCACCGAACGGGTATAGGGCTGCACGATAATGGGCCCCATCAGTCGTTGCGGGCCGCTGCTGCTGGCCATGATGCTGTGAATGGCCTGATTACGGTAAGCCTGACGCTCCCGGTTCAGCTCCATGATGGATTGCACCGGCACCATCAGCAGCAGGCTGAGCAACAGCAGCAGAAATATCTTGTGGGTGAATATCTGTTTGACCATGACACGTCTCCTTGTTGGATGGAGTGAGTCTGTCAGTCCGGCGTGAAGTGGTGATGGGCTTGTGTGAAGTGGCGGTGAAGGGGGATAAAAAAACCGGCATTGCGCCGGTTTCTGGAGGAATTACAGGGTCTTCAGCTTCCCGGGCAATGCGGCCAGCACCTCTTCTTTTGCCTTGAGGGAGGCGAACTGCTTGCCGGGCTTGTGCACCACGGTATGGACGAAGATCAGCTGTTTGCCCAGTTTGCTGGCCCAGCCGACGAACCAGCCGATCTGCTGATCGCGGTTTAGGCTGCCATCCAGCTTCTTCGGGTAGCCCATGCCGGTCTTGCCGTGGATCTGCCAGCCGTCGATCTCGCTCACCTTGAGGATATTGGCGGTGTACTGCAGGGTCTGCGCCGAGACCGGCAGCTTGCCGCTGAGCATCTTGCCGAGGAAGCGGGCCTGCTCCTCCGGACTGATGGCGAGGCTGGAGCTGAGCCAGGCCTGGGTCAGGCCGTCATGTTTGCCCGGATTGCCGGAGAGATCCCGGTTGCCGTAGTCGAAGCGGTCGACATATTGCTGGAAGCGCTCCATCCCCAGCCATTCGGTGATCTGCTGGGAGAACCAGACGACCGAGTAGGTTTCCCAGCGGCGCGGGGTGGTGGTTTCACGCCAGGCGGGCAGCCAGCCGTCATAGCTCGGTTTGTAAGGCAGTGCTGGATGCTCTTCATCCACCAGATAGCCGCTGTCGTAACCCATCAGCGCCAGCGGGATCTTGAAAGTGGACGCGGGCGGCAGCTGGCTGGAGCAGTCCCCTTCGCTGGAGAGGGTCTGGCCGTTGCCGTCAGCATAGAGAAAGCAGCCGCTGGCGGCGGAGGCAGGCTGGGCTGCGAGCAGACCGGCAGCCAGCAGGCTGGAGAGAAGCAGGCGGGGCATAGCATTTCCTTGAGCAAATGGATGAGAGAAAGCGGCAGTCTAATGCCGCTTTGTGTGGGGAATGTGAAGTTGCGGGGGGGACTAGGCGAACGGCAGCCAGAGTTCCGCCAGCGCGCCCCCTTCCGGCCGGTTGCTCAGGGTCAGACGGCCGCCATGCTGGTGGGCCACCTCATGGGCGAAACTGAGCCCGAGACCGCTGCTCTTGCCCTTGTCCGGGCGCGGCAGGGAGTAGAAGCGCTCGAAGATGCGCGGCAGGGCGTAGTCTGGAATGCCGGGGCCGCAGTCGGTGACCCGAAAACAGTAGCCCTCCTCCTGCTGGCTGCCGCTCAGGGTGACTTGCCCGTTGGCGGGAGAGAAGTCGATGGCGTTATCCAGCAGGTTGCCGATGGCCTGCTCCACCAACAGCGGATCCCACTTCTGTTTCGGCGCGCTGGCCAGCTCGGCTACCAGCACCACCTGACGGCGCTGGGCGATGATCTGGCGGGCGTCGAGGGTGCGCTTGCCCAGTTTTGCCGGTTCCACCGACTGGCGATCCAGCCCCTGCCCCGACTCCAGCCGCGCCAGTTGCAGCATTCGCTCGATCAGCTGCTGCATGCGGGCGGTTTCCAGATTGATGTTGCCGATAAAGCGTTTGGCAACTTCGGGGGGCGGCGTTTCGGCCAAAATCTCCCCTGCCCCGCGAATGGCGGCCAGCGGGCTCTTCAGCTCGTGGGTCAGGCTGTGCACATAGGCTTCGATGTAGCTTTTGCCATCGAGCTGGTGGCGCATGGTCTCCAGTGAGCGGCCGAGCCGATCCAGCTCGACGGTGTGCAGCCGTGGCAGCGGTGCCGCCTCCCCCTTGCTGACCGAGTCGGCGTAGTGCACCAGCTTGCCGATGGCACGGTTGAGCCACCACACGAGCAGGCTGCCGATCAGCAGCGATATGAGCAGCATCTGGCCGCCGGCCCGCAGCAGCTCCTGTTCCCCCCGCTCAATGGCTGGCATCAGGGTGCGGTTGGGTTTGGCGACGGTGAGGGAGCCGATGATCTCGGCCCCTTCCCGCAGCGGCGCCGCCACATACATGGTCGAGCTGGCGGCATCGTCGGGATCGGTGCGGGTGCTGCGGGCGCCATACTGGCCGCGCAGGGTGCGGTAGACATCGTTCCAGCGGGAATAGTCCTTGCCCAGATCCGTGCCGTCGGAGTCGTAAATCACCATGCCCTTCTGGTCAGTGACATAGATGCGGTACTCCGCCTGCTGCTTGAGGTGGCCATCGATCATCGCATTGATGGGATTCTGGTTGAGGCGGGCGAAGGCACTGGCCAACCGCCCGTTCATCATATTGCCCTCTTTCAGATCATCGAGGGCGAGCGGCGCCAGCAGCTGGGTCATGTCTACCAGAGTATCTTCGGTGGCGCTGCGCACCCCGGGTTTTATCTCCTCGACGAAGATCTCCAGCACGAACCAGGCGGCCAGCGCGAAGATCAGCAGCAGGCCGCACAGCAGTTGCAACCCGAGTCTCATGCCAGCTCCAGGCTGTAGCCCAGCCCGCGGTGGGTGAGGATCAGGTTGGCTTCTGCATCATGTTCGCGCAGCTTGGCGCGGATGGTCTTGATGTGGGTATCGACGGTGCGATCCAGACTCTCCTCCGCATCCTGCCACACCAGATCCATCAGCTGTTGGCGGGAGTAGACCCGGCCCGGCGCCTGCATCAAGGTCTTGAGCAGCAGATATTCGTAGCGGGTGAGGGCCAGCGGTTGGCCGCGAAAATGGATGCGGGCCCGTTCCTCATCCAGCACCAGCAGGGCGCTGGGCTGGGGGGCGACGGGCTGGCTGCGGCGCAGGATGACCCGCACCCGGGCACACACTTCCCGTGGCGAGAAGGGTTTGGCCACATAGTCGTCGGCACCGATCTCCAGCCCGATCAGCCGGTCTATCTCCTCGCTGCGGGCGGTGAGGAACATCAGGGGAATATCGGTCAGCGCTCTCACCTGCTTGCAGAGTTCGAAGCCGCTGATGTCGGGCAGCCCCACATCGAGGATCAGGAAGTCGGGTCGCGTCTGTTCCAGTCGTGTCAGCAACTGCTGGCCCAGCATGAACCACTCCACCTCGAACCCGTCGGTCTGCAGGGCGTAAATCAGGGTGTCGGCGATGCTGGCCTCATCCTCCACCAGCCAGATGACTCTCTTTTGCATGGCATCCTCGTCGCAAATTGGCACCCCATTCTGGCATCGAACCAAATCGGATCCTATTTGCTGTTTTATTTTTCCGAAAAAGGGGCTAATATTTCGATGTTCTTTCGAATCGAAACTTAAAAATGACCAAACGTAATACTCAACAACGCCGACACACCATAGTGACCCTGGTACAAGAGCAGGGTGAAGTCAGCGTCGACGCCCTCGCCAAACACTTTTCTACCTCCGAAGTGACCATCCGTAAAGATCTGGCGGTACTGGAGACCGGCGGTCTGTTGCTGCGCCGTTACGGTGGTGCTGTCCCTTTGCCGAGCGAGATGGTGGTCGAGGTCAACCCTGAACAAGTTTCGAACCGAAAGTTAGCCATTGCCCGTGCGGCGGCCGAGCGGCTGCGTGATCACAACCGCGTCATCATCGACAGCGGCAGCACCACCAGCGCCATGATCCCCATGCTGGGCAACAAGCGCGGCCTCATCGTGATGACCAACTCCCTCAATGTGGCCGGTGCCCTGCGCGAGCTGGAAAATGAGCCTACCCTGTTAATGACCGGTGGCACTTGGGACCCTCACTCCGAATCCTTCCAGGGGCAGGTGGCGGAACAGGTGCTGCGCTCCTACGACTTTGACCAGCTCTTTATCGGTGCCGACGGCATCGACCCGGAGCGTGGCACCACCACCTTCAACGAGCTGGTGGGCCTGTCGCGGGTTATGGCAGAGGTATCGCGGGAGGTCATTGTGATGGTCGAATCGGAAAAGATCGGCCGCAAGATCCCCAATCTCGAACTTCCCTGGTCGAGCATCCATACCCTGGTGACCGACGAGGGGCTGGCCAGCGAGGCCAGAGAACAGATTCAAGCCCAGGGGGTGACGCTTATCTGCGCCCCGGTCACTTGCTGACATCGAGCTCTGAACCATCCAACTGACTTTACGATTTGCATCTCAAGGAGAAGTGTATGTGTGGCATCGTCGGGGCTGTCGCCCAACGTGATGTGGCTGAAATTCTGGTAGAGGGCCTGCGCCGTCTGGAGTACCGCGGTTATGACTCCGCTGGTGTGGCCGTGTTCAGCGCCAACCAGCCGTTGCAGCGGGTTCGCCGTCTGGGCAAGGTGGCCGAGCTGGCCAAGGCGCTCGACGAGCAGTTCGTTCACGGTGGTACCGGCATCGCCCATACCCGCTGGGCCACTCACGGCGAGCCCTCCGAGCGCAACGCCCATCCCCACGTTTCCGAGCATATCGTGGTGGTGCACAACGGCATCATCGAGAACCACGAAGAGCTGCGGGAAAAGTTGAAGGCGCTGGGTTATGTGTTCAGCTCCGACACTGACACCGAAGTGATTGCCCATCTGGTCCATCACGAGCTGAAGAGCGCCGGTAGCCTGCTGGCCGCCATGCAGACTGCGGTGAAGCAGCTGCGCGGTGCCTACGGTACCGTGGTGATGGACAGCCGCGACGACAGCCGCGTGGTGGTGGCCCGCTCCGGTTCACCGCTGGTGATCGGCCGCGGTATCGGCGAGAACTTTATCGCCTCCGACCAGATGGCGCTGCTGCCGGTGACCCGTCGTTTCATCTTCCTGGAAGAGGGTGATGTGGCCGAAGTGACCCGCCGTGACGTGCACATCTTCGATACCAACGGCAACGCCGTGGTGCGTGAAGAGCAGGAGTCCGAACTCTCCCACGATGCCGGTGACAAGGGTGAATACCGTCACTACATGCTCAAAGAGATCCACGAGCAACCCAAAGCGATCACCAACACCCTGGAAGGGCGTCTGGGCAGCGATCACGTGGTGGTCGAATCGTTCGGCAACGGTGCGCGCGCCATCTTTGACAAGGTGGAGCACGTGCAGATCGTCGCCTGCGGCACCTCCTACCACTCCGGCATGGTGGCTCGCTACTGGTTCGAAGAGATCGCTGGCGTCTCCTGCGATGTGGAGATTGCCTCCGAGTTCCGCTATCGCAAATCGGTAGTGCGTCCCAACAG
Source organism: Aeromonas sp. 603757 (assembly GCF_049171255.1). Taxonomy (NCBI): domain Bacteria; kingdom Pseudomonadati; phylum Pseudomonadota; class Gammaproteobacteria; order Aeromonadales; family Aeromonadaceae; genus Aeromonas; species Aeromonas sp. 603757. The sequence continues at coordinate 7,004 of NZ_JAAKOE010000013.1, read as the reverse complement.
CCTGCTGGTGACCCTCTCCCAGAGTGGCGAGACCGCCGATACCCTGGCGGCGCTGCGTCTGGCCAAGGAATCCGGCTACATGAGCTCGCTGGCTATCTGCAACGTGCCGGGCTCCTCGCTGGTGCGTGAATCGGATCTGGCCTTTATGACCCGCGCGGGGGCAGAGATTGGTGTGGCCTCCACCAAGGCGTTCACCACCCAGTTGGCTGGCCTGCTGATGCTGGTGGCCTCGGTCGGTCACTGCCGTGGCCACCTTAGCGCGTCCGCCGAGGCTGAACTGGTCAAGGCGCTGCAAGCCCTGCCGCTGCGTATTAAAGAGAGTCTGGCGCTGGCCAAGGATATCGAAACCCTGGCCGAAGAGTTTGCCGACAAGCAGCACAGCCTGTTCCTCGGCCGCGGCAGCCAGTACCCCATCGCCATGGAGGGGGCGCTCAAGCTCAAAGAGATCTCCTACATCCACGCCGAAGCCTACGCCGCTGGCGAGCTGAAGCACGGCCCGCTGGCGCTGATCGATGCCGAGATGCCCATCATTGTGGTGGCGCCGAACAACGATCTGCTGGAGAAGCTCAAGTCCAACGTGGAAGAGGTGCGCGCCCGTGGCGGTATCCTCTACGTGTTCGCCGATGCCGACACCGGCTTCAAGAGCGACGAGACCATGCGGGTCATGAACCTCAACCATGTGGAAGAGGTGATCGCCCCCATCGTCTATACCGTGCCGCTGCAGCTGCTCTCCTACCACGTCGCCCTGATCAAGGGCACTGACGTCGACCAGCCGCGCAACCTGGCAAAATCGGTGACTGTTGAGTAAGTCACTTTCTGAAATGAAAAAGAGCCGCTATTGCGGCTCTTTTTGTTTCGGCTGAGGGGTTACGACAGCCGCAGGTTGGTGATGGTGACCTCATCGAGGGAGGGCACTATGATGCCGCTGGTGATCCCCTTGGCGATGGCCTGGCTGCGGTTCTTCGAGTCGGTCTTGTTGGTCACCTGGGTCAGGTGAAAGTTGACCGTCCGCTCGCTGATGCCGAGGATAGTGGCGATCTCCCAGGAGGTTTTGCCCTCGCTGGCCCAGAACAGGCACTCCTTCTCCCGATCCGACAGTTCGGTCAGGTACTTCATCAGGTCAGGCCGGCTTTTGATCAGTTGCAGCGCGGAGTTGAAGATGTAGCTGGCGCAAAACGACAGCAGGGGAACGTTTTCAAACATCAGATCGGTGTTGGATTTGTCCTTGGTGATGAATGAGAGGATGCCGTGCTCTCCCTGCGGGGTGTGCAGCGGGAAGGAGACGCCGTTGCGCACCCCGAAATCGGCAGCCAGATTCATCACATCGCGGCTGGCGCTGGGCAGCCAGGGCGAGTCGCAGTCGAGCTTGTTCCAGAAGATAGGCTGGGTCTGTTTCAGCCCCAGATAGACCACCGGATCCTGGGTCAGATACTGGTTTTCGCTGTAGGCGTCAAACCAGCTGGTCGGACAGTTGTTGAACAGTGCCACGTGGGATTTCTGCATGCTGATGGGGAAAATAATCAACAGCCGGAAGTAATCAAAGCCCATTTGATGACTGAAGCGTTCCAGTTGTTGCTGGATATCGCTGGTTTTTGTTGCCTTGGTGAACTTGTCGATATGTTCCCAGATCGCATCGTTGAGCATGACTTTCTCCTTTTTCGATCTCTATCACACTGATCGAAAAGATTTTTTCTCGTTATTTATATTTGTGCGGTGGCTATTGGCGCCACTTATTCCGTGCGTGTCTAAAAATTATCCTGTTTTTGTGCATAAAGGCCAAGAAAATCCTCTCGTTGCCAGTCCGCCCTGCATTTGAGATAATGATAATAGTTATCATTAGTAAGATGTATTTCAATGAACAAATTATGGGGTGTGGCCCTGCTGCCACTGTCAGTCCACTTTGCTGCCATCGGGGATGAGCTGGTTGCTCCCGCCCTCAAGAACAGCATAGCTGCCGGGAAAGCCTCCCAGCAGCGGGTGGAAAAAGCCGCCGATGCCGCTGTTGCCGCACGACTGGAGCTGCAAAATGCCCAGCTGCAACTGCGTGACCTCGAAGCCTACAACCGCTACATGCAATCTCTGGTGGCCGATCAGCAAAATGAGCTGGGTAAATTGAGCCAGCAGCTGGAAGCGGTGCAAGAGACCCGTCAGGGCTTGATCCCGCTGATGTTGCAGATGCAGGCAGATCTGGAACAGCTGGTGCAAAACGACATCCCGCTGCGCAAGGAAGATCGGCTGGCGCGGGTTGAACAGTTGAAAGCGACCCTGGCTCGCGCAGACGTTAGCGAGGCAGAGAAATTCCGTCAGTTGCTGCAGGCCTATCAGATTGAAGCCGAGTACGGCAGCCGGATGGACAGCTATTCCGCCGAGCTGGAGCTGGATGGTGCTCCGCGTCGGGTCGATGTGCTGGCGCTGGGTCGGGTCTCCCTGCTGGCGATGACTGCCGATCGCAGTCAGGCATGGCGCTGGTCTGCCGAGGCGAAGCAGTGGCAAGCCCTCGATAGCCAGTGGCTCTCCCCCATCGCCGAGGCGATGGATGTGGCCGCCGACAAGAAAGTTCCCCAGTTGCTCAATGTCCCCCTCTCTGTCAGCCGTAGTCAGGAGGCCCAATCATGAGAGTCACCATGAAGTGGTTCCCCCTCCTTATTGCCCTATCCTGTGCTGCCAACGCCGCTGTCGCCGATGAGTGGCAGCAGCAGGAACAGGCTCGCGAACAGCAGGCTCAACAAGATCTGGCATCTGTTTCCAAAGAGCTGAACAGTGCCCGCGCCAAATTGGCCGAGGCCCAGCGCCTGAGCAAGGAGCTGGCCGGCAAGTTCGCCAGCAACGAGAAGCAGCTGGTCGAGCTTAACGCCCGGTGGGAGCAAGCCTCCGGCGATATGAACGAGATCTTCGCGGTCACCCGTCAGGGGGCCAGCGATGCAGTCAAGCTGCTGAGCGAATCCGCCGTCGAGGGTCAGTACCCTGAGCGTCTCGCCCCACTGAAAGCCATGGCACAGGATAAACAGGTGCCGGATCGCGCCGCCCTCGCCCTGCTGCCCGCTACGCTGCTGCAGGAGATCCGCGAATCTGGCCGGATTGCCCAGTTCAACGGCAAAGTGCTCGATGCCCAGGGGGCTGCAAGCGAGCAGTCGCTGACCCGGGTTGGCAGTTTTGCCCTGCTGGGGAGCGAAGGCTTCCTGCAACCGACAGCCGAAGGCTTGAGCCCGGTACTGGGTCTGCCCGGTAGCGTGCTCTCTGCCGTTGCGGCTTATCAGGGTCAGGAAGGGGAAGCGCTGCCGCTGGATCCTTCTCATGGCACTCTGCTGGCGATGCTGGCACAGGCGCCCACCTTCTGGCAGCAGGTACAGCAAGGTGGTCAGGTCGGCGCCATTATCGTGCTGCTGGCTGCTATCGGTCTGGGAATTGCGGCGGTACGGCTGTGGAGCCTCTCCCGCGAACTGGGTCGGGTGCGCCGCCAGCTCAAGAGCGGCGAGTATCACGCCGACAACGCCCTTGGCCGGGTGCTGACGGTGGCAGACAAACACCCCGAGCTGAGCATGGAGACCCTCGAGCTGCGTCTTGATGAGGCGATCCTGCAGGAGACTCCTCGTATGGAGCGCGGCATTGGCATGGTCAAGGTAATCGCGGCCATCGCCCCCATGCTGGGTCTGCTCGGTACCGTGACCGGGATGATCGGCACCTTCCAGGCCATCACCCAGTTTGGTACCGGCGATCCCAAGATCATGGCGGGCGGTATCTCCATGGCGCTGGTCACCACGGTACAGGGTCTGGTGGCGGCCATTCCGCTGATCCTGGCCCACAGCCTGCTGCAATCGCGCTTCACCGAGCTCTCCAATGTGCTGGAGCAGCAAGTAGCCGGCATTCTGGCTGAGCGCGCCGAGAGCAATAACAACGGGATGGAGCGAGCAGCATGATGCTCGACCTCTGGCAACAGCTGCAGAGCTTCATGGGCCGTGGCGGCCCGGTGCTCTGGGTCATTCTGGCCCTGCTGGTGCTGATGTGGATTTTGATGATCGAGCGGCTGCTCTACCTCAATCTGGGTTTCGGTCCCTTGCAGCAACAGCTGCTCGGCCGCTGGCAGGCCCGCAGTGAGCGCCACAGCTGGCACGCCAGGGCGATCCGCAGCCGCTGGCTGGCACTGGCGGAGCTGGAATTGAACCGTCATCTGATCTTCATCCGCACCCTGGTGGTGCTCTGCCCCATGCTGGGGTTGCTGGGCACAGTGACCGGCATGATCGGCGTATTCGATGCGTTGGCTGCGGCCAACCGCTTTAACCCGGAGAGCATGGCGGGCGGGATCTCCCGCGCCACTATCCCCACCATGGCAGGCATGGTGGTGGCGCTCTCCGGCGTGTTGTTACTCAGTCGGCTCGAGAGTCAGGCCAAGCGTGCGCTGGCCAAGACCCGGGACGGCCTGCGAGAAGAGAAGGTAATGCAATGAGACGGCAATCCAAACGCCAGCGTGACGAAGTGCAGATCGACATGACCCCCATGCTGGATATCGTGTTCATCATGCTGATCTTCTTTATTGTCACCACCTCCTTCGTGCGCGAAGCCGGGCTCGAGGTGCACAGACCCCAGGCCAGTCAGGCCAAGGCGCAGAAATCTTCCAGCATCATGCTGGCGATCGGGGCTCAGGGTCAGATCTTCCTCGACCGCAAGCAGATCGATGTGGAGCGGGTGCAGGCCACCATCGCCCGTCTGCTGGCGGAGCAACCCGATGCCAGTCTGGTGATCCAGGCCGACGAGCGAGTGCCCCATGGCAAGGTGGTGCGGGTGATGGATGAGGCCAAGGCGGCGGGTATCGCCAATATCGCCGTGGCGGTGGCGCCGAAATGAAATACAAGCTGATGAGCCTGGGGCTGGGGATCGCCCTCAGTCTGGGCATCCTGCTGTTCATGGCCACGCTGGTTGAACCGCCCCGGGGCGAGAAGGTGGCGAGCGAACAGAAGCCCATCGTCATCAATATGCAGAACGAGGTGACCGAGGTGCAGGTACGCGAGCGTCCGGTACCGCAGGAACCCGAGCCTCTGCCAGAGCCTCCCGCGGCATTGGCCTCGACACCGCTGCCGATGCCTGCCGCGGCCCCCTTGGCGGCCGTTGAGCCGAGTCTGGATCTGGTTTCCAGCCTCAGCGCGGTGCAGGTCTATGCCCCCGGAGTGGCGACCAGTACCGCACCGGTATTGAGTGGCAACTACCACGGCCAGCAGCAGGGAGCGGGTATCGGCGCAGGTGACATGCTGATGCCGCTGCAACGGATCGAGCCGGTCTACCCCTATCGTGCCCAGCAGTCAGGGATCGAAGGATTCGTCACCCTGCGTTTTAGCGTGAATGCTGAAGGTGGCGTGCAGGATGTGGAAGTGGTCGAGGCCAAGCCCAAGCGTCAGTTCGAGCGGGCGGCCATTCAGGCGATCAACAAGTGGCGCTATCAGCCGAGACCGGGCGCCACCGACAAGCTGGTGCAAGTCATCACGCTCAAATTCAAACTGGAGTCATAACTATGTTGCGGATCTGGATCTGTCTGCTGGCCCTGGTCGGCCAAGCCTGTCTGGCGATGGAGGTCAGCCCTCACTTCTCCCGTCAGCTTGAACCCGTGATGAAGCTCTATCAGTCTGGTCAGTGGCAACAAGCCCAGAGCAAGGCATCCGGCCTCAAGCCAAATAGCGATGCCGAGCGTGCCTGGCTGGCGCAGTTGCAAGCCTCGCTGGCGGCCAATCTGCAACAGACCGCCCAGGCGAGCCGCTACGTCGAACAGGCCCTTGCCTATAAAGAGTGGCCCGAGCAGCAACAGCTCCAGCTGCTGCGACTGCGCGGCGATATTCAGGCCCAGCAATCCAACTGGTCTGGCGCCATCGCCAGCTACAAGGCGGCACTGGCACTCAAACAAGACGATGCACTGCGCCTGCGTCTGGCCGGCCTCTATTACCACAACAAGCAGTACGGTGACGCCGCCAGCCAGAGCGAACAGTTGTTGAAGAAGGGTTGGCAGAAGCAGGCCGCCATTATTCGTCTCTCCGCCCTCACCGCTCAGCAACGTTATGGCGTGGCTGCCGATCAGGCGGCCGAGTTGATCAGCCACGAACCCAAAGAGAGTAAATGGTGGCAGCAGGCGGTGTCGCTCAACCTCTCCGCCAAACGTGGCGATCAGGCGTTGGCTCTGCTGCAAACAGCTATCGACAGAAAACTGATGGATGATGCGTCTGCCCGCAATCAGCTGATCCGCCTCTATGCCTGGCAAGGGCTGCCTTATCGTGGTGCCCGTCTGCTGGAAGCGGCCATGGCCAAGGGACAGATGAAGCAAAGTGCTGAAAATCGCCAACTGCTTGCCCAATTGTGGGAAGGTGCCCGGGAGTGGTCACAAGCAGTTGATAGCTGGCAGCAGCTGGCCAGCCTACATGGTCAGCCCAAAGCTGCCATGCGCGCCGCCGAACTGATGCTGCAACAGGGCAAGACTGATGCTGCCATGATCCAGCTCGCCGCCATCAAGTCGGTAAAAGGCGAGCAAGGCAATCGTGCCAAAGCGCTGCTGGTGCAGGCACACCTTAATAAGGAGCAGTATGCCCAGGCGCTGGAACTGGCCCGTGAGCTGCAGCAACAGGATAACTGGCAGCAGAAGGCAACCAGCTGGGTCAACTATATCCGGGCACAAAGCGAAGGGTTGAGCAAAAAAGCGGCATGAAAGAGGTGCCAAGGGGCTGTTTTGGGGCGTTCAGTTCGCTTTTTCAGCAAACGAACGCATTTTTGCAAAAAGCTCTTGTCATCCCGGCGCGGCTCCCTATAATGCGCCCCTACCAGCACGGCGGAACACGCCAACCTGATGAGCCAGCTTCCTAGCGAAGTGGGCGCCGAAAGAAAAGCGAAAACAATCGCTTGACTTTCGAGGTGAGAAGCGTAATATGCGCCTCCTCAACGCGACAAGCGTGACGCTCTTTAACAATTTGAATCAAGCAATCTGTGTGGGCACTCACAGCATCGAACATCAAAACAATTTTTGATTTTCA